>VXRG01000143.1 GCA_009838625.1 Caldilineaceae bacterium SB0664_bin_27
CGGCAGGGGGTTAGAGGCGGGCGGAGAAGAGGGCGGCGCAGCCGGCGACTTGGATGGAGTGGTCGGGGAAGCGCTGGGCGAGGGCCTGCTCGAGCCCCTGCAGGTGGTCGTCCCGGTTGCAGAAGATGCCTTTGCCGTTGTAGAAGGCCATGAGACGCCTGGCCGCCCAGCCGCGGGAGACGCCGCCCTGAAGGAGCGTTGAGCCAAAGAGGACCGCGCCGGGATTCATGTGCGCCTTGAGATGGTCCAGTACGACGCTCTTGGAGCCGATGGCGCCGGGCAGACAGTGGAGAAGGTAATTAAGGCCCACCGAGTCGAAATTGGCCGCGTCGATGGAGAGCGGCTCGAGCACGTTGCGCAGGTACTTTTCCGGCGTGCGCTGTGCGATGCGCGCCGCCGCGAACGCCAGCGAGCTCCGGTTGATGTCGAGGAGAGCGATGCGGGGGGCGTCTGAAGGGAAGCGGCAACGCTCGAGAAAGTAGCCCGTCCCTACGCCCACGTCGAGGTGGTTGGCGCTGACGTGTCTGTTGTAGTGCGCGAGCAGGCCCGGCGTGGGGCATTTCCACACCAGGCGGTTTGTGAGCCCGAGCACGACCAGGTCGTAGAGGCGCAGACTGCGCTTCGTATAGACGGCCTGTCCGGCTCTCACCTGTTCGTCGGATATATTCATGTGCTGATCCTCCGGCGCACTGTGCGCGCGCTTAGCGCCTGTTTTTCCGTTATGTTATATAATTCTTTATTACTTCATTGCGTACCTGTTTTTATCTTATTATTGGGGGCAATCTTATGGGACAGCATATCAGATCCCTTGCCCGCGGGACAGTGGCTCTTATTCTGGCCGTTGCCGCGGCCTTCATGTGGACGGCCGGCCGCGCGTCCGCCTCTGAAGAGCATATTGTCCAGCCGGGTGAGACGCTGAGCGAGATCGCGAAAGCCTATGGGACCACCGTCGCCGAGCTGCAGGCGCTGAACGATCTGCCGGACGTGGATTTTGTCTGGTACGGGCAGCGGCTTCTGGTCGAGACGCCGGAGAGCGCGCAGCCGGAAGGGCTTCTGAGCGCGGCAGCCGAAAGTGCGGAGGCAGCAGAGGGTGCGGAGCCGGAGGGGCTGCTGGGCGAGGCCGGGCCGGGTGCGGACGCGGAGGACTATCTGCTCTACACCGTGCAGCCGGGCGATACCCTCTTTCTGCTGGCGGGAAAGCATGGCATCAGCCTTTCCAGGCTGATGGCGATCAACGAGCTTTCCTCGGAGGATTGGCTGCAGATGGGGCAGGAGCTCCTCGTGCCGCACACGCTGGCGCCCGCGCCTCTGTCCGCGCACGCAGTGTCCGCGCAGCAGCCGGCCGCGCCGTTCGCCGAGATGCAGCCGGGGCAGGTCCGGCCGGCTTTCCATACCGTGCAGGAGGACGAGCTGCTCGAGGATATTGCCGCCTGGTACGGCGTGAATCCGGCCGCGCTGGCGCGGTTGAACGGGATGCCGAACGGGAGTGTGCCGGAGCCGGGCCAGGCCCTGCGGGTGCCGTCGGCCGAGGGGCTGGAGCTGCTGCAAGGCGTGGACGACAGGCTGGACGAGGACCGCTACCCCACCTTGAGCGAGCGCTGGATCGAGGTGGACCTGAAGGAGCAGCTGGCAATCGCCTATGAGGGCGTGGTGCCCGTGCGCGTCTTTGTGATCTCGTCGGGCGTGGCCGCGTCGCCCACCGTCACCGGAGAGTTTCGGCTCTGGGTCAAGATCGGCATGCAGGATATGCGGGGCGGGAGCCGGGCGGCAGGCGATGCCTATCACGTGACCGAGGTGAGGCATGTCCAGTATTTCCATGAGGATTACGGTTTTCACGGGACCTACTGGCACAGTAATTTCGGGACGCCGATGAGCCGCGGCTGCGTGAACATGACCGAGGCCGACGCGAAGTGGCTGTTCGAGTGGGCGACGCCCACGATGTACGACGCGGAGGACAGCGGCTGGATGTTCAGCACGAGGGTGAATCCGGGGACGCTGGTTTTGGTGCATGGGGCCGAGGAGTGAGGGACGGCGGAACTGCTTTTTGATCCGCGGAGGACGCGGAGGGGCGCGGAGAACGGCGGGACGGCAGTGGATAGTGGATAGTGGATAGTGGAACGGCAGGGGAACGGCAGGGGCTAGGGGTTAGGGGCTAGGCGAGGCCCTGCCGGCTCACTCTGTTGCCGGTGTCGGCGTTGCTTGCGGTGTTTTGGCTCCCGGAGGCGCGACCGGCGGGGCGCTTGAATCCGCGTCGGATGGCGGGCCCGGGGGTTTACTCTGTTGCGACGGTGTCGGCGTTGCTTGCGGTGTGTTGGCTCCCGGCGACGCGACCGGCGGGGCGCTTGAATCCGCGTCGGAAGGCGGGCCCGGGGGTTTACTCTGTTGCGCCGGCGTTGGCGTTGCTTGCGGTGTATTGGCTCCCGGGGGCGCGACCCGCGGCGCTCTTGAATCCGAGTCCGACGGCGGGCCCGGCGGCTCTAACGCGGGCGTCGGCGCGTTGTCACGCGGCAGCGACGGCGGAACAGTCGTCTCCAGGTTCCCCTGGTCCGTAAAAAAGTTCGCAATCTGCCGTCCCAGGCCCCCGCCCTCCTGCGCCGTCGCAATCCCGGCCGCGCCCAGCAGGACGACCACGATCAAGAGCATCGCATATTCTGTCTTGCCTTCCATTCCGCCCCCTCCGCGGAGCCGAGAAAGCCCTTGCCGCTCACGGCGTAGGCGGAAGATGGGTTGCCGATGCCTTCTTCGACATGAATTCATTCCTCCGCGTCACGTTTGACTTCAATTTATTGCCGCAGTCAGTGACGGCTAACCACCGGCTACTGTCTGAAGGCGGCATAAACACTAAGTATATCACTTTCTTATGTTATTGGCGTGTCATTTGGCGGCATTTGCGTGGCAATGTCGTGTCAATGTGGGAAGGGCAGTGGATAGTGGATAGTGGATAGTGGAACGGCAGGGGGGAAGGGCGAGGAGTGAGGGGTCCGCACTAGGCATCCCCGCGCAGTGCAGTTCACCAAAGCCAGGCGGCTCTCCACCGTGGGCTTTGACGATCGCGTCGGACTTCTGTATCATCACGATGTCACCGACGACCGGCCACACTCTGAAGAATCCATAATGGTACAATCCCAGTTTCAGGGTTGGGCCTTTGATGAAATGGAGGGGCAATGATAGCGAAGATACCGCTGGTGCTGGAGCCTCAGCCCGAGGGGGGCTACACCGTCACTTCTCCATTGCTGCCGGAGCTGATTACCGAGGGCGACACGATGGTGGAGGCCCTGGCGAACGTGGAAGACGCCTTTTGCGCGGTTGTGGAGATATACGAGGACAGAGACCGCCCACTGCCATCGAGCCTCTATGTGAAGGATGAGAACGGCCCGCTGTCCGTTGAGACTATCGTCTCAGTTCCGTGAGATACCGGGAGGCCGCCCGCAAACTGACGGCCCTCCCGACAAAGCCAGGCCCGGCACCTGCCCCGCCTCTCGCCATAAGACCGTAAACAATGCCACCCGCCGCGGCTCTCGGTGGACAGTAAAACCGTTCGCCGTGGTATAATCCTCGCAGCAGCCGGTCCTCTTCGACCGGTAACAGACCCATAGACAAGCGGAGCGCCCAGAATATGGCGGCGCGCTTATCCGGAAACGGCGGCGCCAAGACGGACCGCGCCCAGAATATGGCGCCGCGCATATCCCGAAACGGTGAAAACCTTTTTGATCCGCGGAGGACGCGGAGGAACGCGGAGAACGGCTTTTTTTCCGCGGAGGGGCGCGGAGAACACCAAGGTGAAACCACTATAGAAAGGAAATAGTATGTCTGCCAAAACCCCCGAATGGGCAGTCCCGCTGCAGGATAAGATCGAACAGCTCGACTCTAAAGTCGACCGGCTCCTGGAGCAGCTGCAAGAGCTCAGCGCCGCCCGCGAACAGGTGCAGCCGCCGCGGGTGACGCAACCCACGTTCTGCGGCTACGCCTGCAGCTGGGATATCGACGACGCAGGCTGGCCCTCCTATATCCACCTGGAAGACGGTACGCTCGCGCTGCATCGCGAGAAACAAGGCCATCACTGGTATAGTGTCACGCTGGGCGACGGGCAGTACGGTGAGCATTTTTTGAAGATTCGCCGCGCTTCGCCCCCCGATGGCGCGCTGGTGATGCCGCCGCCGCAGGCCGAATCCAGCTCGGAGGAAGAACACTCGCTCCAGCACCTGCATACGCTCGGCCGGGCCGTGCACGGCGATAGGTGGCCCACAATCGGACCCCGGCTGGTGCACACGCATACGAAGGGCCGCACGGACAAGTCGACGGAGATGCAGGCCGCGGAGCTGGCCGCGCTCATCGGGGAACTGCAGAACGGCAGGGGCTAGGGGTTAGGGGGTGGCAGGGCCGGGCCGGGCGTTGTCGAGCCACTCCGCCACGGACCGAAACGGTGAACACCTTTTTGATCCGCTGAGAACGGCTTTTTGATCCGCGGAGGACGCGGAGGGGCGCGGAGAACGGCTTTTTAGCTTCTGCAGGTCTGGATACTGGGGTTTCGACCTCGGCAGGTCAAAAGAGAGAGGGGGCTGTCGAAACAGCCCCCTTTTTGGTTGGCATGCTCAGCGCTACTTGTCGTGGTGCTCGTGCTGAGCGTGGTGTTCGCTCAGAATGTGGCGTTCGTTCAGAACGTAGTAAGGGTGCGTTCGCAATCGTCTGGCGTTTTCTGCCTGGGCCTCTATCAATTCAATGCCGCGCAGAACTCCCATAACCTCGTCATACTCCATCATCTCATGTAGGAGTAGATGAAGGGGCATATTCACGCTGGCGAGATTCATCTCACCGCAGAAGCAGGAGTCTTGACAATTACCAGTATGAGCGCAACAATCTTTTTGCGCTTGGCTGCAACTAGCGGAGCAGGAACCGGGACAAGATACCCCCGCACACGGATCAGTCGTCGCCGTCGCTGTCGCTGTCGCCGTAGCTGTCGCCGTGTTCGTCGCCGTAGCTGTCGGCGAAGGTGTCGCCGTCGGCGTCGCCGGGGCATAGGTGTGAGAGCCGCTAAACCCTGATGGACTATACCCGTGAATGTTGCGCGACCTCACTCTGTAGAAGTAGACGCCTCCGGGCGATACATTCCTGTCCACATAGGGGCCGGTTCTACCTGCGGTTCCGATGACGCTCCAATTGCCCGCTTGGGAAGTTCTCCGCGCGATCTGGTGTTCGAAGATGTCCCCTTCATCTATTCTGTTGCCCGTTTTGGATGGGTCTACAGTCCAACTCACCTGTACTCCGTTTGACACGGTTGCGGCTGTCACACCTGTTGGCGCATTTGGCCTTGATCCTGCGTGCGCGGCCAGTCTGATAGACAGCTGGCTGGACCAAGAGCCATAAACAGCTGGATTCCCAGACCTCCCTCTTACTCTAATGTGGTGCATGGAAGCCGGTTGGCCTGTGAATGTGTGGCTATTTGTGCAGGTGTCATCTCTCGTATCCACCCTTCTATGCCCATTGGCTTCAACAGCAATGTAATATTTTGCTACTTCGTAGCAATCCGCTGATGGATCGGCGTGATTCCAACTTATCTGCACTTGGGAAGAAGTTGCTGACTGGTTCTGATTGCTTACTACTGACAACGACACTGATCCGGGCACCGACCTTGCCGTCGCCGTCGCTGTGGGCGTACCCGTGCTCGTCCCCGTGCTCGTGGCGGTGGCGGTCGCCGTATGCGTCGCCGTGTTCGCAGTTCCAGGACCGGGGCCGCCGGGGTCGGGAACGCCAGGACCGGGGCCGCCGGTGTTTGGTGTCGCCGTAGCCGTGGACGTTGCCTCGCCGCCGCCGGGGCTTTGCGTTGCCGTAGGCGTGGCCGTTGCCTCGCCGCCGTCGGGGCTGCCTGTGCCGCCGCCGATTATGCCGCCGGTGCCGCTGCCGGCGAACGTGTGCCTTTGATAGGTGGACCAGTCGCT
>VXRG01000162.1:0-2323 GCA_009838625.1 Caldilineaceae bacterium SB0664_bin_27
TTCGGGGCGTGTGGGGATGGCGCGGCGGATGGCCGCGGCCGGCGCGCCCACGCATGAGATCATGGCGCAGGGACGCTGGAAGACGGCCAGGATGGTGGAACTGTATACGCGGGCGGAGGAGGCCGGTCGGGCCGCGAAGTGGCTGGCGTGAGGGGCTGTACTTTCATGGCGCCGGCGTCAAGGGCAGATGCGGCGGTTCCGTATGTGGGTAGAAGATGACTCGTCCGTCGCTCTTTCCAGCCGCTGATTGCGCGTCGTTACTCGAGCTCCAATTTCAGCTGTCCGGCGTCCTGTTTCCGATTGGCAGCGCGTTTGCGGCCTCTGTTTTTGCTGCGGCTGTCATGGTAGCGCGTGTACCCTTCCATTAGCCCTTCTTTCCAGCCTTCTTTGCGTCCTCGTTCGTACTCCAGCGCATCCCCTTCCCTCCGTCCTGCCTCGTATCCTCGCTCATACGCTGCGCTCTTTTCTTCCCGGAGTTTTCGAACGAACGCCTCGTCTCCTTGGGTGAGAAGTTCCTCTCTGCCCTCTTCCCTTCCCTTTTTCCGCCCTTCGTGATAGCCGACCTGCTTCCCTTCCTGATAGCCTTTTTCTTCGCCCAGGGCGTATTGCTCTGACTTCGCAATCATGGGTGTGTCCTGTGGGAGAATGCCGGCCGCCAGGCCGTGCGCGCCCGCTCGGCGTCCCGTAGCGTCGTGGCCGTGGAAACCTGCCTGGTCCGCTGCCGTTACCATTTCAGCAAGTGCTAAAATGTATTGGTCAAACAGGGAGATGCAGACATTGTAGGCAGAATCCGGTCGCAAGGCAATCGTCGGCGAGATCAAGGCCCAGGCGCTGCAGGGCCGGCGCTGCAGCGCCGGTGCTGCAACGGGGAAGTGTGGACCTCTGCATTCGCGGCGGAAAGATGGCTGGTCACGCCGCTGCCCGAGGAAGATAAGG
This sequence comes from Caldilineaceae bacterium SB0664_bin_27, assembly GCA_009838625.1. Classification (GTDB taxonomy): domain Bacteria; phylum Chloroflexota; class Anaerolineae; order Caldilineales; family Caldilineaceae; genus Bin5. The sequence goes on from VXRG01000162.1 coordinate 937, forward strand.
AATCGACATCGGTAAATCCCCCGGACGTAATATCGGGAGCAACGGGAGAACGCATCACATGAGCGAAACGATTGCCTCGGCAGTTGAGCGAATTATGAACGCTGTACTGCGGAAAAACCTGGACGAAGCGACGACCAAACAGGGCGTGATCCTGAAGCTGCTTCATCTTGCTGGATGGAACACTTTCGATGTTTTGGAGGTTGTACCGGAGTACACGGTTGAATACCGCCGCGTAGACTTTGCGCTCAATCCAAACACTGCCAATACCGTATTCATAGAGGTTAAACGGCCCGGTGAAAACCTGGAGAACCATCAGCAGCAACTGCTGGAGTATTGCTTTCAGGAGGGAGTTAAGCTGGCCGTGCTGACCAATGGGAAGACCTGGTGGCTCTACCTGCCCTTGCGGCAGGGAAATTGGGAGAAGAGACGGTTCCTGACAATCGACCTTGAGTCCCAGGAACCGGCCATCGTTGAACAACGATTCATGGGGTACCTCTCCCGGGAAAAGGTGATCAGCGGCCAGGCGGTCAGTGAGGCCGAAAATCTGGTGCAATCGCGGCAACGAGTAGAAATTACCAACAAAGCTATCAGCGAAGCCTGGAGTCAAATCATCGAAACGCCCGATGAAATACTGGTCGATTTAATCTCAGAGACTGCTGAGCGCATTTGCGGGTTTACCACTGATCCGGAGTTGGTCAGGAAGTTTTTGTCACGGCGCGTCCGTGCCTTAAAGGGGCCCCTTGACGGGCGTTCCCCGCTGGTCTCGGCGCGAGCAGTGAACGCGCCTGCAGCGGCTCAGACACAGGCGGAAGGGCAGGGCTCCCCCCTGCCGATCACTCTGGATCCGCCGGACTCCGCAGTTTTCCTGGACGCTTTGCTACGCACTAAAGAAGCGTGGATAGAAGAGCACCTCGACGACGGCCGCAAGGAACTTCGCCTCTGGAAAGCCCAAAACATGCGGTCATCATCAAGTGTGATAGGCAACCTCAGAAGCAAACCGCGTTATCGGAAGGGAAGCTGGCGGAAATCAGGGCTCGTCAAAATTCATGTAACCATCGAACGTCCGGCACAGGGCATAGCGCCATGAGTGAGCTTGGCCCCAAAAACCAGGGCAATTGCATCTAATCTGGTTTGCCAACATTGCCGAAGGTAGTCAGAGGATCCACGAAGGGCAGACACAAAGCCTGTCCCTACAGGATGGTTGAGGGGAAAACACTGTTGGGTTGGCACGAAGGTGGGGAATAACCAACTCGGTGGCTAGACGGAAGGGGGGCGTTGGGGGGGGGGGGCCCCCCCCCCGCCGGGGGGGGCCCCCCCCCCCCCCCCCAAAAACAGGGTGTTAGTACAGCACGAGAAAACACGCCAACCCCCCCCCCACAAAAAAAAA
>VXRG01000162.1:2333-5753 GCA_009838625.1 Caldilineaceae bacterium SB0664_bin_27
CCCCCTCGGGGGTAAACCCCCCCCCGGGGGGCCGTCCGGCCGGGGGGGGGGGGGGGGGGACTCCCCCCGCACAAGGGAGGGCCGAAGGCCCGACCGCCCAAATGCGAGGAGTGAGGACAGGAGACGACAAACGCCGACAAACCCCGCGCTCATCCGTATAGGCGCAGGTAGTTGGTGTAGCAGATGAGGATGCCCTCGAGGTAGCGGCGCGTCCTTTGGTAGGGGACGTTGTGGATGAACAGGGCGTCGTCCGGGTCGGTGCGCGTGAGCCAGTTTTTGGCCTTGCGCGGGCCCGCGTTGTATCCGGCGAGCGCGGCTATGTCGTTGCCGGCGACATAGTCGCGCGCCCAGCGCAGGTAGTATGTGCCGAAGCGGATGCTGACGATGGGATAGTCGAGCAGCTCGGTGGAGTAGTTGGGGTAGTTGAGCGTGCGGGCGATCTCCCAGCCGGTGCCGGGAAGAATCTGCATGAGGCCGCGGGCGCCGGCATAGGAACGGGCGGCAGGCTCGAACCGGCTCTCCTGATAGATCAGGCCGTACAGCAGCGCAGGCGCGAACTGAAACTCCTCCGCCTGCTTTTCCACCAGGCGGGCGTAATGTTCGGGATAGGCGAAACGCTGGATGAAGAGCGGCGTCTGGGCGATACGCTCTGCCGGGCTGATCTCGATGAGACGGTGGGCCGCCGAAAGGGAGAGCCGGTTGGCGCCCGAATCGTGGAAACGCCGCATGAGAGGGTAGAGCGCGGCCGGGTCGTTGTGATAACGCCAGAAGAGCTGCTCCAACAGCTGCAGTCCCTCGGCGCGGCGGCCCAGCGCCAGCAGGAGCTCGCCCTTGACCAGGTCCGGGTCGTTGAGCACGGCGCGGGGCAGCTCCCAGGGCCGGTCGGCAGCTGCGGCGCCCGTGCTTTGGGTGCGGGGGAAGCCGTCCGGACCGCTCAGCCACGCCTCGGCGAACGCGCGGCTGCCGTCGTCGCCGGGCAAAACAGGCGCGGTTGTGTCGGAGCGGGCCATGCGGGGGATGAGATCGCGGCCGGGGTGCGCGGCGTCGATGTCGAGGCGGGCCAGGATTCCGTAGTATGTTTCGGGCGCGCGGGCGACCAGGGCGTGCCAGTGGGCGCGCGCCTTTGTGACTTCGCCCCGGGCATGGCGGGCGCGGCCGAGCCAGTAGGTCGCGAACTCCGGCTGCGCACCGGGATATTCGGAGAGCAGGCGTTGGAAGAGGTTGGCGGCCAGCTGGTAGCGGCCGCCTTCGAAGGCGCCGATTCCGGCGACCGCCAGCCCGTCCGCGGCGCGCGGGCTGCCGGGGTAGGCGTCGGCCAGCCTGAGCAGATCGGCGACCCCTTCGTCAAGCGGGTCGACCGCGGTGCGGACGTCCTGGGCAGGGGCGGCGGCGGGGCGGGTCTCGGCGGCCAGGGAGGAGAGCGCGCTCAGCCACAGCGCTTCCGCGGCCAGCGGGTCGTCGGGATGCTCTCTGGCGAAGGTGCGGTAGATGCGGCGTCCTTCGGCGGCCTCGCCCTCCTCCAACGCGATTTGCGCCCGCGCCAGCCAGGCCTCGCCAAGGCAGGGGCAGTCAGGAAAGCCGCTCAGAACGCGGTCGAGCGCGCTACCGGCCTCTTCCCACTGCTCCAGCCCCATGCGGGCGCGGGCAGCGCCCAGCCAGGCTTCGCCCGCGTCCGCGCCCTGCGGCGACTCTGCGAGATACTCTTCAAAGGCGGCGACGGCCGGCTGCCAGGCCTCGGCGAAAAGGTTGATCCGGCCGCGCAGGAGGGCGTCGACCGGCGCGTCCCTGTTCACGAGCTGGGTCAGAGAGAGGTAGGCGGCGTCGCTGGCCGGGCTATCGGTCACGGCGGCGCGCCAGCGGTCGACGGCGGTCTGCCGGTCGCCGGCCGCGGCGTAGGCCATGCCGGCGCGATAGAGGTAGCCGGCGCGGTAGATGGGCGTTTCCGTGTAGCCGCGTACGTTGTCAAAGGCGGGGGCGGCCGGGTCGGGGCCGGCGAGGATCTCGTCGTAGATAGCGGCGGCTTCGCGCCAGAGGCCGCCGGCTTCGAGGACGGCTGCGAGCCGCTCGAGGAGGCGGACCTGCTCGTCTGCGGTTATGGCGGCGGCCGCGGCGCGGCGGAGCGCGGCGGCGGCCTGTTCCCGTTCGTCCAGGGCGAGCAGCGCGGCGGCGATGCGCTCTTCCACGACGCCGGAGAGCTGGGGCCGCCGCTCGAGGAAGGCGCGGTAGGCGGTCGCGGCTTCGGTGTGGCGGTCGACGCCGGCCAGGGCCTCGCCGCGCAGGAAGAGGCTGTTGATGAGGAGCTGCGCCACCGTTTCCGCGGGCGCGGCGGGCAGGGTGATCTCGCCGGCGGCAAGGGCGTCGCCCATGCGGCGGAGCTCCTCGAGGGCGTCGAGCGCCTGTTGCGGGTTGTCAGCGGCCAGGTAGGACAGGGCGAGCCGGTAGAGGATCTCGGCGCGCTGCTGTGTGCGCGAAGCGGGCGGTGTCTGCGGCCCCTGGGCAGGCGCGGTCGGGAGGCCGTCCAGCAGGGATTGCAGCAGCTCCTGCTCCCGGCCGTAGTCGCCGGTCCGGTGAAGATCGGCGGCCTGGTCGAGCAGAGAGGCCGGCGCGGCGGGGCTGGACGATGACTGCGATAATGACTGCGATGGCGGCGGGGTTGCCGCGGCGGGGGGAAGGGAGGCCGGCGCGGCGCGTCTGTCGCGGCATGCGGACAGGAAGAGGGCGAGAAGGATCAGTATGGACAGGGAGACGGGCAGACGGCGGGGTCCTCTGCGCCTGCTACATGATGGGTTGGGCTCGCTGATCAATGGGTTGTCCTGCTCGCTTCGTTGCTTTAATGGGGCCATGACGTCTCTGCCATGGATACACCGTCTGTTTCATTCTACACTATTATATATAGGGGCATCTTCGTTCCTTCAATAGGGCCATGACCTCCCGGCCATGGATGCTCCGCCCGTCTCATTTTATTCTACTATATATAGGACGCTTCAATAGAGCCATGACCTCTTTGTCCGCGGGGGACGCGGAGGGCAGCTTTTTTTGATCCGCGGGGGACGAGGAGAACAGCTTTTTTTGATCCGCGGAGGACGCGGAGGGACGCGGAGAACACCTTTCTTTGATCCGCGGAGGACAGTTCGCCGGCGTGGATGCAGGCGCGCACGACCTTTTGCGGGTTGGGGCTGTTCAGGATGGGCGGCCAGGACGCTCTGAGAGGCTCCGGGGCGGCGCGGGAGGGCCAAAATGGTCATTTTCGGCGTTGACCGGCGGGTTAAAGACGCCTGAGAGGCCCGCTACGGGAAAGTCCGGTCGGAATCGGGACGGCGAAACGGGCCGGGTGGAGGCGGGGAACAGTCTTTTTTTGACCGCGAAAGGGGCGTCAAGAACGGCAAAGGCCCCGGGGGGTGGGCAGGGCCCGGCCCCGCC
>VXRG01000135.1:0-16482 GCA_009838625.1 Caldilineaceae bacterium SB0664_bin_27
TCTTCTCTCCCAATCTCCCTATCAGTATAGCTCACCCCCATTTTGGACTGCACCCACTGTGACAACTGTATTGACAACGAACAGACTGCGTATTATAATTGGACAACTGTCAGGGCTGCCCATTCATTTCCCAGCGGTTGAACTATAGCGATCATGCGTACTTTCTGCAACATCATCACCGATGGGATGCTCGACTACTTGGTTGCGATTTACGAGTTGAGCGAATCCAACAACAGAATCTCCACCTCTGTGCTGGCGCAAAAGATGGACGTGTCGTCGGCTGCGGCCAGCAGCATGGCGAAAAGGCTGACAGAGACCGGTCATGTCGTGCGTTCTGCAAAGGCCGGAATCCAGTTGACCGATCAGGGCCGCCTGGCGGCGTTGCAGCTGCTGCGAAGACACCGGCTGTTGGAGGTATTTCTGATCGAGGTGATGGGCTTTACCTGGGATCAGGTAAAGGCGGAGGCCATGCGGCTGGAGCACGCTATCAGTTCAGAGTTCGAGAAGCGGATGGAGATCCTGTGCAACTTCCCGACCCATTGCCCGCATGGAGACCCGGTTCCGAGCGAAGACGGTCACGTTCAGAGCGAGAATCTGGTCAGTTTGGCGGAACTGCGCCCGGGACAGGTGGGTGAATTGCGCCGGGTAGCCAACCACAATGCGCCGATGCTGCGATATCTGACCCAGATGAATCTTGAACCCGGATATCGGGTCAAAGTGTTGAATGTGGAACCGTTTGACGGGCCGAGTATCGTGCAGATTGAGAACGGTACAACACAGACGGAACCGGGGGGGCTCGTAAAGATAATTGGCCGCTCCCTGGCGCAATGTCTCTTTGTAAGATTGACTGAGCAGCCTGCCGCCTAGTCGGGCATCGTACTGCACAGTACACGCATGGCCTCTCCCCTCACAGTAAGCACATTCCGCGAAACTGCAACGCTTTTAACCACTCTACGAGTTTTCCTTCCAGCCATTTGCCTGCTGATCATTTGTATCGGCAGCAGCACTCCCCTCTCAGCCCAAAGTGAATCCACCGGCATAACCGCTGATGAAGTGAACACCGTTGCGCGGGATTTATGGTGTCCGCTGTGCGGCGGCAGGCTGCGGTTGGACAGTTGCGAACTGAAGGCATGTGCGCAGATGCGGGAGGTGATCGAGCTCAAACTGGCGGAGGGTGAAGACGCGAAGTCGATCCGGGACTATTTTCTAGAGCAGTACGGGCCGCAGGTACTGGGGGAACCGCCCAGGCAGGGTTTCAATTGGCTGGCGTGGATCTTGCCCCTGGTTGCGTTCGCGGGCGGCGGCGTCTTCCTCTGGCTGCGCCTGCAACAGATGGCAGGTCCGTCGCGACCGGCCGCGGCCAGAGTAGCTGGCCCCGAACACGACGAGCGCGAGCGTCGGCTGGAAGAGGAGCTGGCCCGCTATGACTGAATTGAGTGAGTCAGAGCGCGGAACCCCACATCTTCCTGATAGAGACACACCGATAGAGTCACAAACTGAACGTCACAGGGAAGCGCCTTCCAGGCGGGCGGTGCGTTTCTGGCGCCTCTTGTTCCTTGCCGTGAGCTTGGCTTTCATCGTTCTGCTGGCCGTAAGGTTGTGGCAGACGAATGTACAGGAACAGAGGGCCGCGGGTGAGGCGCCTGAACTGCAGTTCACGACTTTCGACGGCGTGGAAATCGATCTGGACGAGCTGCGGGGGAAGGGCGTGGTTATCAACTTCTGGGCGAGCTGGTGTACGCCCTGCCGCGAGGAGGCGGACCTGCTGGAGCAGACGTGGCGTCGGGAGAAGGAGAACGGAATTGTCTTTCTGGGGCTGGACTATTTGGACCAGGAGCCGGCGGCGCTCGCTTATCTGGCAGAGTTTGATATCACCTATCCGAATGGCCCGGACCTGCGTAGCCAGGCGGCCCGGCGTTTCCGGATTCAGGGTGTGCCGGAGACCTTCTTTGTCAGCCCCGAAGGTAGAATCATCGAAACCGTTGTGGGACCGATCGCTAGCCAGCAGGAGTTGGACGCGCTGCTGGATCGTATTCGCCCCTGACTGATAGTGCCCTCGCCGGCGCAACCACTGCGAACGGATTTTCCCAGGCGGCTGAATCCAACTTCACTGAAATCTGTGCTAGAATGGCTTGGCTGTGCGAGGCCTTTCTTGTCTTGGTGGCGAGGCCGACTGATGGTTGAACGAGAGCGAGTTTGAGCAAGAGCTTGGTTGGTGAAGATGAATCAGACTTATCACCTGATCACCCTTGGATGTCCAAAGAATGAGGTTGACAGTGACGGCATGGAGATGCTGTTGCGGCAGGCCGACTTTGGCGCCAGTGCCGATGCACGACGAGCGGATGTGTTGATCGTGAACACGTGCGGCTTTCTGGAGGCGGCCAAAGAGGAGTCGATTGGGGTATTGCAGGAGCTAGCGGACGGCAAGCGGCGGCACCAGATGCTGATCGCGGCCGGCTGCCTGGCGCAGCGCAACGGCGAGGAGGTTCTGGCGCGGGTGCCGGAGGTGGACGGCCTGCTGGGAACGCGGCGCTGGATGGATGTGGTGGAACTGATCAAACAGGTGCGAGGCGGGCCGGAGCAGCGCAGGCTCCAGCGCTACAGGCTTCTGGGTGAACCGGACGAAAGTTACGTGCAGGCAGTGCCGCGGCCGCCGGTGGCCGGGGGCAGCGCCTATCTCAAGATTTCGGACGGCTGCAATGCGCCGTGCGCGTTCTGTACGATCCCCAGCTTTAAGGGCAAACTCCGCAGCCGTCCGATTGGGGCAGTTATCGACGAGGCCAATGCACTGGTGGAGGCGGGCGCCAAGGAGCTGGTGATCGTCGCGCAGGATACAACCGACTTTGGCCGGGACCAGGGAGAGCCGGACAGCCTGCCCCGCCTTTTGAGCGCCCTATGCAACCGTACCAGCGACGCTCTGAAGTGGGTGCGGCTGATGTACGCCTACCCGGGGCACGTGAGCGGCGGGCTAATCGAAGTAATGGCGAGCCAGGAAAAGATCGTGCCCTACCTGGATATGCCGCTGCAGCATGGAGACCCCCGCACGCTGCGCCGTATGCGCCGGCCATCCCGGCTGGAGATGGTCTACGACCACGTGGAAAAGCTGCGGGCGGCGATGCCGGACATTGCAATGCGTACCACGTTCATTGTCGGTTATCCGGGCGAGACGGAAGAGGAGTTTCAGGGGTTGTTGGATTTCGCGCAGGCGATAGAGTTCGACAAGGTGGGCGCATTTCCTTTCAGTCCGGAGCCGGGAACGCCGGCGGCGGAGCTGCCTGACCCAGTGGCGGAGGCAGAGAAGGAGGAGCGCTACGGCCGGTTGATGGAAGTCCAACAGCCGATCAGTTTGCGCAAGAATCAGCAACAGGTCGGAAAGGTGCTCGACATCCTCGTCGAGGGCCAGGGCGAGATTGCGGAGAGCGACGCGCCGCTGGTGATGGGCCGCAGCTATCGCGATGCGCCGGAGGTGGACGGCCTTGTGCTTGTGCCGGGCATCGCAGACGCGCCGGCCGGGGCTATCCTGCAAGTGCATATCAACGGTGCGCTGGAATATGACCTCGTGGGTGAACCGCTGATCGCAGAGACGTTTTCCAGTCGCACGGAATCGATGGCGGACCTCGAGTAGAAAGCATTTTACCTCGCGCGGAGACCGTAATGGCCGATCTTTCGAAGGTGGAACGGGATCTGGCCGCCCTGGAACGGGACTCCACACTCCATGACAGTGACAATTTAGCGGCGCGTTTCGAGGCGCTGAAAGCGCTCGACTTTCTGGGGGAGGCGTACCAGATACGGGTCGGGCACCCTTCCGCGGCAAGCGGGCTGCGGCGAGTACGCGCATTGCAAAGCGACTTGATGGCGCTTAACCAAGCTCTCTATCGGAAGCTGCGTTTCGGTATCCGGACGGGAACAGTGACACCGAGCCAACTGCGGAGGCTGCTTGAAAGCAACAGCCGTTACCGGCGCGGCGATACTGCGTGCATGCACTGGGGCGCGGATGCCGCGGACGCGTTGGCCGCAGGGTTGTTCCGCAGCGACTGCCCGCCGCATGAGTGGGATGGCGGCGACAGTGAGATGATTCACTATGAATCGACGCCGGTGAGCGCGGTGCTGGAACTGGTGGACCGCGTGCCGATGACGTCCGCCGACCGATTTGTCGATATCGGCTCGGGGCTGGGCCAGGTGGTGCTGCTGCTTCATCTTCTGGCAGGCGTAGAGGCGATGGGGCTGGAGGTCGTGCCGGCGTTTGTGGAGCGGGCCCGCGGTGAAGCGAATAGGTTGGGTATTGAAGGAGTCTCTTTCAAGGTAGGGGACGCTCGCAGCGCGGACCTGTGCGGTGGCACAGTCTACTTTCTGTACTCTCCTTTTCGAGGGCAGATGCTACAAACCGTACTCAACCGGTTGCGGCACGAGGCGTGCACGCGGCTGTTGACGATCTGTTCGTTCGGGCCGTGTACGGATCGGATCGCTGGTGAGTCGTGGCTGACGCTGCAGGAGACTGGGATGAACCACGGGTTCCGGCTGGCTATCTTCCAGAGTGAAGGCCAGGGGCCAAGACGGAAAAAGGCATCGCCGCGCGAACACCCACGCGCCGATGCCTTTTGTAGTTAAGAGCCTCTTTTGTCGACTGCAAGTGAATCCAGCCTACGCCATCAGCTAAGGTGGAAGACCGCCATCTTGGTTTCGGTCATTTCCTCGATCGCGTACTTGGGCCCTTCCTTGCCCATGCCGCTCTCCTTGACCCCGCCATAGGGCATCAGGTCGGCGCGCCACTGTGTGCCCCAATTCACGTGCAGATTCCCTGATTCAACTTCCTGCACGAATCTCATGGCCCAATCGATATTCTGCGTAAAGATGGCCGCGCTCAGGCCGTAGTTGGTGTCGTTGGCGAGGGCGATGGCCTCGTCGATGTCGCTGACGCGGGTCACGCCGACGACGGGGCCAAAGACCTCATCGCAGGAGATTTTCATCTCCGGGCTGACGTTGGAGACGATGGTCGGCTGGTACATCTGGCCGTCGCGCTGGCCGCCCAGGACGAGCTCGGCGCCGCCGCTCACGGCTTCATCGACCCACTGATCGACGCGCACGGCGTCCTCTTCGCGAATCATCGGGCCCATTTTGGTGGATTCGGCCAGCGGGTTGCCGGTTGTGATGTCTTCGACGGTGGCCTTGAAGGCATCTAGAAAGTCGCCGTAGATCTTCTCGTGGGTGACGACGCGCTGGGTGGAGATGCAGACCTGTCCGGCATTGGAGTAACCGGAGGCGGCGGCGGCCTGGGCTACGCGTTCGGGGTCGGCGTCGGGCATGACGATGAGGGGCGCGTTGGAGCCAAGTTCCATGGTGACGCGCTTGAGGCCTGCGGTGCGGCAGATGTGCTCGCCGATGTCGCGGCTGCCGGTGAAGGTGATTTTGCGGACTCGGGGGTCGGCACAGAGAGCATCGCCGATGACGCCACCGGAGCCGGTGAGGCATTGGAGCGCCTCGGGCGGTGTGCCTGCTTCAAGAAAGATCTCGACCAGCTTCAGCGCTGAGAGCGGCGTGTCTGTGGCCGGTTTGAGGATGATGGCGTTGCCGGCGGCCAGGGCGGGACCGATCTTGTGGCAGACGAGGTGGAGGGGGAAGTTGAAGGGGCTGATGCCGACGATGACGCCGCAGGGCACGCGCACGGTGAAGCCGAATTTGCCGGCCGCGCCGGGTGCGCCGTCGAGGGGGACGACCTCGCCGCCAAGGCGCTTGGCCTCTTCGGCGGAAAGGGCGATGATTTCGACCGCGCGTGAGGCTTCGATGCGGCCTTCGCCGATGATCTTACCCTCTTCGAGCGTAATAGTGCGGGCCAAATCTTCGTTGCGCTCCTCCATCAGATGTGCGGCCTTGTGCAGGATTTCATATCGTTCGTAGCCGGTCAGACTGGCCATGACTTTGGCGCCGCGTTCGGCGGTCGCGAGGGCCAGTTCGACATCGGCCGCATCGCCCCTGGGGATAGTGTCGATGACGGAGCCGTCGAAGGGGTGCAGTACTTCGATCTTTTCGGACTTGTCTACCCATTGCCCGCCAATGTGCATTTTCATCGAATTGTTCTCCTTGATGTCAGAATCTTTTCAGAATGGTTGCGTAGTTGTATGTATTATCGCCGCGCAAGTTGCGGTGGCGAATTTCACTTCAATTCGGGACCCGGGACCCGTTTCCATTCAAGCGGCTCTGCATCCCCTTCATTTGTGGGGACCAGCTTCTGAACGAGTTTACGCGCCTGCGGCGGCCAAGAGGACACGTGCGTCTGATCACGGCTCAGGCTGGCTTGGATGGGGGGAGGTGAAATGTCGAAATTGGGATGGTACCAGAGCGTGATGACGGTGCGGCGTTCTTCCGTTTGGTATGGGAAGGATCCATGAAGGAGTCTGGCATCGCCGATGACAAGGTCGCCGGCGCGCACCGGAACGGCTTTGTCTTCGGGCATCGGCTGATAGGCGGGATTGGATGGGTCGGTGGCCCGCCTCAGCTCCTCGTTATGTGTGGTGTGGACGGTGTCGTGGATACGATGGCGTTTGCGGTGGGAGCCGGCAATAACGCGCAGGCAGCCGTTCTCGATGCTGGTATCGACCAGGTAGTACATGAGAAAGAGTTGGAGGGGGAGATCGGTATAGCTGACCGGATCATTCCATGCCCACCAGTCCTGGTGCCAGAAGAGGGGCGGCGAGTGGCCTGGTTTGCTTATAACGAATCCTGACGTCCAGCGAGAATCGGGGAAGCCCAGAGAGTCCAAGGCATCGAGGGCAGGTTGATAGGCAACGAGTTCGGCGAAAAAGGGGTCGTCATAAACGCTTATCATGCTGCCGGTTGACTTGTTTCTGTCGAAATGCTCGGCGGGCTGGGCTGCGATGAGGTCGTCGCTGGCGACGCGCACGCGTTCCAACATTTCCGGAGACAAGATCTGTTCCAAGACGCAATAGCCATCGCGCAGCAGTTGCTCTCGCATGTCGTGGAAGACCAGTGCTCTTGTCATTGACACGCACCCTGCGAAGTGTAGCGTGAATCACAAAGAAGAATGGAAATAGGTCTGTGAGCTCGTTCTTTGCCTGCCCCGGTCACAGGCAATGTGCGGAACTGCGCCTCTTCGAGAAGATGCAGAATTGACCCTGCGAATTCCGGCACTCTTTTCGCTCCGCCCTGGTCCAGTTTCATTTCAAAGCTCTGCGCCGCTCTCCCCATCGCAAAGTCTACGTTCTCGACATTGCCGAATGAACAGGAGAAAGGGAGACATTCGCATCCCGTCAAGCGCCCACGGTTTTCACTTCAGTTCAGGTCCCGGTACGCGGTTCCACTCAAGTGGCTCCTCGTCGCCTTCGTATGTGGGCACCAATCTTTGAACCAGTTTCTGAGCCTGCTGCGGCCAGTCGACTACCCGTGTCTGGGTCCGACTCAGATTGGCCTGAATGCGGGGCGAGGAGATGTCGAAATTTGGATGGTACCAGATCGTAATGACTGTGCGCCGCTCGTCGGTCTGGTTGGCGTAGGAGCCATGGAGAAGCCTGGAGTCACCGATCACCAGATCGCCGGCGCGCACGGGCACAGCCTGATCTTCCGGCATCGGTTGATAGGCCGGATGGTTCGGGTCGGTGGCGCGGCGAAGTTCATCGGTATGTGCAGTATGCACGACGTCGTGCATGCGATGGCGATTGCGGTGAGAGCCGGAGATGACCCGCAGGCAGCCGTTCTCGATGCGCGTATCGACCAGATAGTACATTGCAAAGACCTGCAGAGGGAGGTCGGTATAGCTGAGCGGATCGTTCCACCCCCACCAGTCCTGATGCCAGAATAGGGGCGGCGAGTGGCCGGGCTTGCTGATGACGAAGCCGGAGGACCAGCGCGGCTTTGGGTAGCCCATCGAGGCCAGCGCGTCTAGGGCAGGCTGATAGGCGACCAGTTCGGCGAAGAATGGATCATCGTAGACGCTGATCATGCTGCCGGTGGATTTCTGCTCCTCGAAGTGCTCGGCGGTCTGCGCACTGATGAGGCCGTCGCTGGCAGCACGCACGCGGGCCAACATTTCGGGAGACAGTACCTGCTCGAAGACACAGTATCCGTCTTCTATCAACTGGGTCCTTTTGTCTTGGTCGATGGCGGTTGTTGTCATGATGCCTCCCCTGCGTTGTGTAGCATGGGTTACAAGGAAAAGTGGAAAGGCGGGGGTGCAAATTCATCTTTACGTGCAGAGCACAGAATTGCGGTGCCGCTCTCGCAAGAGCGTCTCTATTGTAACAGAGAGGCGGGGGTCTTTCCATACTGGCCCAGCGATGCGCGTATGTTCCCAAACGGTTCCATGGGATACAATCTCATTGCAATAAGAGTATTTTTGAAAAGGGAAAACACTATGCTCATCGGACTCGATATCGGCACAACCTCATTGAGCGCGGTCTTACTAGACCCGGCGAGCGGCAGCCAAGCGGCCCACCGGACTGTTGCCAATCGCGCCGGTTCATCTCCGGGACCTGGACGCGCTGAGTTGGACTTGGCGCGTTTATACGAGCTGGTAGTGCAGTGCCTGGCGGAATTGGTGGCGCAGGCCGATATGGCCCCTACCGACATACAAGGCATCGGTGTTACCGGGCAGCAGCATGGCGTTGCTCTTATTGGGCCGGATGCTTTGCCGGTTGGGCCCGCTATTACATGGCAGGACTTGCGGGTGCAGGAGCCGCTGCCAGGCACTGACAGGCCGGTGCTGGAGCGGTTCATCTCGGCCGCGGGAGGGCGTGAGGCCTTTCGCAATACCGGCTGTCTGCCGGCGGCGGGGTTTCTGGGGCCCAGCCTTTACTGGCTCAACTTGCAAGATGCCCTGCCCGATCCCCCGGTGACTGCCTGCTTCGTCCCGGACGCGGTGGTCTCGTTTCTAACCGGCGCCACGGTGGTGTGTGAGCCAACGCTGGCGGGCAGCTCCGGGATCTTCGATATCCGGGCGAACTGCTGGGACACGACGCTGTTGGAGCGGCTGGAGCTACCGTCGCATCTCTTCCCGCCGGTTGGGGGCGCCGGGGATATTGTGGGGGGTTTGCGTCGCGAGCTGGCTGAAGCTGCTGGCTTGGAGCCGGGCACGCCGGTGACGGTTGCGCTGGGGGACAACCAGGCCAGTTTCATCGGCAGTGCGCCGGAGCCGGGCCGCAGTCTGCTCCTGAACGTGGGAACCGGCGGACAGATTTCTGCCCGCACGGACAGTTTTCATTTCATTCCCGGGTTGGAAAACCGCCCATTTCCCGGAAAACAGTATCTGCTTATTGGGGGAGGGCTGTTCGGGGGACGTTCTTATGCCTACTTGCAGGGCTTTTTCCAGCAGGTGGGCGCCGAACTCCTGGAAGCGGATGTGCCCGACGACCTCTATGCCCGAATGACGGAGCTGGCGGCGACGGTTCCGGCGGGGAGCGATGGGCTGTGCTGTGAACCGTTCTTTACTGGCAGCCGCACTGACCCGGGGCTGCGAGCCTCTTTCAGGGGACTTTCTCCGGATAACTTTACGCCTGCACACTTCGCGCGCGCTCTGCTTGAGGGCATGGCGGACGGCTTTTTCGCCTTCTATGAACAGATGACTCCGGTTGTAGGTGCGCCGCCGCTGCTGGTGGGGGCTGGAAATGGTGTTCGCCAGAACCGGCTGCTGGCTCGGATCTTGGCGGGTCGATTCGAGAAGCCGCTGCTGATTCCCAGCCATGCGGAAGAGGCGGCGGTCGGTGCGGCGGTGGCGGCGTCAGTTGGATTGGGTATCTTCGGGGATCTGGAGACTGCCGCGGCTGCGCTTCTGGACTACGCGGACGCGGTCGAACCGTAGCAAAAGAAAACCGGGGCCGCGCGGCCCCGGTCGCAAGATCGATCGCCTGAAAACTACTCCCTCACGTGCATATCGCCCAGGACAATCCATTTGTAGGTGGTCAGTTCTTCAAGCCCCATTGGCCCGCGGGCGTGGAGTTTCTGCGTGCTGATCGCGACTTCGGCGCCGAGTCCGAACTCGCCGCCATCGTTGAAGCGGGTGCTGGCGTTGACGAAGACGGCTGAAGAGTTGACGGCGTCGACGAAACGTTGGGCGTTGTTCCAGTCCTGGGTGAGGATGCCGTCGGAGTGGTCCTGGCTGTGCTCTTGGATGTGAGCAATGGCCTCGTCGAGTGAGTCCACTAGTTTGACGCCGAGGATCAGCGTCATCCATTCCGTGTCCCAGTCGTCAGGCCCAGCCAGGATGACTGTTGCTCCGCTGTCAGTGAGATGCGGCATGGCGTCGGGTGTGGCGCGTATTTCGACACCGCACTCGGCCATGCGGTGCGCCAGCTTGGGCAGAAATTCGGGCGCGATTTGGCGATTGACGAGGAGCGTATCGAGGGCGTTGCAGACGGAGGGGCGCTGGGTGCGGGCGTTGACGATGACGTCCATGCCCCGCTCCTGATCGGCGCTGATGTCGATGTAGTAATGGCAGATGCCGATGCCGCCGGTGATGACTGGAATGGTGCTCTGTTCGCGGCAGAGGCGGTGAAGACTGTTGCCGCCGCGAGGGATGAGCAAATCGACATATTCATCCATACGCAGGAACTGGGAGACTAGCGCCCTGTCCGGGTTGCCGATGTATTGGATGGCGTCGCTGGGCAGGCCCTGGGCTTGCAGCGCGCCGGCGATAACGGAGACGAGTGCCAGGTTGCTGCGTAAGGTCTCTTTGCCGCCGCGCAGGATGACTGCGTTGCCGGTCTTGAGGCTGAGGACAGCGATATCGATTGTGGTGTTGGGGCGGGCCTCGTAGATGACGCCGAGGACACCGATGGGAATGCGCCGACGGCTGAGGCGCAGACCGTTGGGCAGGAGGCGGCTTTCGAGTTCGGCGCCGACCGGGTCGGGCAGGGCAGCCACCTTGCGCGTGTCTTCGGCCAACCCTCGCATTCGTTCGGGTGTCAGGAGTAGACGGTCAAGCAGGGCATCGCTGAGGCCGTTGGCGCGGCCATCGGCGATGTCCAGTTCGTTCTGCGCCAGGACTTCAGCGCTGCGTCCTTCCAAGGCGTCGGCGATGGCGTGAAGCGCCTCATTTTTGCGCGTTGATGACAGCCCGGCGAGTGTGCGGCTGGCTTTGCGCGCGGCCTTTCCCATCGCCTCAATGTCCACCTGATGTGCCGCGGGCAGAGGAGATTCATTTTGAGAAAGCTTTCCTGCATTTTGGTCGCTCGTGCCTGTTTGCTTGACAGCGACAGTCATGGATTTCCTCCCAGCCCTATTCCAAAAGGATCATGTCATTGCGGTGGAGCGCGACCGGCCCGTAGCCATAGCCAAGCCGTTCGCTTATCTCGTTCGACTGGCAGCCGCAAATTCGTTTCAGGTCGGCACTACTGTAGCGGGTGATGCCGCGCGCCAGATTCGGCCCATTTTTTTCTTTCACATAGACTGCGTCGCCGCGCTCGAACTCGCCCTCTACGGTCGTTATTCCGACGGGAAGAAGGCTGTTACCCTGAAGACGCAGAGCTTTGGCGGCACCGGCATCCACCAGGAGGCGGCCCGAAGGCGCGGGGCCGGCCAGGATCCAGCGTTTGCGGTTTTCCAGCGGCGCTTCCTGTGCGGGGAAGCGGGTGCCCACTTGCTGTCCGGAGACCGCGCGCAAGATCACGTCGGGGGCGCTGCCGTCGGCGATCACGACGTCAGTTCCGGCGCGGCAGGCGATGTCCGCAGCCTGAAGCTTGGTGCTCATGCCGCCGATCCCCAGGGCAGATTGTGTGTTGCCGGCGAGAGCGCGCAGGGAATCGTCGATCGTCTGGACTTCAGGAATCAGTTTTGCGTTCGGGTCGGTGCGCGGGTCGGCCGTAAAGAGGCCCTCTTGGTCGGTCAACATCAGCAGCAGGTCGGCGTCGGTCAGAACAGCCACCAGCGCGGAGAGATTGTCATTGTCGCCAACCTTGATCTCTTCGACAACCACGGCGTCGTTTTCGTTGACGATCGGAACGATCTGGTGCTTGAGCAGGGCGCTGAACGTGTCGCGGGCATTTAAAAAACGCTGGCGGTTCTCCGTGTCCGCCCTCGTCAGCAGAATCTGCCCGACATGGATACCATAGATTTCGAAGAACCTTTCCCACATGAGCATCAGCCGGCTCTGGCCGACGGCGGCCAGCATCTGACGGCTGGAAAGCGTATCAGGCAGGTCGGGAAAACGCAGACGCGCCCGGCCGGCGGCTTGCGCCCCGGAGGAGCAAACGATCAACTCCTTTTTCTGATGGTGGAGCGAAGCGATCTGACGGGTCAGTTCCACCATCTGAGGTTGGTTGAGGAAACGGGTGCCCTTGGTCAGTACACCTGTACCCAACTTGACGACGATTTTGCGATACATTCTTCCCGCCCTACCGAAAACAGGAAACTGTCCACCGGTTGCAAGGTTGCCAGTGGGCTATTGCAGGTCACCGGGATAGCGCTAACAGTATAATGCAGTGAATGAGGATCCGGCAATCGATTGACTGCAGTTGTCGGTGGTCTAGACTGCAGTAGTTTGAAGCGGCGCTTGCCCTGCCAGAGGTACAAGTAAGTTCGCCCCAACATTGGGATGCACCCTGTGAAATGCAGTTGTTTTTGTTCAGTTTTTTGCCTGTGCTAAGATAGTTAGTGGACTGCGTGCGCCTAGCAGGGCGGTGTACCCCTTGCCCGGTTGCAGGACTTCTGCATCAGGCGCGACAGCGCAATGGCCGGGTTCTCCTGCTGCCGGCTCCGGCAATTCTGACGGTTCGCGGCAGCCGAGTGACGCGGCAACGGGCGACACAGACAGATTCCCCGGACTCAACAGCGTGCCGCAAAAGGCAGTAAACTGACAGATGCCTGGTCACCTCGGCATATGGAGGCGAAGCGACCGCTGAAATTGGACACATGCCAGTACAGAGTATTCACGTTCAGCGCGCCGCTGCCCGAAAGCGGCGCGGAATGGAGGAAAAGATAAATGGGAAGGTCTTCTTTCGAATATGATGAGCCGCTCCGCCCTGAAACGAGACCGGCCTCCGGGCTGCGCAAGTTTGCAACGGCCATTCTCTCGCTTGTCCTGATTCCCGCCCTGATCATCGCGGCGCTGCTTTTGCCGCCGATTAGTTTGCTGGAGCGCATCCAGGGCCTTTCCTCAACGGCAATTGACAGGAACGGCGGTTCGCTCATGGATCCAGACGGGATGACGATCGTTTTTCCGCCGGAAGGCGTAATTGAGTCATTTCGAGTCAGCCTTGACAGCATTCCGCGTGCAGAGTTTCTAAACGGGAATGCGGGAGATGCATGGCTGACTGCGCTGAATGCCCTGGCCGCCGCGGGTCTGGAAGCCAAGAGCCCGATTTACCAGGTGGAAGTGCAGGGTGGGCACTTGGAGCAAAGCATCGTGCGTATCCCGATTCCCAACGACAGCCAGCCGTACGAAACGTTGGAACTGTACAGCTGGGATGGGGACAGTTGGGAATTTGTGCCCAGTGCTGTGCTGGCAGTGGAAGACAGAATTGAAGCCCGCCTAGGCGGTCCGCCGCCATCCAATTTTATCGTGATGCAGACCAGCGCGCCGCCGGCGCGGGTGGGGACCAACATAGGCGTAGGCGAGCAGCCTCCGGCCAGCCTGGCGAATGCGGCGATAACGACACTTGCGGTGGGCGGCTATTACTTGCGGGGGGACGGGGCGCTGGATATTGTGCGCACCAATCCTCCTGCCGGCAACTATGCGATTGTACCGGTGCTGCGCAACTGGCAGGACGGCACGGCGCCGCGCAGTGACCTGCTCCACAATATGTTGGTGGAACCGGGCCAGCTGCAAAACCAACTTACCGCGATCGCGAATCTCCTGACCCAGTACAGTTACCCTGGTGTCATCATCGACTATCGGGGCATGGAAACGATACCGGCCGGAGAAGCAGAGTTTACCCACTTCATCGAACAGCTGGCGGAGCGATTGCATGCGCCCGATATGAATCGCTGGCTGGCCGTGCGGGTGGAGTGGCCGCAGCAGATCTCCGCTGTAGAGTGGAACACGCGCGGCTACGATTGGAAAGCGTTGGGCGGCGTCGCGGATCGCGTTTTGATTCCTGGACCAGCTGACCCCGCGGCGTATCAGTTGGGCGGTCAGATGGGTGCCTTGCTGGCCTTCGCGACAGACCAGATAGACCGGAGCAAGGTCCAAGTGGAGTTGCCGGGCATGTCAGTGGAACGGAGCGGAAACCAGCTGTGGCTGAAGGGCTTTCAGCAGTCTCTGCAACCGTTGGTGGCTCAGATTCGCCTGAGCGGAAAAGACGGTGTGATCGTTCCCGGCGCAGATATCGAGGTGGCGGCGGTCAACCCGCGTATCACTCGTCCATTGACCTGGGACGACGCGATCGGCGCATATGTGTACGCCTACACGGACGACCAGCAGATGGAGCGGACGGTTACGATCGAGAACAGTAGCAGCTTTGCCCGCAAACTGAACCTGCTCGAACGCTATGAAGTGACCCAAGTAATGGTGCGTGATGCGGATTCCGGAGATGTGGACCCGGCCTTGTGGGAGGTCGCGCGCCAGTTCCAGACGGGAGGAGGCGTGAATACGGCACCGACGATGATAAAGGTGTCCTACAAGATTTTCCACCCTGATGGCGGCGTGATGGAGGAAGTAACGGTCCCGATCGAGAATCCGGTGTATACCTTCATGGCGCCTGACGGCGAGGGGGACATTCATGTCGAAGCGCAGGTTGTGCAGATTTCGAATCTGGGCAGCATGCAGGCAGCCAGCCCGCAGAACACGGTAGCGATGAGCCTGGCGACGCCGACGCCTGTTGCAACCAATACACCGGTACCGACGCCGACGCCAGAAGCCCCGAGAGTGGTCAGCACACAAAACGTAAACGTCCGTGAAGGACCTGGCACCACCGGCTACGGCATTATAGGACAACTCAGTGCTGGTCAGCCATACCTTATTTTTGGAAAGAATCAGACAGGAGATTGGTGGCAGATAGACATAGGCGGCAAAAAGGGTTGGGTGTATGCAGAACTGACGACAGCAAGCGGGCCGCTGAACACTGTCGAAGTGGTCACGGACATTCCAGCACCTTCGGCTGCGCCGGCAGCGGCAGCGCCTCCGCCCGCTGGGGGTGGCGGTTTCGGGTATGGTGTGCAGGCGCATATGGTCCACAACAATTATGCCGGCCAGGTGATGCAGAAGACTAGCGAGCTGGGCTTCGGCTGGGTGAAGCAGCAGATCGAATGGAAGGTCTTCGAGCACAACCAGGGCAATTACGACTGGGGCTCGATGCAGGGAATCATCGACGCGGCCAACAACGCGGGCATCAGTCTGCTGTTCAGCGTTGTGAATGCGCCGCCATGGGCGCGCGAAGGAGGATTCGAGCCGAATGTCGGCGGTCCTCCTGCCGACCCGAATACGTTTGCCAGGTTCCTGGGGGCAATGGCCAGCAAGTACTGCGGCACCTCCCTGAAGGCGATCGAAGTCTGGAACGAACAAAACCTGCATTACGAGTGGGGCAACCTGCCTTTGGACCCTGCCAAGTATGTAGCGCTCCTGAGACCTTCCTACACGGAGATCAAGAAGGCGTGTCCGTCGATGTACGTGATCAGCGGGGCGCTGACGCCGGCCGCCAGCAACGGCGCGCGTCAGAGCAGGGGCGGTATCGCGGCGATGGATGATTTCGAATATCTTGAGAAGATGTTCCAGGCCGGGCTGAACAACTACATGGACGGCATCGGCGCGCATCCGAGCGGATACAACGTGCCGCCTCAATACACGTGGGAGCAGGGCTGTGAGGCGATTCAGAGGCATGGCAACAGCGGTTTCAACGGGGCGTGCGACAGCCCGCACCACTCCTGGAGTTTCCGCAGTACGATGGAGGGATATCGAAACATCGCGGTCAAGTACGGCGCGGGCAACAAGCGCATCTGGCCGACCGAGTTTGGCTGGGCTGCCGGCGGCGCGTTTGATGCGCGTTACGGATATGCGAATGACAACGACTTTAACGAGCAGGCCGTGTGGACGGTCGAGGCCTTTCAGATGATGAAGAGATGGGGCTGGGTGGGCCCGGCAATCCTGTGGAATCTGAACTTCCGCGTGGTTGCCGATGGCACTGAGAAGGCCCAGTGGGGTATCGTGAAAAACGACTGGAGCCCTCTGCCCATTTTCCATGCGCTGCGGGACATGCCGAAGTAGGGGAGGGTAGAGAGTTCTAACCTTTTACATATAACAGATATTGTTTGTCCACTCCAGGTGTCTTTCGTGGGATCGTGAAGGCTTTCGCGGTCATCGAATGCGGGGGGCTCTAGAAGGACCCAGGGCCGCGGTTTCCTCTTGGAGGAGCCGTTATAGGAGACCGGAATCTAGACGTAGATTCTTGAGACGTCCCAAGAACTCGCCTATCTCAATCTATATTGCGGCGATTGTAGAGACAAAGACAAGAAGAGGTTGACAATGCAGAATGGTCGGGGGGGGGGGGGGGGGCGCCCGCGGGTGTGAGTTTTCGAGATGGTATAAATGTGCTACCCATTAGT
>VXRG01000135.1:16492-53406 GCA_009838625.1 Caldilineaceae bacterium SB0664_bin_27
GCGCGGGGGGCCCTTTTTTGTTAAACCCCACCCCCAAACTAGCGGTACCAATTTTCTTTCGGGGGGGGGGGTTCACAACCCCGCCCCCCTTTTTGAAGATGTGCATGTTGTAGAAATGCCCAGACGTTTCGTCGGCTACCGGGGGAGTGCGGGCGACATTGGGCTACTCAGCAGTGGACGGCTGCTGCTTGCCTACACCGGTTATCGTGAGGACGCCGGCGAAGGAAGTATCTTTGGTGACATTGAGGGACGGATATCTATAGACTGGGGTAGGAGTTGGGGTGAGCCGTTTCTGCTGGTTGGCCACCCTAAGCCTGCTCGTAAAGAGGAGACGTACCAGCATCCCGGTTTACTGCGGCTGGCGAACGGCCAGTTGCTGCTGTCCTACATCTACTTTTCCGGGTCACATCCCCGTTTCGCGCACACATACTACCGGCGCTCGACCGACGATGGGGACACGTGGGGCGACCAGCTCATCGTCACGCCCCATGCCGGTACAAATCATGTTTTCAATGACAAGTTGATCCAACTGCCATCGGGTCGGATCCTCGCGCCGTGCGAAAGGGAGATCAAGGAAGAAGGCGGCGACCACCGCGGTTATGTCAGCGCGGTATTCTATTCCGATGATGGCGGTTACTCCTGGCGACAGTCGGAGAATGTCGTCGATACGCTGCCGGTGGAGGCGCAGGAGCCGCACGTGGTGCCGTTGCGCGACGGCCGGGTGATGATGCTCTGCCGGACGTACAGCGGCTACGTTGTGCGGTCCTACTCGGACGATGAAGGGGTCACGTGGTCGCCGGGGGAGGCTGTACGCAGTTTGCAGCTTCCAACCAACTCGTCGGCGCTCAACGTCAAGCGGATTCCGTCTACAGGTGACCTGCTCTTGCTGCGCTCGACCGGCACAGTTGGCAGACTGCGGACGCCGTTCGTTTCAACGGTCTCTGCGGATGAGGGTCTTACCTGGAGCCACGAACGGGCGATTGGTCCTGACCCAGATGACGACTATGGTTATCCGAGTCTGACCTTTGTCGATGATGTCGCGCTTGTCAGCTATCACAAGCGCGACGGCATCTATGTGGCGCGAATCGGAATCGACTGGTTCTACGGCAAGTAGGATCAACCGTCAGATCGAAAAGGCCGGGTCTTAGCTAAGACCCGGCCTTGTTTTGCCTGTTGAAAAGAGAGGCTACCCTTCGTCCTCCACGAAGACACCCGGGCGGGTGCGGCGGCGGCGGCGGGCGACTTTGAGTCGCAACTGGCTGCGCCGGTAGGCGATTTCTACGGGTTGGCGATCTTCGTCCGGCCGGGTGCGCAGGGCTTCTTCGGCGCGTTGCAGGGCCTCTTCGGCGCGGGCGATGTCGATTTCGTCGGCGCGCTCGGCTGAGCGAGCCATTACGATCACCTTGTCGGGCAGCACTTCAACCACGCCGCCGCTTACGGCGATGTACTCGGGCTCGCCGCCGGCGTTATGCAGGGTGAGCTCACCGATGTTGAGTGTCGTGAGCAGGGGGGCATGGCCGGCCAGTACGCCCATCTCGCCCTCGACGCCGGGCATGGTGATCATTTCGACTTCGCCGCTGTATAACTGCCGGCTGGGCGTTACGATCTCGACCTGAATCGTCATTCTTCCTGCCTCAGCTGCTCGCCCTTCTCGATCGCTTTCTCGATAGAACCGACCATATAGAAGGCCTGTTCGGGCAGATCATCGTGCTTGCCGTCCAGGATTTCGCGGAAGCCGCTCACGGTGTCGTCGATTCTGACGTACTCGCCGGGCTGGCCGGTGAAGACCTCGGCCACGTGCATCGGCTGGGTGAGGAAGCGTTGAATCTTGCGGGCGCGGGCGACGATGAGCTTGTCGTCTTCGCTCAACTCCTCTACGCCGAGAATGGCGATGATGTCCTGCAGGTCGCGATAGCGCTGAAGGGTCTGCTGCACTTCGCGGGCGACGTTATAATGTTCTTCGCCGACGATGAGCGGGTCGAGGATGCGGCTGGTGGAGCCGAGCGGGTCCATAGCCGGGTAGAGCGACTGTTCGGCGAGGGCGCGTTCCAGGGTGATAGTGGCGTCCAGGTGGGCGAACGTCGTGGCCGGCGCGGGGTCGGTGTAGTCATCGGCGGGCACGTATACGGCCTGCATTGATGTAATTGAGCCGACATTGGTGGATGTGATGCGCTCCTGCAGTTCACCCATATCGGTGCCGAGCGTGGGCGCGTAGCCGACGGCGCTGGGAAGGCGGCCAAGCAGGGCCGACACTTCGGAACCAGCCTGCACGAAACGGAAGATGTTGTCGATGAAGAGGAGAACATCGCGGCCCTCATCACGGAAGTACTCGGCCATGGTCACGCCGGTGAGGCCGACCCGAAGGCGGGCGCCGGGGGGTTCGTTCATCTGGCCGAACACCATCACGGTCGAATCGATTACGCCGGATTCACGCATTTCGTGCCAGAGGTCATTGCCCTCGCGGCTGCGTTCGCCGACACCGGCGAAAACGGAGTAGCCGCTGTGATACTCGGCGACGTTGTTGATCAGCTCCTGAATGATGACCGTCTTGCCGACACCGGCGCCGCCGAAGATGCCGGTCTTGCCGCCCTTGGTGAAGGGGGCGATGAGGTCGACGACCTTGACGCCGGTCTCGAACAGCTCGGCCTGCGTGCTGCGGTCGGCAAAGCTGGGCGGTTCGCGGTGGATGGAGTAGCGGTCGGCGGCTTCGACCTCTTCATCACTGTCGATTGTATTGCCGGATACGTCGAAGATGCGTCCCAAAGTTCCCGGGCCGACGGGCACGGTGATGGGCGCGCCGAAGGAGTACCCTTCCATGCCGCGGCGCATGCCGTCGGTAGAGCTCATGGCAACTGCACGCACAGCACCTTCCCCGAGATGCTGCTGCACCTCGCAGACCAAGGTCGAATCGTCGTCGAGGTCGACATAGACGGCATCGTAGATCTCGGGCAGATCTTCGCCTGTGAAGGAGAAGTCCACAACCGGACCTACTACGCTGGACACAGAACCGCTGATGCGGCCATTGCTTCCGTTTTCTGACATGGTACGCTCCGTTCTGCTATGGGAAGGGGCCTTGCAGCCCGCTCAATTCTATTCGAGGCCGATCGAACCGCCGATAATGTCCATCAGTTCACGGGTGATGCCTTCCTGACGGGCCTTGTTGTAGGTCAATGTCAACTCGTCGACGAGCTCATTGGCGGCTTCGGTGGCGTTGCGCATGGCGACCATGCGGGCCGAGTGCTCGCTGGCGATGCTTTCGTACATGGCCTGCAAAATCTGCACTTCGGTGAAGCCGATCAGTACCTGCTCCAACACAGCCTCGACGCTTGGCTCAAAGATATAGTCGGGCGGCATGGTTACGGTTGGCTCGGCCGGAATGACAGGCAGAATCTGCTGCACGGTCGGCCGCTGGTTCAGTGTGTTGACAAAATCGGTGTAGATGAGATGGACTTCGTCGAAACGCTCAGAGCGAAAGTCATCGATGACGGTTCGGGAGATAGGACCGATGTCAGCAGTGGCGAGGGTATCGGGCATATCGGTGAATTCGGCGCGGATGACCGGATCGTAACGCAGAAGCCAGTCCCGGCCCTTCTTGCCCACGGCAACTACCTCAATCTCTCGGCCCTGGTCACGCTGCTCCTTGATGAAAGCCGCGTTTTGCCGTAACACGTTGGCATTGAAGCCGCCTGCCAGGCCGCGGTCGGCAGTGATCAGGACAATCCCGACGCGCTTTATGTCTGCTCTGGAGGTAATGAGCACATCCAAGGCGTCGCCGCTACCATGCAGACGAGCGATGTGGCTGAGTACTTCGTGAGCTTTTTCGGCATAGGGACGGGTCGCCAACACCTGCTGCTGGGCACGCCGCATCTTGGATGCAGCCACGGCTTCCATCGCTCTCGTGACTTGAGAGATGTTCGTGACCGAGCGGATGCGACGGCGAATCTCACGTGTGCTTGCCACCACTGCCTCCTAAAGTGAGTGATCTGTGGCTGGCGGTCAGGTAACTGAGCAGGTCACTGACAACCGATCACTTTCTTATTCGGACCCGCTCCAGTTACTGTTGAACGTCTCAAGGGCCAGGCGCAGCGAATCGAGCGATTCGTCAGGAAGATCTTGTGCTCGCATGATGGTCTGGCCAATCTCGGGATGGTTGGCGTCCATGTAGGCGTGCATTTCCAGTTCCCAGCGCTTCACATCGGTGACGTCGATGTCGTCGACATAGCCGTTGTTCACTGCGAAGAGACTCATGACCTGCTTGTCCAGCTGCAAAGGCTCATACTGGGGCTGCTTCAAGGTTTCCTGGATGCGCTGGCCTCGGTTGAGCTGGCGTTGGGTTGCCGCGTCCAGGTCGGAGCCGAACTGGGCAAAGGCCGCGAGCTCACGGAACTGGCTGAATTCCAGTTTGAGGCGGCCGGCCACGCCTTTCATGGCCCTGGTCTGGGCGGAGCTGCCGACTCGACTGACCGAAAGGCCAACGTTCATGGCAGGGCGAATACCGGCGTAAAAGAGATCGCTCTCCAGGAAGATCTGTCCGTCGGTGATGGAAATGACATTGGTGGGAATGTATGCCGATACGTCACCGGCCTGGGTCTCGATCACGGGCAGAGCGGTCAGGCTGCCGCCGCCGAACTCGTCGTCGAGCCGGGCGGCTCGCTCCAGGAGGCGGCTGTGTAGATAGAAGACATCGCCGGGATAGGCCTCGCGACCGGGCGGGCGCCGCAGCAGCAGCGATACCTGGCGGTAGGCCTGGGCGTGCTTGGAGAGATCGTCGTAGACAATGAGCGCGTCGCGACCCTGCTCCATGAACTCTTCGCCCATTGCGCAACCGGCGTACGGCGCCAGGAACTGCAGGGCGGCTGGGTCGGCGGCGGAGGCGGTCACGACGATCGTGTGATCCATAGCGCCGTACTTTTCGAGCGTGCCGACGACCTGTGCCACGGTTGACTGCTTCTGACCGACGGCGACGTAGATGCAGATCAGGTCTTTGCCCTTCTGGTTGATGATCGTGTCGACGGCGAGGGCAGTCTTGCCGGTCTGGCGGTCGCCGATGATCAGCTCTCGCTGGCCGCGACCGATGGGAATGAGCGCGTCGACAACGGTGATGCCGGTTTCGACGGGCGTATCGACGCCTTTACGCAGCACGACGCCGGGGGCAATGCGCTCCACCGGACGGGTTGCGGTTGAATCGATAAGGCCTTTGCCGTCGAGGGGTTGACCGACGGCGTTGACCACGCGGCCGATCAGCGGGTCACCGACGGGGACGGAAGCCAGCCGGCCGGTGCTGCGCACGAGGTCGCCCTCTTCTATCTCGGTGTATTCGCCCATGATGATGATGCCGACGGAGTCATCGTTCAGGTTCTGGGCGATCCCGAGCACGCCGGTCTTGGTGAACTCGACCAGCTCGCTGGCCATGACCCCTTGCAGGCCGGAAATGATCGCGATGCCGTCACCGACTTCGACGACTTCGCCCACGTCCACTCTGCTGGGGGCCGGCTGGAAGTTGAGGATCTGCTGCTTGAGCCGGTCGGTAAATTCCTGGGTCAGCTCCTCAGTCTGAACTGCCATAAGCGCTGTCCTTTATTGTATATTCTCAGTTTTCGGCTACTGGCAGGCTTGCAGCCTGCAGGTCAGGGCCCGAAACCGACTACCGATTCCAAATTCACCGCACCGAAGACGCGACCATCTCGCGCAGTGCCATGAGCCGATTTGCGACGGTGTTGTCGATCAGCTGATCGCCGACGCGGATGCGCAGGCCGCCCATCAGCGATGGGTCAACATCGAAGCTGAAGACGATGTCCTCGCCGTACTGTTCGGTGAGTCGCTGGCGAATCTGCTCCTGTGCGTCGTCACCCAACTCGATGGCGCTTGTGA
Organism: Caldilineaceae bacterium SB0664_bin_27; assembly: GCA_009838625.1. GTDB lineage: Bacteria > Chloroflexota > Anaerolineae > Caldilineales > Caldilineaceae > Bin5. The sequence goes on from VXRG01000135.1 coordinate 22,364, forward strand.
TGTCAGCCGACTGCGGTCCGGATTCACCCCGCAGACTGGCGCCCAAAGCGGCAATTACGCGCGGCAGGAGCGTTGCATCGCCTTCCTGCACGAGCATTTTGACGAAGTTCTGAAGTTCCGGGGCGGCATCGTCAGGAATCGCGGCGGCGACGGAGTCGACGTCTGCGCCCAGTTTCGGGTCCTGCGCCAGAGCGTCAGCGATTTCGGTCAGCGTCGATTGCCACTGCTCTACGATTGCCTCGAGAATGGCTTGGGCATATCGTTCGGCCGTCGCGCGCTCACTCATGAACCGCTCCCGTTTTGCTGGGCCAGGTAGTCTGCGACAAAGCGTTCCTGCTCATCCCGGTTTGCCAGCTCTCGGCCCAGGATCTGCTCGGTCGCGGCGATGGCCAGGTCGGCGATCTGCTTTCGGGCGTCGGCCATGACGGCGGCAGTCTGTGCTTCGGCGTCGGCCTGGGCCTTCATGCGGATTTCCTGGGCTTCCTGATCGGCGCGGCCGCGAACGTCCTGGGCGATGCGTTCGGCATCACGGGTCGCCTGGGCGCGCACTTCCTGTGCTTCGCGGCGGGCCTCTTCAAGGATCCCCTGTTTCTCCGCTTCGGCTTCGGCGGCCGCGTTCGACGCCTTATCGGCCTGCTCCAAACCTTCGGCAATGCGCTGTTTGCGCTGCTCGATCATGTTCAGAACGGGCTTGTAGAGTAGCTGCTGCAGAATTACCATCAACAGCCCGAAGTTGATGATCTGCGAGAGCAATAACTGCCAACTGATACCTAATTTATCGAGAGCGTCCAAGGCCAACCTCCTGGATACGCTGCAGTGGCTCGCGGTTCGGGGCCAGTCGTTTCACTGGCCCATGGAAGTGAACACAGGTCACTGAAGACTGAACTCTGGCCACTGAGAACAGGTTTAGACGAACTTGACCAACAGAGAGATAACGAGCGCATAGATAGCGACCGATTCACAGAAGGCGAAACCGAGCAGCATGTTCGTCTGCACAGTGTTGGTCACTTCAGGATTGCGGCCCATCGCTTCCATCGCTTTGGCGCCAATCAGACCGATGCCTACACCAGGGCCAATTGCGCCCAATCCGATAGCAAGTGCAGAACCCAGTTCCTTTGCGACTTCAACATCCATGAGTGTGAACTCCTTTTTCTTAACTGCTGTGATTAGTAGTTCGTGATCAGACTAGCGAGTGGACCCGAGAGCAATCCGGTCACTCGCAACTGACTTTAGTGGTGGTCGTCGTGGCTGACCGTGGCCATCGTGAAGAAGGCCAGCGTCAGCAACATGAATACAAGCGCCTGGATGAATCCGATGAACAGCTCCAGCCCGTAAAATATGCTGGGCAGGAGGAAGGTAACGAGAAAGGCCATCACCAGCAGTACGACTTCACCGGCGAAGATATTGCCGAAAAGACGAAACGAGAAGCTGATGATCTTTGAGATTTCGGCGATCAGTTCGAAGAAGCCCACCACAGCCCCCATCCCATCCTTGAACGGGTTCTTGAAGTACTTGGTGAAGTAGCGCATTCCCAGGGCCTGCACGCCGAAGAACTGGGTCATGAAGACTGATATCAGGGCCAAGGCCAGCGTCATGTTCAGGTCGGCGGAGGGGCTGCGAAACAGGGGAACAAGGACCGGTTTGCCTTCTTCGGCGGCAGCGGCGACGGCAACGCCTTCCGCGCCGGTCATCGCGAGCTGGTTCCCCAACTCTGCCTGTGCGTGGCTTTCGGCGCCACTATGATAGATGCCGATTGAGCCGAATCCGGGCAGCAGGCCGATATAATTGCTGACCAGAACGAAGATGAATATTGTGATCACCCAGGGGAAGAACTTGCGGCTGTTGGCGGAGCCATGGCCGGCGATGCTCTGGGTCAGGTTCCACATACCTTCGACCATCATCTCCACGATGTTCTGCCAGGCGCCGGGCACTTCCTTCATTCTGGATACGGCGAAGACGGCCATCAGGATAATGATAAGATCTACCAGTAAAGTGGTCAGCAGGCCGTTGGTGAACCACTTTGGCCCGTCTTCAAGCAGCGCTTCGGCGGCCAATTCGACGTGAGGAGGGGGGGCCTTAAAGAAAGGCACAACACTCATGACCAGCAGCACAATGATGCCGATGGTCGCGTTGCGAAGACGTGAATTCGAGAGGAAAGCTCGGAGAAGATTCATGGAAAAAATCTATCCTCCTGTTAACGGCAATTTAAGACGGTCGGCCACTGATGCAAAGTCAGGCGACGGGCTGGGACGTGGTGATCTCCCTTGACCGTCTTCCAGTTCGCAACTGCCCGCTGCATCGTCAGATCAGGGGGAAAGACAACAGTGGGGTCGCCGAAATTCCTGAAAAAGATAGCTTTCAGTATAAAGGGGTGGAGAGGGATTGCGCAAATTTTCACAGCGTTGTTGAACCATTCTTTTCTCACTTGGCCGACGCTGCTGGCCGGGAGCGGACTACGCGAATCGGGCGCGCCTCTGCCGGGCTCTTGGAGCCCATGACTTGGGCAGGATGCTGAGATTGTCGGAGGGCTTTGTCAGAGATCGTAGATGCTGATGACGGTGGCAATGATGAAGAGAAAAACGGTCGTCCCAATCAGCATTCTGTTTCTGTGGAGGATTTCAGCCCAGGAGGGAGGCGGCAGCAGATCCGTGGTCGGATCCTTGCGTGCGCTGTCGCTGCCGTACAGTGCCTGCCGCAGTTCCGCGATAGTGGGGGGCCGTTCATCGGGATGCATGGCCAGCGCCTGGAAGACAGCCCGTTCGGTCCGCGTCGAGATGGCCGGGTTTAGCTGCCGCAGCGGATCCAGGAGCCCCGACCGGAGGAAGCGTTCCTTGGCATCCTGCGGGGGCGTCCCGGCCAACAGGTGGTACAGCGTTGCGCCGACACTATAGATATCAGTGCGCACGTCGGTGTGGCCGGTGTCGCCGCCATACTGCTCAAGGGGCGTATAGGCTACGGTGCCGCGTCCCTGGACGACCGTCACAGTGCGGGCGTCGTCCGGTTGCAGGACTTTCACAAGGCCGAAGTCCACCAGTTTCAATCTGTTTTCTGGCGTGATCTTGATGTTTCCCGGTTTGATGTCGCGGTGGAGCACCGGTGGGTCCTGGCCATGCAGGTATTCGAGGGCATCCAGGAGTTGTGAAGCCCAGAGCAGCACCTGCGTTTCGGAGAGGTGCTTTTTCTGTCGCACCGCTTCATTCACGATCTCTTGCAGATCACGGCCTTCGATGAAGTCCATGACCAGATACTCCCGTCCATCCACGGAAAAGTAGTCCGAAACTTTGGGAAGGTTGGGATGATCGAGGCGGGCGAGAACACTGGCTTCCTGGTAAAACTGTTCAATCGTCTGCCCCAGGTCCAGGTCGGGCCCGCGCTGGTCGATGAGGAGGGCAGGCAGGATCTCTTTAATCGCGCAGACGCGCCCGTCCAGGCGCAAGTCGTTGGCCTGATAGACCGCGCCCATGCCGCCTTGACCGACGAGCCGGACTATTTCGTATCGTCCGCGCAGGATCGAATCTGAATCCAGTACAGTTGCCAAAAGACACCTCTGAAAAACTGCAGGTCCGCCGGAGACAGGTTATTCCCGGAAGGGAAAAAGCTGCCGCCCGCTGCGTCCCTGTAAGGAAGGCAACGCAGCAATCCGGTGCGGCAGACCGCCGCTTACGGCGCATCGTTCGCGCCTGGAGATCCTGTCTTCCAGCCGGAACGTACACCTCTTTTTGAAAAAATGGTTGACGTATATCAACCGCTTCGATATAATGAGGTTCCCCCTCGGCATCGCAATGCCAAGTTCGCGAAAGTCCTGTCGCCGGTATCGTTCGGGGGCGCAGTTACAAGGACACATACTATAAAAATAGACGGCAAAATGTGCAAGTGACGCAAATACTTACTTTGCATGCTATTTTTAAGAGGGATGGAAATGACGCAAGAGGGTCCTAACGCTGAACAGCGATACGGAGAATCACAGAATGCTCGCCCCGTCGACAGGCAACGCGAGACGGCCATGCTGATCCTCCGGCACGGCAACCAGACCGGCCAGGGCTGGCCCCTCAGCCGAACCACGCCCCTGATCATTGGGCGCCACGATGAATGCCAGGTCACTCTTCCGGACCGCCAGGTAAGCCGGAACCACGCTCGCATCTTCTGGGACGGTTTCGGTTATTCGATTGAGGATCTGGGTAGCAAGAACGGAACCCATGTCAACGGCGTGGACATTGCCGACGGGTCGCACAGCCTGTCGGACGGTGACGAGGTGCAAATCGCGCTGCGATTCAAACTTTCTTTCGTCGACGACGAGGCGACCACGCCCCTGACTCTGGACTCTGGGGAACAGGATGCGCCGGCCGAATCAGGGCTCCGCATTGAAGAAGAGACCCGCCAGGTGTGGCTGAACGGCTCGCTCCTGGAGCCGCCGTTGAGCCTACATCAGTACCGTCTGCTGAGCGCCCTCTGGCACGAGGGAGGCGGAGTGATGACTCGTGAGCAGATCGTGCAGGCGGTCTGGCCGGAGACGAGCGGGGCCGGTGTCAGTAAGCAGGCCATTGACGCCCTGGTGCGCCGGTTGCGGGAACGGCTTTACGAGCACGACGAGAAATCCAACTTGATTGTAACAGTGCGCGGCCACGGGTTCCGGTTGGAGAATCCCTGACCGTAAGGACGGGGCGTGAAAGGCGAGGCTATCTCTCTTGTCGTTCCCCTTCACTTCTTCGCGCTTAGGGAGCGGCGACTGAGAGCTGATGAACGTCCTGGCTGAATTGTGTCCGACATATTCTGAGCGCCGCGCACAGGAAGAGTCGCCGGTTCCTGAGGCCGGCGTAGGGCCGCTGGGCCTGTACATCCACATTCCGTTTTGCACCCGCAAGTGCCCCTACTGCGATTTCAATACATACGCCCGTCTGGAACCACTGTACGAAGCCTATTCTCAGGCTCTTTGCCGGGAGATGGACCGGTGGGCGGCGCGCCTCGACGGTCGCACGATAGACACCGTATTTCTCGGCGGCGGCACGCCAACCGTGCTCAGTTCGGGCCAGTTGAGCCGGATTCTGGAACAGGTCCACGACCGGTTCGAACTGGCCGTCGACGTCGAATTCACCAGTGAAGCCAATCCGGGAATCGAGGATCGAGGGCAGTTCGCCCTGCTGCGCAGCCTGGGCGTAAACCGGCTGAGCATGGGCGTGCAGAGTTTTCAGCCGGAGGAGCTGGACTTTCTGGGCCGCATCCACGACGCGGAGGATGCTTTACGCGCCTATGATTCGGCTGTGGAAGCGGGCCTTGACAACATCAATCTTGACTTCATGTTCGGGCTGCCCCGACAGTCGCTGGAAGCCTGGAAGGACAGCCTGAACAAAGCCCTGGAACTTGCGCCCCGGCATCTGAGCCTTTACAGTCTGATCGTGGAGCCGGAGACGCCCCTGGCGCACTGGGTGGAGACCGGGCGGACGCCGGCGCCCGACGATGACCTGGCGGCAGAGATGTACGAAATCGCGATGGCCAGCCTTCGGGAAGCCGGTTACGAACAGTACGAAGTTTCGAACTGGGTGCGGGGCGCCGGTTTTGTCTGCCGGCACAATCTTATTTACTGGCGCAACCAGGAATGGGTCGGCGTTGGGCCCGGCGCGCACAGTCATCTGCGTTTCCCGACCAGCCTGCGAAGCGAGTATACAGACGACCTGGCATTCCTCTCTGGCGGCTCCTGTGACCCTGTAACCGGGTCGGGTGTACCCGCTGCCGCCGTACGCTGGTCCAATGTCAGAGGCGTGCAGGGCTACGTCAGGCGGGTCGAAGCGGACCAGAGCCCTGTCGGTTTCCATGAAGAGTTGCCAGCCGGCGTTTCCATGGGCGAGACGATGATGCTGGGACTGCGGCTCGTGCGGGAGGGTGTGGCGTTTGCACGCTTTGAGGCCATGCACGGGCAATCAATGCGCACGGCTTTTGGCCCCAGCCTCGATCGACTGCATGACGGCGGCCTGCTGGAGTCCGACGGAGAACGAGTGCGCTTGACCCCCAGGGGGCTGCTGGTCGGTAACCGTGTATTCAGCGAGTTTGTGGAATGAGTCGCGTTCTTGCAGTAGTCTTGACTGTCCCTGCCCGAGTACGAGCGACAATTCGGTAACAACATCCCGTAACCAGAACAGAGAGGAAAAATGGCGGTGCTGGAGGCGATCGTATTTGACTTTGACGGAACGATTCTGGACACGGAGACACCTGACTTCCAGACCTGGCAGGAGGTATACCGCAGCCATGGCGTCGAGTTGCCGCTTGAGGTCTGGCTGCAATGTGTGGGGGGCGGAACGGGCGAGTTCGCGCCGGACGACTATCTGGAGGAACTTCTGGGCAGAAAGATCGACCGGGAGGGCCTGCGGACAGAACGGCGGAAACGGTTCCTGGACCGGATCCTGGCCGAGCCGGTCATGCCCGGCGTGCTCGAGCTGATCGACGCGGCCGAGCGGCGGGGCCTGAGACTGGCGGTGGCTTCGAGCTCCGACCGCAAGTGGGTGGAGTCGCACCTGGAGCGGCTGGGGCTGCGCGAGCGGTTTGCCGCGATCGTCACGGCGGATGACGTCGAGCGGGTCAAGCCTGATCCGGCCCTGTACCGGCTGGCGGCGCAGACACTGGAGGTAGAGCCGGACCGGGCGATCGCGATAGAAGACTCCTACAACGGCATGCTCGGGGCGCAGCGGGCCGGATTGCGCTGTGTTTCCGTGCCGAACAGCGTTACGCGCGACTCCGACTTCTCAGGCGCGGATCTCTGCCTGGACTCCATCGCCAGCATTGCGCCGGATGAACTGATCGCCTGTTTCGACCGCCCGAACCCTGAACATACTGACGCCTGAATGACCTTGCTTCACCGGCAATTGGCAGAATACATTCGAGACAACGATGCCCTATGACCCGCGCCATCTATCCCGGCAGTTTCGACCCTCTTCATTTCGGCCACGTGGACATTGCCCGCCGGGCCGCGGAACTATTCGATGAGCTGCTGGTGACCGTCTTTGACGCGCCTGCAAAGCGGCTCCTTTTCTCTACGGAAGAGCGCATAGAGATCGCGCGGGAAGCTCTTAAAGGCGTGCAGAATATTTCGATTGTGTCATATAGCGGACTAACGGTAAAATGGGCACAGCAACATGGTGTGCGGGTGATCGTACGCGGGATACGGAACGTGGATGATCTCTCATTTGAATCCCGCATCGACATGGCCAACCGGCAGATGGCGCCGCAGATTGAAACATGTTACCTGCTGTGCAGCCCGCAGTATGTTTATCTCAGCTCAACGATTCTGAAGGAAGTGGCCAGCCTGGACGGGGACGTTTCCCACTGGGTGACACCGCATACCGAGCAGGCGTTGCAGCAACGGTTTGCGGAGCGTAAACAGTAACGGATTCGCTCCTGGTTTCTTGTTTCTGGCGGCTGCCGGGAACTGCCAAACGAGAGTTCAAACTGATCATGGAAATTCTACAACTGGTGGATCAACTTGAACAGACGCTGAACAGGGGGTGGCGCATGCCGTTTTCGCCCTCTCTGATCGTGAATTCGGAGGAGTGTCTGCGGCTGATAGATCAGATGCGTATCAGCATTCCGAGCGCAATCAAGGAAAGCGAGCGCATGATCACCGAGCGCGATCGCATTCTGAGTGATGCGCAGTCGCGGGCGGAGCAGATTGTCGCCCACGCTGAGCAGCAGGCGATCCAGATTGTAAGTGAAGACGCCATCACCGAACGGGCGCGGGAAGAGGCGGAACGAATTATCGCGCACGGACACGCCGAAGCCATCCGTCTGGTTGATGAAGCCGAGGTCTACGCGCTCGACGTACTCTATCGCCTGCGAGACAAACTGAACAATTCGCTGCACCAGGCCGAAAACGGAATCCAGGCCATCGAAGCCAGCCAGGCGCCCCAGGAGCAGTCCCCTCCGGAAGATGAAGAGGGAGAACTCAAATTTGCTCCTGCGATACCGTCCGATGAAGATGATGAAGAGATGCAGGAAGAGACGTAAACGCAGCATGACCCCCGCCTCCTGTTGATGATAGGCCGCTTCTCCTCTTTCTTACGCAGGAAGTCAGACGCCTTCAACCGCATACCGCCGCTGGCGCCGCCGTCGCCCCGCGCCGGAAAGCTGATTGGGGTGCTCCTCTTGTGCGCTGTCTTTGGCCTGTCCTACCGGTCCTACTTTCGTAACTGGGTCCCTTTGGGTCCGCAGCGAACGGTGGCGACGATCAACCCCAAAATGGGCGTTCATACGCGCCTGACCGATGAGCCGGACGCGGCCAAGATCAAACAAAGCCTCGAAATGGTGCGCGAGATGGGCGCGCCCTGGATCGTCGAGTACTTTCCCTGGGCCTACTACGAACCGAGACGCGGTCACTACGAATGGAGCCACCCTGACCTGGTGATCGACCACGCCAACAGGCAGGGGCTCACCGTTATCGCCCGGCTCGGGTACGTGCCGGAGTGGGCGCGCCCGGAGGATTCCCACCATCTCTACCTGGAGGAGGACAACTACGAGGCGTTCGGGCGTTACGCGGTTGAGTTCGTGAACCGCTATCGGGACAAGGTCGCCTATCTGATCATCTGGAACGAGCCGAATCTGAGCCTGGAGTGGGGTTTCCGCCCGGTTGACCCGGCCTCCTACGTGAAGATGCTGAAGGTGGTCTACCCGATGGTGAAGGCGGCCGCTCCCGAAGTGCAGGTGCTGGCCGGCGCGCTGGCGCCTACGCTCGATCCGCCCGGCAGCGAATGGAGCATGAACGATCTCGACTACCTGCAGCGGATGTACGACGCCGGCGCGGCCCCCTACTTCGACATTCTGGCGATTCACGCCTACGGCCTGGGATTCGACGCCGACGAGCCCGCGGGCGAATCGGTGATCAACTTCCGGCGCTCCGAGCTGCTTCGGGAGATCATGGTCCGCAACGGCGACGGCCACAAGACGGCGATGATCACGGAAGGGGGCTGGAACGATCATCCCCGCTGGACGCGGGCCGTGCGTCCAGCCGAGCGCATTCTCAACTCTGTGCGGGCGTACGAGATCGCGATCGCCGAATGGCCCTGGCTCGAAAACGTCTGCCTCTGGGTCTTTCGCTTCCCATGGGACCAGAAGAGTTACCAGGACTACTTCACCTTTGTCGGCACCGATTTTGAACCCAAGGCAATCTATCTGGAGATGCAGGCGTACGCAGAGGGGCGGTTCGAGGCGCCATGAACGAAGAGGGCGTACGCGTGGAGAGAGTCCCTCCGCAGGGGGAAACAGCCGGTGCCGGCCGGCAGTGGCTCGTCGCCGCGAGTCATGGAAGTCGCGGGACAGCGTTTTCTGTACGAGACAGTTTCAAGCGGCGGCCGTTGCTTTGGCTCGCCGTCAGCATTGCGGCGCTGGCGCTCGCAGGCTGGCTCATCCTGCGCACCGGCGGCCCTGCGGTGGATGGGACCTGGCTCAGGATGCAGGAACGGGGGAGCTGGCGGGTGGGTATGGACCCCAGCTTCCCGCCCTTTGAGACGCTGGATGCGGAGGGGGCGCCGGTCGGCTATGACGTAGACCTGGCGCGGGAGATCGCGGCCGAGTGGGGGCTGGAGGCGGAGATCGTCGCCATCGGGTACGACAGCCTATTGGATGCCCTGCTGGTCGACCGCGTGGATGCGGTGATAAGCGCCTTCCCTTACAACGCCCGCATGACGAAAGACGTGCACTATTCGCCGCCCTATTTCGAGGCCGGAGTGCGGCTGGTGGTCGGCGCCGGCGCCGCCTATGAGGAGGTTGGCGACCTGGAAGGAGGTACGGTCGCCGTGGAGTGGGGCAGCCGGGGCGATGCGATTGCGCGCCGCCTGCAGAGGGAGGGGGCGGGCTTCACGCGTTTGCCCTTTGAGTCCACGGAGAAAGCAATCGAGGCGCTCCTCTCCGGCGCGAGCAATGCTTTGCTGATCGACGGCGTCACGCTGCGGCTGGCGCAGGGCGAGGGCAAACGGATTCGCGCCGTGGGGGCGGTGCTTGATGAAGACCCCTATGTGATTGCAGTGTCGATCGAAGCGCCGAAGCTGCAGAGCGCGCTCCTGCAGGCGCTGGCGGCGCTAGAGGAGGAAGGGCGGATGGAACTCCTGGAGGAGCGCTGGTTTGGGCAGGTCTCTGGGCAGGAGGAGTAAGTGAAGAAGGGAGTAGCTTTGCGTGAGGAGCGGAGAATGTCCGCTCCTCATTTTTTTGTCACGTCACCTGAGTCAGCCAGCCCCACTTGTCCGGCATATTGTCTTCGAGAATGCCGAAGAAGACGCCCTGGATCGCCTGGGTGATGGGGCCGCGTTTGCCGTCGCCAACCGGCAGGCGGTCGACCGAACGCACAGGCGTGATTTCGGCTGCGGTGCCGGTGAAGAAGATTTCGTCGGCCAGGTAGAGCATCTCGCGCGTCATGGCCTGCTCGCGCAGATCGTAGCCGAGATCGCGGGCGATGGTGATGGCGGCGTCGCGGGTCACGCCCCCCAGGATGCTGCTGCCCAGGGGCGGTGTGTAGATGATGCCCTTGTAGATGACGAAGATATTTTCGCCGCTGCCTTCGCTTACCTGACCGTTGATGTCGAGGGCGATGCCTTCGGTGAAGCCGTTGTCCTTGGCTTCCATGACGACGTTCTGGCTGCTGACGTACTGGCCGCCGATCTTCGCCATCGGGCTGAACATGTTCGAGGCCATGCGCCGCCAGCTGCTTACCTGGACGTCGACGCCTTCTTCGATAGCCTCTGCGCCGAGATAGCGGCCCCACGGTACGGATGCCAGGATGGCCTCCACGGGACAGCCGCGGCCGTCCACGCCCAGGCTCTCATAGCCGCGGAAGACCAACGGCCGGATGTAGGCGCTGTGATGATTGTTCTTGAGCAAGACGGCTTTGGCCACTTCCATCCACTCGTCAACGGATAGCGGCGACGGGATATGTGCTACCTTGCAGGAGTAGAGCAGGCGCTCAAAGTGCTCGGGGCCGCGGAAGATCGCGGCGGCGTCATCGACCTCGTAGGCGCGAATTCCCTCAAAGGCGCTGCTGCCATAGTGCAGAGCATGGGTGAAAACATGCACCGTCGCCTGCTCCCACGGGATGATCTCCCCGTTCATCCAGATATAGTCCGCTTGCATCTTCGCCATCAATGAACTCCTTCATACCGGGTGCGCGCCTGATTGGCCATTGCCAGCCAACCGGCCTCTATTCCATGGTCTGGGAGAGCAGGCAGCCCGCCTGCAATGCCAAGTCAGTCTGCATTATACAGCGGAAGAATCTGATCGGCTAAGAATCGACCGCGCGGTGAAAGCAGGTTTTCTCTCGTGCTCGCCCTTTGAGCCGGGTTTCCCATCCCCTGCATTGCCTATCGCCTATTCCGAATTGCCTGGAGGCGCGAACGTCGTCCTCGTTTCCGGGCGTCCGCTCTCGTTTGCCGCCGCAACGGAGTTACCTCCAGACGCGGGGCAGGTACTGCTTGTATTGGGTGGGTGCCCGCCCGGTTGGGACGGCGACGACCTCTATGGACAGGGCGGTGGGGGGCCCCCAGTTGCCGTCCGCGTCCTGCGCTTCGAGGAAAATCGTGTACGTGCCGGGCTGCAGACCGGTCGTGTCGAGCGACCCCTTCAACAGCTCGACCGTAGCGTCGTAGGCGCCGTCGAGAGGCTGCAGCGTTTCGAACGTGGTTGCAAGCCAGGATGGCGCGTCGATGGAAAAACGGGCCGCGCTGATCGCCTGGGCCGGCTCGGTGTCGGAGCCGCTGCCGGCGCTGCGGGTATCGTCCGCGGTCGCGGTCAGTATGACTTCCTTTCCCGGCAGAAGGCGCGGCGGTTCGGCGCTGGCTTCGATCACGTCGGGGCCGGCCGGCAGCTGGTAGGGACGGCGGGCCGCCTTGGCCGCGTAGACGAGGGATTCGAGAATCTGGTCGACGATGTAGGACTCGAAGTAGGGGCAGGACTGAAAGAAAGTGGTCCCGAGCTCGTAGGTAAAAGCGGCGACGCCGAAAGTGCCGTAGGCGAAATCGGTCGCGCTGCCGTCGAAACGGTACATGCACTGCTCCGGATTGCAGACTCTGTAGTCGGGGAAGTAGCCCATCTTGCGGCCGAGACGGCGCAACCCGTCGCGATTGGGGGCCGGCGTTGAGGCGTGTTCCCAGGGGTAGAACAGGAGGCGGCCGTAGGAGTGGAGCGAGATGAAAACGCCGTTGGTGTCCTCTGGGGCGGGATCGTTGTAGCTCTCTCCGCGCTGGTCGGCGAAGACCTCTCGCAGATAGGTCTCGACGGCCTGCGTTTCCGGCTCGGACGCGGCCTTGGTCCCGCGGTAGAAGTTGGAGCAGACGTCGCCCGATGAACATCCGTTACAGTGGTTCCAGAGGAAGCTGCCGTTGCGGTTGAGGTCTACGCCGTTCATGGGGAATTCGCAGCCACTGTTGCTATTCGTGTTTTTGCGCCAGTAGTGCCCTTTCTCGACCCAGGTACGTCCATCGGGATTCACCAGGGGGATGATGTGGATGCGATTGTAGTCGAGGAGCCAGGTCAGGTCGGGGTCGGCGCCGTACTCTGAGAGCAGCAGCTCGGCGAAGAGGGTAGCGATCTCGGTGGTAGTCAGTTCGCGGGGGTGTTGGGCGGCTATCACGACCAGCTCGCCCTTCTCAAAACCGGTTGACCGGCTATTGGTCAGGACGAGAGCCTGGATGTCAGAGCCGGCCACGCCTAACGAGCGGTTCTTGTACCAGCTGTTGCCGATGTCGTTCAGCTCGGCCAGGTCGGGGTGCTCTTCGGCCAGCGACGCCATATCGGCGTGGGTTGCTTCAACCGTGCGATAGCAGGCGTACCCGGAAATGCTGCGGCTGTCGGCCAGGGCCTGGAAGGCGCAGGGGTCGGGCAGGGCCGCCGTCTGCTCCGTCTCCTCCGTAAAGGGATAGCCCTCCTGTGCCAGCCACTCTTGTTGGGCCGGTGAAATCATCGCGACAGCGGTCTGCTGCTCCGCTTCGACCTGCCAGACGTCGACCCGATCGAAGAGTGTGTGCAGAGCATGTGCGTCCGTGTAGTCGATGCGGGCAACGATGGCGTTCGCGGCGTCGTTCTGTACGCAGGGATCCTCAGGGGCAAAGGTCCTGACGCCGGCGATGCTGAGGAACATCTCCTTTGCCGGTTCGACGACCTGGCTTTGCTGTACAGCGAGGAAGAGCAGCGCCCCCGCAAGGCAGAGCCCACCGACCCAGCTAATGACCCGTACGAGTGCTCTCATAGCGCTCATCAATCAGCGGCGGCCAAAGACCAATGGGCAGTCTCTGCCGCGTTCCAGCGCCGCTATGACTTTTCGACCAGCAGCTGGTCCACGGCCGCCGTCAGTTCGGAGAGCGTACTGACCTGCAGAATCGTGTCGCAGAGAGGCACGTAGTCGAGCATGTCGCTGTCGCCCGTGCCCCACAGCATCGGCAGCTCGGGATTCAGCCAGAGTGTGCGGCGGCTGCGGCGGGCCATCTTCCTGAAGATATCGAGCCGCGGATCGTTGTAGTTGTTGCGGCCGTCGCCGACCACGATGAGGGTGGTGCGGTGGTCGATGGTGTCGAGGTAGTCGTCGGAGAAGTTCTGCAGGCTGTGGCCCAGATCGGTGCTGTAGTAGCCGGGCGGCATCCTGATCAGCACCTGTTGAATGGCTTCATTGGCGCGGTTGCCCTGAAAGTCGGGCGTGATGTATTCGAGGTGGTCGATGAAGGCGAAGGCGTGAGACTTGCTCACCTGGTCCTGCAGCTCGTAGAGGAGAGAGAGCATCAGTTCGGAGCAGTGGCGCATCGACGTGCTGATGTCGCAGATCACCACCAGCTTCGGCTTGAGCGTGCGGTCGCGGTGTTTGATGTGAAAGGGAACGCCTCCGTGTTTGAGGTTGGCGCGGATCGTCGCTTTGGCGTCGAGGTGACCGGTCTTGGCCCTCTTCTGGCGCAGGGCGATGCGGCTGCGCAGGAGGGCGGCCAGCCTCCGCACTTCCTGGCGCAGTTTTTGCATGTCGCTGTCGGAGAGCGCCTGAAACGGCCGGTCCATCAGCCCTTCAATCTGGTCCTCGGGGCGTTGCTCGGCCATGTTCTCGGCGATGCGCTGGCCGGCGTGCTGGCGTAGCTGTTCGCGCAGGGACTCCATGTTCTGGCCGATCAACTCGCGCATCTGGTCGAGCCGTTCCTTGTTCATGCCCATCTGTGCCAGCAGCTCCATGATCTCCTGCATGGCTTTGCGCACCTGTTCAAATTGGAGAGCGCGCTGCATGCGGCGCGCCATCCATTCACGATAGCGCAGATCGTCGGCTTGATTGAGCCCTACCATCTGGCCGAGGGCATCCAGCTCCTCTTGCGAGAGTTCCTCGCCGCGCAGGAGCCGTTCCAGCATCTCTCGCAGTCGTTGCCCGAACTCCTGGAGGGCCTGGGCCAGCATATTGGCCTCCTCCTCGGTCAGGTCTTCCATCAGGTTCATGAGCGGGGGCGGCTCGCCGCTGCCGAAGAAGAGGGGGAAGAGCTCCTCGAAGGTCGGCAGGCTTTCCGCATCTTTGACCAGGGTTGCGCGCAGGCTGAGACGGAAGGCGTCCCGTTCCTGGACGCCGAGGTTATCGACGGCGGAGAAGGCATCGGCGCTTTCGGCGAGGCTCACGCGCACGCCGCCCGAACGCAGGGCCGAAATGAACTTTACGATTCGCTCTTCCATGGGGTCCTCCTCTCCAACGGGGCGACCGGGCGTCCTGCCCTCCGTTACCCTGAATGTTCCCGGGCGGCGCCGCGGCTGAAAACGGTTCAGTCGATACGCCGGCGGCGGCGGGGCAGCTCTTCGTCCCAGTCGGTTTCATCTTCGTCGTCGTCCTGGCCGTCCATCCTTCCAAGCTGGCGCTGTACCTTTCGCAGGTCGGTCTCATGTTTCAGCAGTACGCTGAGCGTCGTTTCCAGCGTCTTCCGGTCGAGACTTTCGGAATTGAGGGTGACCAGCGCCTGCGCCCAGTCCAGTGTTTCCGAGATGCTGGGATGTTTGCGCAGGTCGATCTGGCGCAGGCTTTGCACCAGCTCCACCGCCTGCCGGGCCATCTGCGGCGCCAGGTCCGGCACCTTGAGGCGCACGACGTCCAGCTCCTGCTCCAGGGAGGGGTAGTCGATGAAAAGGTAGAGACAGCGCCGTTTGAGCGCCTCGCTCAGTTCGCGCGTGTTGTTGCTGGTGAGGACGACGATGGGCACGTGGTTGGCCTCAAGCGTGCCGAGCTCGGGAACGCTGACCTGGAAGTCGCTCAACACCTCGAGCAGGAAGGCTTCGAACTCGGCGTCGGCGCGGTCGATTTCGTCGATGAGGAGCACGACCGGCTCGTCGCTCAGAATCGCTCGCAGCAGGGGCCGTTGCAGGAGGAAGCGCATTGAGAAGAAGACGTCCTCCTCGTCGGTGAGCCGGTCCGCGGCATCGGCCAGCGATTTGGCGCCGGCCAGCGTCTGCTGCAGCTGGTCGCGCAGCAGCTGCGTGTAGAGTAGCTGCTTGGCGTACTCCCATTCATAGAGGGCCTTGGTCTCGTCCAGGCCTTCGTAGCACTGCAGTCGGATGAGCGAGCGGCCGAGCGAGCCGGCGACGGCCTTGGCGAGCTCGGTCTTGCCGACGCCCGCCGGTCCTTCGGTCAGCAGCGGTTTGCCCAGCTGCTGCGACAGGTAGACCGTTGTGGCGATTTCGTCATTGGCGATGTACTGCTGCCCGCCGAGAGAGACTGTCGTTTCTTCGATCGACTGAAATGCGCTCGTTGTATTCATGTGAGGGGGAGGCTCCTTTGAACGGCGGCTGGAGCGGCGCATGATCGCTGACGCCTGAACACTGGCGCCTGAACACTGGCATCGTGCCGCTGCGGTACGTTGTAGTGTATCTGACAGGCAGGCCGTTGGCAAGACACCCGAAAAGTTGGGGTGCAGTCCGGATTGGGGGCGGGAACAGAGGAGAGGAGCGAGAAACGGGAACGGCCGGCGGCTCTGCAGGAGACCGGACTCCGGTTCATCATTTCGATGGTTGAGGGACGGTCTTTCGGCGGTGCGACGGAGGGCGCAAAAGGGCCGCGAAGGTGTTTCATTTTCAGCGAAGGTGTTGCATTTCTGTTTTTGGGCTTCTGACCAGAGAGAAAAGGGCAATAAGGGGCCAAAAATGCTACGGAAAAAATGCACCAATGGAAATGCAACACTTTTGGTCAAAAATCGGGGGAAATTGAAGCGCCGCGGGAGCGAGTTTTCAAGCTGACTCTGGCCGCAGAATCGGCGCGAAAGTGCGGTCATCCGCGGTTGGTGGTTTGTTTCAGTTGTACAGGTATTGTTTATGTTTTGTACAGGTTTCCAGAGTTGAGCGGGAAGGGAATGGCCCAGGCCCGCAGAGCCCCTCAAAATAAATAGGGTTTGGCAGAATCACGTGCCATTACGCGTGCATGTTGGCACTTGATGGCGTGACCCTCCGAACTGTAACTTACATGCGATTCCCCTTCTCAATTACCCAAGTCGCGGCGGCGACGCAAAGAAGATGTCTGAAGGACCTGCGTTTCGGACCGGCGCGAGGGCGTGGAGCGAACTGTGTATCAGTCTCGGGAACACTATAATCTCGACAGGGAGTCGATATGACAGGGACGCTAATCAACATAGCTGCAATCCTGATTGGCAGCACGATTGGAATCGTGTTGGGCAACAGGTTACAGGCAAAGATGCAGGAGCTGGTCCTGCAGGCCGTATGCATGATCCTTCTGGTCATGGGCGTGAACATGATCAACGAATCCCGCAATGTAATGGTTCCTATGGTCAGCATAGTCCTCGGCGCCTTAATTGGCGAACAGTTAGGGATTGACGCTTTCCTGTACCGCCTGCTGGCGCGGGCAGAATCTGACTGGGGCTTGCAGGTGCAGCGGGGTAAGGTTGCCTGGAACACGCCTCGCGCATTCATGACGGCCAGTCTGGTCTTCTGTGTAGGGCCGATGGCTATTGTGGGCAGCATTCAGGACGGCCTGTACGGGGACTACCAGCTGCTAACCGTCAAGGGCGTTATGGAGGGACTGGTTGCCATCCCGATTGCGGCTTCCATGGGCCCGGGCGTCCTGTTGAGCGCGGGGACGGTGGGCGTCGTGCAGGGAGCACTTTCCGGGCTGGCGAAGACCGTCGGCAGTTTCCTCATGGTAGGAAGCGTATTCAACCCGGATGCGCTGTGGGTCGTGGAATTGACGGCCACGGGCGGCATCATGATCCTGTGCGTTGCGCTGTCGCTGTTGGAAGTGAAAAAAATCAGAGTCATCAATTTGGCGCCTTCTCTCCTCATTTCTCCGGTGATTGTAATTCTGTTGGGGACTTTCGGAATCCCTTGGTGAAGAACTGTCCGTAAGACCCCCTCAGACTCACTCCTCACTCCTCTTCCCTCACGCCTCGCCGTTCCGCCTGCCCTCTGCCTCACAACTGACGCATCTCCCGATTAAGCCATGCCTGGCGCCCGCTCCTGGTCCTGCGCTTCAGAGGTCGGTGTCGCTTCATGATTTTGATTCAGTTCAAATGCAGCGAACGGAACAGGACGGTCACGCCATTCAGTGCCAAGTGACCAGAATCGGTCACATGACCCAAACTGGTCCGCTGCCTTGCGATGCACGATAGTCGCTGTCCAGCTCTGATGGAGGAGTCAAAGAACGCCGAAGCGTGTGCCGGTCCGGTCCCGGGAGAGACGGTAGGCGGCAAGTAGGGGCTCGAGGATAGTGAAAAGGGCAGGAAAAGGAGCGGGCGAGCGTATCGCCCAGGCCCACAGAGCGCCTCAAAATCAATATGGCCTGGCAGAATCACGTGACGCTACGCGTGCCGGTTGGCACTTGATGGCATGACCGTCCGAACTGTAAGTTACATGCATTGCCCCTTCTTTAACTCACGTTGTAATCGCATCAGTGTCGATAGCATCAGAATTTCGACAGGGAGTCGAGATGACAGGGACACTAATCAACATTGCGGCAATCCTGGTTGGCGGCATGATCGGAATCGTGTCGGGCAACAGATTGCCTGCAAAGGCGCAGGAGCTGGTCCTGCAGGCCGTATGCATGATCCGGCTGGCCATCGGCGTGCACATGATCAATGATTCCCGCAATATATTGATTCCGATGGTCAGCATAGTCCTCGGCGCCTTGATCGGCGAACTGATTGGGATTGACACTTTCCTGTACCGGAAACTGGAGCGGGCAGAAGAATCTTACTGGGGTATGCAGGTGAAGCAGAGAAATGTTGCCTGGAACGCCCCTCGCGCATTCATGACATCCAGTCTGGTCTTCTGTATAGGGCCGATGGCTGTCGTTGGCAGCATTCAGGACGGCCTGTACGGGGACTACGAGCTGCTGACCGTCAAGAGCATTCTGGAGGGATTGGTTGCCATCCCGATTGCGGCCTGCATGGGCCCGGGCGTCCTGTTGAGCGCAGGGGCGGTGGGCATCGTGCAGGGAACTCTTTCCGGGCTGGCGAAGACCGCTGGCAGTTTCCTGATGATAGAAAGCACATTCAACCCGGAAGCGCTGTGGGTCGTGGAATTGACGGCCACGGGCGGCATCATGATCCTGTGCGTCGCACTGTCGCTGCTGGAAGTGAAAAAAATCAGAGTTGTCAATATGGCGCCTGCTCTCGTCATCGCGCCGCTGATTGTATTTCTGTTGGGGAGTTTCGGAGTTGCCTGGTGAGGAACTATCCGTAAGACTCCGCCCGTGTCGAACTCTGTGCCGAACTCAGTGTCGAACTCAGTGTCGAACTCTCCGCAGTGACTCGCCCGCAAGGTTTACCGAAGTCTGCCCAGCTCAAGACCTGCAATCGAAGGACCTCGTCTTTCCTCGATGAGCCAAAGTTGGTCACCAGGAACAGCCCCCTGAATTTCAGGCAGCTCCAAGTCCCCGTTCATATCAGTCCCAACTCTTTCGCCCGCGCGACGGCATGGGTACGGTCCTGAACATTCAGCTTCCTCAAAATCGAAGAGATGTAGTTTTTCACCGTCCCTTCGGCCAGGTGGAGTTGCCTGGCGATGTCCCGGTTGCGAAGACCCCTGGCCATCAGACGGAGGATCTCCAGCTCTCGTTCATTGATGGGTTCGCTCATTAATCCGGATGCGCCCTGGTGGAGAGAAGGAGATGGCAGACGAATAAACTCATCTACCAGCTTGCTGGCCGAGGTCACGTCCATCCATACTCCGCCTCGATTGACCGCGCGCACGGCATCGCTAAGAGCACGACTTTCTGTCGCCTTCAATACATAGCCCCGCGCGCCCGCCCGCAGCCCTTCAAAAATGTATTCATCTTCCCCAAATGTTGAAAGTATGATGATCTTGGCGCTCCGGTCCTGGGCGCAGATCCGCCTGATGGCTTCAACGCCGTTAATCCCCGGCATCTGCACATCCATCAGCACGACATCGGGCTGAAGAACGGCATACAGGTCAATGGCCTCCTGGCCGTTGGCGGCCTCTCCAATCAACGTCATATCGTCGATTGATTCGATGAGCAGTGCCATGCCCTCACGGAACAGCTGCTGGTCGTCGACCAGCATCACCGAAATTTCTTGAGTCATCCCTTATTGGGTCTTATGCCAGTTTGGGAAAGTCAGCTTCTCGGTTTTCAGTAAGCCGGGAACCCCATTGCCTTGACTGCTATGGTTGCATGCGGAATCGGCCGTCTGTCTGGTACAGAAGGAAACACTTATGCAATCACCGATGCCTCGGAATAGTTGCGCATGCTCTTTCCCGATGTCGAACTGTTCGACCATCTGAGCGTTGACGGTTTTAATGAGTTGTCGGAGCGAACTGGAGAGGCGGCGTATTGAATCGGCCTGTTGCCGTTTCTGAATACGTCGAGCTATCTGGAATGAAGGTTAATGAAAGTATGGACAATGGACAGTATACATCATTTGCACAGCTTTTGTACAGGTATGGAACCCTTTTTTCGTGTCAGTATTGTGTCAATATTCTCCAAATAGTCGAAAGGGGGCCTTCCCAGCCGTACGCGACTCGATTCAGGACCCGTAACCGGCCGCCGACCCCGCCTGGAGGATCAACCACATTACGGTCCACCCTGGCCACTTCCTTCTATGCGTGTATGTAGTTGTCAATGACATGTGCTGGGAACTGGAAGGAGTTCTGAGACTTTCGGGGGCGGGATTGGGGACCGGAGTTACTCAACTGTGTGCAGGCAGATCGGGACAGGTCTCCGAACTTGCTCAAAGCCCTGATTCATATTCTTTACGGCTGGCGGCTAGGCGTACTCCTTCTCACTCGGGACCTTGCGAATCTCAAGAAGATTCGGTTTCGGATCCTCGCAGAGAGGGATGGTGAGTGTCACCAGGGCGCCGCCGTCATCTGGCCTTTTCACTGTCACTGTTCCGCCCAGATGTGCGGCCCTGGCATGCATCCCCTGCAACCCAAAGGTGGTGCTGTCCTCGTGCAATACAAAGTCTCGCCCGTCATTGCGCACGGTCAGAACCAGTTCATCGCCGGCATTTTTCAGGTTCAAGTGGATGTTTTGCGCTTGCGCATGTTTTGATGCGTTCGTCAATGACTCCTGGACTATGCGATAGACTGTCATTTTCTGGTCATCGGAGAGCGAGAGCGCAAGGACATCGTCCAACTGCATTTGGATGCTGGCGTCATGAAGCGCGGTGTACTCATCGGTCAACCGCTGAAGCATTTGGGGCAGAAATTCGGAGGCTGTCTCTGCAGTGTGGAAGGCGTGGACGATCTCGCGCAGTTCCGTCAGGCCCTGGTGGAGCTGATCGGAAACGTTGTCGATTGCAGCGATGGCGCGCCGCGTTCGGTTTTCACTCAAAAGCTGCGGCACCCTGTCAGTCAATACGGCTGCGGCGGTCAGTCTGTGGCCAAGTTCGTCGTGCAACTCTCTGGATATTCTCCGGCGCTCTGCCGTCGCCGCCAGAGTCTCGATCTTTGCCGCGTACTCCTGAAGAAGACGATTCTTGTCCATCAGTTCAGCCACAAGGCCTTCGACCTCCTCTCCTCTCCTCTTTGCCCTCAATTGATTGAGAATCATCAGAGTGACGAATACAATAAAAGCCTGGAAGACCAATGCACGATTCAAGGGGGTATCCAGCATGCTGGGTTCCGGATGCAGAAGGAAGTTTCCTACTGCGACGACGGCAAGCAGAAGGAGGAGCCAGGCTGGTCTGGAGCGGCCGCGGGCCAGCACGATGATTTGCACATAGAGAATTGTGGACAGCAGGCCGAACAGTACGTCCAGCGAAAGCAGCCACGAGAACAGGAAGAACTGGAGCGCGAAATAGAGGTGTACGCCCAGCCAGGTTCTGTCCTTGGCTACTGGGCTTCTGCACCAGATTAGGAGGTTGAAGAGGAACAGCAGTATCAGGCAGAGGGGCATTTGCATTGGCAGTTTGCCCCTTACGCCGGTCGTGATGACAAGAACCGACAATATGGTCACCTGGGCGCCGATCTTCATGAGAAGATTTTCGCTGGCAATCTCTCTGAATCGTCTTATGTACTCCATAAGCTTTCTTTCGCTTTACAAGAGTGGGACTGCGCCGGCGAAAACGGGGCAAGCATGCAATGGTTGCAGCCTGCGGCTGGCCGGGGCGATGAGCGCCCGGCCATTTGAAGTTTCGACCGGCGAAGCTAAGGGAGATTGTCGACAGATTCCCGCAGCCAGTTCCTGAAAGGGGGAGAGTTTCCTGGCGTGCGGAACCGTGTTGCCCTGTTGCTGTCTCATACCTGCTTTGCGATGTGGCGCAGTTCTGTGAGCCCTCTCCTGAGCTGTTCAAGGACAGTTTTGAGCCTGACGACTACGCTCCCCTGGTCCTTGTCCAGCTGCAGAACCGCACTTTCAAGTTGAACAATCGCGACGGTCAACTTGTGGCCGAGGCTGTGGTTCAGTTCTCTTGCCAGACTGTTGCGCTCTTGCACCGCGGCAAAATCCTTGGCATTCTCTTTGGACTCTTGCAGAAGAGCACTGGTCTCGGCCAGCTGTTTCATCAGACGCTGGATTTCGTCTCTGTCCCTCCTCACTCTGGCGTAGCCGGCGCTCAGAACGCAGGCAAGAATGAAGGCAACGGTGACCATGAGCGCTCTTGGACCGGGCGCTAGCTCGCCTTCAAGATGAAAGAAAAAGTTTGCCAGCTGCGCAAGCGTTAGAAAGAGCCCATTCCAGAGCAGTCCGGGGCGGGTATTGTAAAGCAACATCGCCTGCATGGACAAGACAAAGAAAAGATAAACGAAGAGAAACTCTTGCATATATGCCAGAGAGGCGATCACACCCTGAATCAGCATGTAGCGATGCGCGCCCAGGGCGGTGTCCACCGGCAGCAGCCATAAGACAATGCTGAAGATCGATGCCGCAATCACCAGGACGGGCCCCGGCGGCGAGCCTCTCTGTACGAAGACCTGAACGACCGCGATCAGGACAATTGCCTGCGCGGCTGCATGGAAAGCAAAATTCTCTCTCAGTGGGAAGGAGCGGAAAGGCATTGGGGGTCCCTGGCGTCTTGCAGAAACGGTTCCGTCAGCAAGAAAGATTAAAAGTCATGTTGGAAGAGACCAACGAATATCCCGCGATATGGCGTTCTGTGACTGCACAAAAGATTTGCCGGGCAGCGGAAGCCCAGGAGGCTACGCAGTGAACTGACGCCCGGCGCCAATGAAATTCAGGGCAATTGGGACGGAATTCGGAGGCCGTCGTCTTATACCGAGGGCACACACCAGGGCCTCCCAACCGTTGTATCGAGCGCTGAGAAGAGTGTGCGCCCGGATCGGAACAAACGCGCAACGGCCAGCCTGTCTGCAGTTCGGAGAGCACAGGCGGTGTGGCGTGCCTGCGCAACTCTGGCAAAAGTGCGTTTTTCGCCATTTGGCAAGTTTGCCGGGTAACCGGTCCCGATGCAGATTCGAGTCCTGAAACAGTAGGGCCAGTATACCAACCTGTCGGTCACATCTGAAAGTGCCATTCGACATGAAAGAGATCACATGACCTTCGACCAGATGGTTGGGAACCGGCGCCCGGGGGTCGTCCGAACCCGTTCCCCGCCAGACTGTTCCTCCCCCAGGTCCGGGAAGCACAAGGCCCTGTAGGCGGCGTCAATAGGGCCTCCCTCTTGACCCTTTCATAATGCGGCGGACTCTACCCATGAAAAATGGCAGTTGCGCGAATTCCAGTGTCTCAGCTATATTTCTGTCGCGTGTGCCCGCAGCAGCCTCCCTTTGGCGGCTGACCGGCCGCCCGCCAACGAGAAGATTCTCCAAAAGATTCCTGCCCCAACGGCTATACACGAGGAACCGCCAGTGCTCGATACAGACCGCCTCATATCCTTCACCAGCGACATCGTCCGCATCCGCAGCCTCAGTTGCGAGGAGGCCCGCGTCTCCCGCCGCATCGAAGACGAAATGACCGCGCTCGGCTTCGACAGCGTGTGGACCGACGACGTCGGCAACGTCGTCGGCGTTCTCGAGGGCGCGCAGCCAGGGCCGGTGATCGTCTTCGACGCCCATACCGATACCGTCGGCGTCTCGCCCGGTGTACCCTGGGAGCTCGACCCGTTCAGCGGAGAGGTGCGCGGCGGCGCCCTGCACGGACGCGGCGCGGCCGACATGAAGGGCGCCCTGGCCGCCATGGTGCACGGGATTGCCGGGCTGGACAGGAGTGCGCTCAAAGGCAAAGCCGTGGTGAGCGCCTCGGTGATGGAAGAGGTGCTTGAGGGTGTCGCCCTGGAGAAGGTGATCGCGCAGACCGGCGCCGACTTCGTCGTCATTGGCGAAGCCTCCGATCTGCAGATCGTGCGCGGCGGCCGCGGACGCGCCGAAATTCACCTCACCACCACCGGGCGGCCCTCCCACTCGTCCGCGCCCCACATGGGCCGCAACGCCGTGCTCGACATGATGCGCGTGATCGCAGCCGTCGAGGACCTGGCCCTCGACGAGCACCCCCAGATGGGACCCGCGATCTTCGCGCTGACCGACATCATCAGCGACCCCTACCCGGGCCACTCCGTCATTCCCAGCATCTGCCGCGTGACCTATGACCGCCGTCTGCTGCCCGGCGAATCCGCGCAGCGTGTGCTGGCCGACATCAGCGAGCGGCCGGAACTGGCCGATATCAAGCTGGATGCCCGCGTCGGCACCGGAGAGTATACCAGCTACACGGGGCACACCTTTGTGACGGAAAAGTTCTTCCCGGCCTGGCTGGCCGATGACAACGACCCCTTTGTGACAGGCGCGCTGGCCGCGGTGCATGGCGCCGGGATCGACGCGGGGCTGAACGCCTACCGTTTCTGCACCAATGCGGCCTACAGCGCCGGCGCGGCCGCCATACCGACCATCGGCTTCGGTCCGGCCACCGAGGCCGATGCGCACGTCATCAATGAGAGTCTCAAGCTCGACCATCTGATCGCGGCGGCGCAGGGATACCGGGCGATCGGCGAGGCCGTGTTGGGGTGACGGGGCCTCGAACTGAGTGAGAAAACATCCCGGCTATGGCAACGACGCGATAGCGTTTCCGATGACCGTATGATTGACGATCCAGACGCCGGCAGAGATGTGGCTGAAGCCGGCGACTTCCAAACCCCTGACCGGTTGGCGCCAATGCGTCAGCTGCTCCCTCGGTGCCCTGGTTCGCTCCCGGAGGCTTCCCCCCAACAGGTGAAACAATGAATACCGTCACGCTCACGCCCACTGAGGCGCGTCGTTTAGCTGTCTCCGTCCAGTGTCTGGCGGGACCGCGCCCGCAGGCCGGCAAAGCCGGCATCATCGACCTGCTCCGCCGCATCAACTGTCTGCAGATCGACCCCATCCGGGCGGTGGAACGGACCCAGCTGCTCGTGCTGTGGAGCCGGATCGGGGCATTTGACCCTTCCTGGCTGGATGACCTGCAGCGGGAGCGCGTCATCATTGAGGGCGACGCCCACCAGGCCTCCTACGTCCTGACAGAGGACTATCACCTCTTTCGGCGCTGGATCGGCTCCCTCTTTAAGAGGACGGGCGACGGCATGGAGCGGGCACGCGCCTGGATGGAGGCAAACGAGACACTGCGCGCGGCCATCGTCGAGCGGCTGGGGCAGGAAGGCCCGCTGACGGCCACCGTTTTCAACGACCTGGAGGCCGTGCCCTGGTACCCTTCGAGATGGTTCAGCGGCAAACCCGCCTCCATGATGATGTCTCTTCTGAGCTGGCAGGGCGTTGTCATGCCCGTCGGCCGCAAGGGAAACCAGAGGTTGTGGCAGCTGCGGGACGTCTGGCTGCCCGAGTGGGCGGAGCAGCCGCTGCCGCAGGAAGAGGAGGTCGTCGGTCTCGCCTGCCAGCGCTCGCTGAAGGCGCTGGGTGTGGCCGGCCCGCGGCAGATCAGCCGTCACTTCATCCGCGGCAAATATCCCAACCTGGCGCGCAGGCTGGCCGAGCTGGCCGCGGAAGGGACCGTTTTGCCGGCGCAGATCGTCGGTGAGGAAGGGCCTTGGGACGGCGAATGGTACATCCACCGGGAGACAGTGCCTTTGCTGGAGTCGGTCCGGGACGGCGCTTGGGCGCCCCGCACCGTTTTCCTGTCGCCCTTCGACAATCTGATCTGCGACCGGGAGCGCACGGAGCAGTTCTTCGACTTTTACTACCGCATCGAAATCTACGTGCCGAAAGCCAAGCGGGAGTACGGCTACTATGTGTTGCCCCTGCTGCACGGCGACCGCTTCATCGGGAGAATGGACTCGCAGATCGAACGTAAGACGGGGATCTACCGTATCCACGCTTTCTATGAAGAGGAGGGGGCGCGCGTCGACGCGCCGGCGCGGGCCGCGGCGGCCGGTTCGCTGCTGGAGCTGGCCCGCTTTATCGGCGCCAAACGCGTCGAGCTGGGAGAGCGCATCCCGGCGCCCTGGCGCGACGTACTGGAGAAGGAGGTCAACCAGGGCTTATGACTGCATCTGCACAGGCGGCTTCGGCGCAGACGGCGAACGCTTCGGCCCGTTTCGGCACCTTTGGAGGCGTGTTCACGCCCAACGTGCTGACGATTCTGGGCCTGATCCTGTTCTTGCGGGCGGGCTGGGTTGTCGGCCAGGCCGGCCTCATGGGCGCCCTCCTTATCGTGCTGATCGCCAACGCCATCAGCTTTCTGACCGGTCTGTCGCTCTCCGCGATCGCGACCTCGATGAACGTGCGGGCCGGCGGCAAGTACTACCTGATCTCGCGGACGCTGGGCCGTGAAATCGGCGGCGCCATCGGCGTGCCTCTCTATCTGTCGCAGGCGATCTCGGTCGCCTTCTACATCATCGGCTTCACCGAGTCGCTCGAGGGCATCGCCTTCTTCAGCCAGATCGACGCGCGCGTGCTTTCGACCTTGATTGCGATCGTCTTCGCGGTGGTGGCGTTCATCGGCGCCGACTTTGCCATCAAGATCCAGTATTTCATTCTGGCCGCGTTGATGGCCGCGCTGCTTTCCTTCTTTGGAGGCGGCTGGCTGGAGATCCAGGCGCCGACGCTGACCGCCAACTACGGCGAGGGCATGAACTTCTGGAGCGTCTTCGCCGTCTTCTTCCCCGCGGTGACCGGCATTGCGGTGGGCGCGAGCATGTCGGGCGATCTGAAGGACCCGGGCCGCAGCATCCACAAGGGCACGCTTTTTTCGGTTATGTTCACGGCCGGCGTCTACTTTCTCTCCGTCGTCTGGCTCTCGCTGCATGGGTCGCCGGACGAGTTGAAGAGCAACACGTTGATCATGCGCGACATCGCGCTCTTCCCGCCCCTGATCCTGATCGGCGTCTGGGCGGCGACGCTGTCGTCGGCGCTGGGCAGCATCGTGGCCGCGCCGCGCACGCTGCAGGCGATGGCCAATGACGGCATCGTGCCGCGGGCGTTGGGCTCGCGGCTGGGGAGCAGGACCGAGCCGCGGGTAGGCGTCCTGATCACGGCGTGCATCGCCTTCGCGGTGATCTGGGCCGGTGACCTGAACGTTGTAGCGCCGATCATCACCATGTTCTTCCTCAACACCTACGGCATGACCAACCTGGTGGCCGGCATCGAAAAGCTGGTCGGCAACCCCAGTTTCCGCCCGCGTGCCAAAATCCATTTCAGCTTCTCGCTGCTGGGAGCGGCCGGCTGCTACGGGGCAATGTTCGTCATCAATCCCGCGGCGACCGTCCTCGCCATCCTGATCAGCTATGGCATCTACTTCTACCTGGAGCGCCGCTCGACGATCCGCACCTGGGGCGACGTGCGCAACGGGATCTGGTTTGCGCTGGCGCGGCGCTCTCTGCTCAATCTGGAGCGTTCGGTCTTCCATGCCAAGAACTGGCGGCCGAACATCCTGGTCTTCACCGGGCAGCCGCATAACCGGGCGCCGCTGGTGGAGATCGCCAACCTGCTGAGCCGCGGCTATGGCATCGTCTCCTTCTACCAGCTTCTCGTCGGCGATATCGATCAGCTGGCGCGACGGCGGCTGCGCAGCATCGCCCGCCGCCAGATCCGCACCTTCATCCAGGAACAGAATATGACCGCCTTCGCGGAGGCGGACATTGTGGAGAACTTCTACGCCGGCGCGGTGACAGTGTGCCAGTCCCATGGTGTGGGCGGGCTGGAGCCGAACGCCGTGCTGATGGGTTGGAGCGATACCGAGGGCGGGCGCACGCTCTCCTTGCGCCTGTTGTCGACGCTGTTCGAGCTGGGCAAGTCCGTCCTCTTCCTGCACCACGATGAGAAGCGCGGCTTCGGCAACCGCAAGGTGATCGACGTCTGGTGGCGCGGGCGCAGCGGCAACGGCGACCTGATGCTGCTGTTGGCGCATATCATTTCGCAGAGCCCGACCTGGGACGGGGCCTCGATCAGAATATTGCAGACGCTGCCGCGCGGTGAAGGGCGGGCACAGGTGGAGGCGCATCTGCGCGCCCTGCTGGACAGAGTGCGGGTCAATGCGGAGCCGGTGGTGGTGGTGCCCCCGCAGGGAGAGCGCTTCCCGGATACCGTGAAGACCTGGAGCAGGGAGACCGACCTGACGCTGCTGGGCATGAACCGGCCGGAAGCGGATGAGCGGGAGAGTTACGGCAACCAGTTGAACGGCTGGCTCAGCGCCGTGGGGACCGTGCTCCTGATCCACAGCGGCCAGACCGAGGACCTGCTGGCGCCGAACGACTGAACGGCAGTTTTTTGTTTTTAGTTTTTAGTTTTTGGTCTCCTGAAAGACGTGGTTGTTCGATGCGGGCGAACTTGCTTCTTGATGACGTCGCTGAAGTGCGGAGCGCTCGTGGTATTCCCCCTTTTTTTGATTGAAGCACTCTTGGTTCGTTTTTCTCCATTGGTCAACGTAGCGGGTACGAAAGGCATCTCATTGTAACTATGAAAGGTTCACGCAGTTATCGGGATCTAATAGTGTGGAAGAAGTCGGTGGAGTTGGTCAGCAACATATATGTCTCCACACGTTCTTTCCCAAAGGAGGAGTTGTATGGGATCACATCCCAGATCAGGCGAGCCGGCGTGTCCGTCCCGGCCAATATTGCCGAGGGGCAGGGAAGAAACAGCCCGGGGGAATTTCGACAGTTCCTGGGAATCGCACAAGGCTCCTTAGCAGAACTGGAAACTCTCTTGATCATATCCGGCAATTTGCAGTATCTCACCCCTTCGGGCACTTACCAACTTCTGAAGAAGTGCGAAGAGATCGGCAGACTCTTGGCCGGTCTGAAGAGTTCGCTATCTGATTAGATTCCGGTCTTTAGATCCAGGCGGCCTTGCTCGTTGGCGGGGCGGTTGGCGCTGCTTGCCGCGGTGAATCACCTGCGCTGGCTTAAGTCGACACCCATGCCTGCATCGATTTGGCAGCATCGCAGGGTTCAAGGGAGCGCCGGCGTTTCTCGACTGTTATTCCCCAATCTGCTGTGCTATACTGCCCATGGCGGGCCGGAGCGGCCTGTCCTGACGCCGGCACACTTTCCTAAGGTACACATAAGTTAACGAAGCGCTTCCAACTCCGCAGGGACATATCGGGCGGGGCGGCGGCGCTTTCTCTATCATCACACTGACTGGCTTCCGCGGCGGCGGCAGGTCGGCTCACCATCCCAACCGGAGAATAGAACAATGCGCGCGAATCCGATTCGCAAATTGCTCGATGAGGGCAAACCGACGCTGGCTACCCACATTCACAGCGTGTGGCCCAATGTTGTCGAGGCGCTGGGCCATACCGGCCTCTACGACTATGTGGAATTTGTGGCCGAGTATGGGACCTATACGCTCCACGATCTGGACAACATCTGCCGCGCCGCGGAGCTCCACGGCCTCGGCTCGATGATCAAGATCGACTGGGCCAACAACGAATTTGTCGCGCAGCGGGCCGTCGGGTCGGGTTTCAACAGCGTGCTCTTTTCCGACGTGCGCTCCGCCGCCGGCGCGGCCGGCTGTGTCAGCTATGTGCGCGCGGATACGCCCCACGCGGGCGGCACCTTCGGCGTGGCCACGCGCCGCTTCTCCTACATGGGCTACGGCGGCAATGACGCCTACGTACAGGCGCTCGACGACATCGTGGTGGCGCTGATGCTGGAGAAGAAGCCGGCGTTGGATGAGCTGGACGAGATCCTGGCCGTGGACGGCGTGGAGATACTGCAGTGGGGGCCGTCCGACTTTTCAATGAGTATCGGCAAGCTGGGACAGCGCAATGATCCCGAGGTTCAGGCTGCTTCGCAGCGCGTCATCGACGGCTGCCTGGCGGCCGGTGTGCACCCCAGAATTGAAATCGGCACGGCTGACGAGGCCAAGCGTTACCTGGACATGGGCGCGCGGCACTTCTGCATCGGCACCGACATCGCCATCCTGCACCAGTGGTGGCAGCAGGAAGGCGAGAGTATGCGGAAGGCGTTGGAGGGCTAGGGGAACGGCGGTGGTTAGGGGTCAGCCGACCCGTTCGAGGAAACGCGCGTAGTTGGTGAAGAAGTAGCGGATGTCGTCGATGCCGTATTTCAGCATGGCGATGCGCTCGGGGCCCATGCCGAAGGCGAATCCGCTGAAGACTGCCGGGTCGTAGCCGCCGTTGTGCAGCACGATCGGGTGGACCATGCCGGCGCCCAGAATCTCGAGCCAGCCGGTCTGCTTGCAGATGCGGCAGCCCTTGGCCTCACACAGAACGCAGCCGGCGTCCACCTCGACGCTGGGCTCGGTGAACGGGAAGTAGCTCTTGCGGAAGCGCAGCGCACAGCCCTCACCGAACATCTGGTTGGCGAAGTTCACCAGCGTGCCCTTGAGGTCGCTGAAGGTCACGTTGTGGCCCACCACCAGCCCTTCGACCTGGTGGAACATCATGTCGTAGCGGGCGCTCACATCCTCGTGGCGGTAGCATTTCCCCGGTAAAATGACGCGGATCGGCTCCGGGCAGTACTCGCGCATGGCGTGGATCTGCCCGGGGCTTGTGTGCGTGCGCAGAATGACGCCCGGCGTGGTCGTGTAGAAGGTGTCCCACATGTCGCGGGCGGGATGGCCCGGCGGGATATTGAGCAGGCCGAAATTGTATTCGTCCGTCTCCACTTCGGGCGAATCGTAGACCTGGAAGCCCATCTGGCCGAAAATCTGCGCAATTTCGCGCAGCGTCTGGTTGCTGGGATGGATCTTGCCCAGCGTGGGCCGCCGGCCCGGCATGGTGACGTCCACGCCTTCGGCCGCGAGCGTCTCCTCCATCTCCTGGTGGCGGATCGCCTCCTGGCGCGTATGCAGGGCCTCTTCGAGCAGCTTTTTGAGCTCATTGCCCGCGCGGCCCGCCGCGGGGCGTTCCTCGCGCGGCAGGCTGCTCAGCCCGCGCAGGAAGTCGGTGAGCGCGCCGTTGCGGCCCAGATAGTCGCGGAACCAGGCCTCCGTCGCCTCCACCGTGTCGGCTGCGGCCAGCTCCTCCTGTGCGCGGGTCTGTAGCTCTTCAAGCGCCTGCATTTTTCATCTCACTGTCTTGGAAAAAGGGCATAAACGGAAGGCTGCCGTTCCTGTGCGTCATACAGTCGTCAATCGTAGGGCAAAACGGGTCGCAAGTCAAAAACTTTTCATCCGCGGAGGACTTCCTAAGACCTTTTATCCGCGGAGGACGCGGAGGGGCGCGGAGAACTTCTTAACACCCCTCTGTCCGCGGGGGGCTGGGG
>VXRG01000008.1 GCA_009838625.1 Caldilineaceae bacterium SB0664_bin_27
GGGCTTGGGAGTGGGCCCGCCCGAAGACGCTGCCGACATGGCAAGCGTACTGACTTCAACATCAGCGAACTCTGATTCTGAATCGCTTCCATTCAGAGCACGGACACGGTAAGCGTAGCGGCTGCCAGGGAGGACGGTGCTGTCGACAAAGCTCGTCGCAGAGCTGCCGGTGTCCTCTTCAAGGATTTGAAACCGGTTCTCAGGAGCGGCATCCAGGTCGCGACGCAGGATCAGATAGCCGCTGACTCTGCCATTGCTCTGCGGCGCCTCCCAGGTCAGAGAGACAGTGTTGTGGGTCACGGCAGCCTTCAGGTTTTGGGGCGGTCCGGTTGGCGCGTCCGTAGACTCGGGCGGGGCTACGGAAGAGGATGCAACCGCAATTTCGATTGGATCGCTCCAGTCACTTTCGAAATCCTCGTAACGGGCGCGTACTCGTACCTTGTAGCGCACGCCTTGATCCAGACCCGTGATCTGCTGGGATGGAATCGCTGGATAGGCGTTCCCGGGACCGTCGCTCCGGGCAGGAGAGTTCTCCCCAACCCTCGCCCAGGTGAGTCGATATTCGAGCGGCGGGTCGGCTGGAGCATCCCACGTTACTTCCAGTACGCCAGGCTGGCTGCTGTTCACGCGCAAGCCGCTGATGGTCTGATGGCTATCTTCCTGGAGTTCGGGGGCCGGGAGAGAAGAAAGAGAAGGGAGGACAGCGATCACCGCTGCCAGGATCAGACAAGCGCCCAGCACAGCCAGAGCAATCCTGATCTGTTTATTCTTCAACATTGGTACAAGGGCCTATTCAAAGAGAGTCGACTTCAGGCGAAAGAGCAGCCTGCGCACTTCTTGCCCGAACCGAATGGGTGGTCTTGGACAAGAAGACCAGCCGGAAATCCTATTGGGGCCGCGGACCGATCGGTATGACCGATAGACCCACCGGTCAATCAGAATGTGTGTTTGGCTCCCAGTCCGACATTTCAGTAGACGGCTACAGGCTTCCGGTGAGGATCCTGTCTTCCGCATAGATATTGCAGACGATTGACTGCCTTCATCCCGCGGCGCCGCGGGACAGTGGCCCTGGAAAGACCCTATGGCAGCATAGGACATCGAGAACCGGGCAAACAGTCAAGCATGGGACACCGGGAGGGAGAAACTGACATTCCGGTAGCTTTCAGCCCGATTCCCCTTTGATCAGGTCAAAGGGTTGGAGAGGAAAAAAAGAGACGACATCTCTCATAATGCAGAATCGATGTCGCCTCCCTTTAGATTCAGGTCGGGGCGAGAGGATTTGAACCTCCGACCTCTTCAACCCCATTGAAGCGCGCTACCGAGCTGCGCTACGCCCCGACACAGGTAGGAGTATATCATGCGGCGGCAGGGCAGCAAAATCGAACTGTGCGATACCCGTTGCAGCCGTTCGCGACATGCGGTTTATCAATCGCCCAGGCGGGAATGGACGAATTCGGGTGCGCCGTTGAGAAATGCGGCGACCGTCATGGGCTTTTTCCCGGCGGGCTGTACTTGGTGCAGAGCGAGTAAGGCGTCGCCGGCGCCAACGGCGACTCGGCCGTCGACATCGACTACTAGACCGGGCGGTGCACTGCCGGAGATGACACTTCCTTGCCACAGCTTGAAGTTTTGGCCTTTCCAAGTGGTGAAGGCGGCCGGCCAAGGCGCATAGGCGCGGATCATGCGTTCGATGCGCGCTGCAGGCATTGTCCAGTCGATGCGGCCGTCCTGCTTTTTGACGAGCCGGCAAACAGACGGTTCGCCGGGCAGGTCGGCCTGGGCGACAGGGGTGACGTTGCCGGCCAGCCAGCTGGGTATCGTTTCGGCAAGCAACTCTGCGCCGCGGGCCGCCAGCCGGTCGCTGAGGGATGCGGTCGTATCGTCGGCAAAGACAGGCAGGCGAGCCTGGGTGAGTACGGGTCCAGTATCCATGCCGGTGTCCATCAGCATGATCGTTACGCCAGTCTCGGGCAGCCCATCCAGGAGGGCCGCGGTGATGGGCGACGCGCCCCGATAAGCGGGGAGAAGGCTTGCATGCACATTCAGACAGCCGTACGTCGGGATCTCCAACACGCTCGGCGGGAGAATCTGTCCATAGGCGGCAACAACGATAAGGTCCGGTGACAGCATGCGCAGCGATGCGAGCGGGTCCGGCTCATCGGTCGCGGGCGGTGCGTTGGTTCGAGGGAGGCGCTCCGGTTGCATCACCGGCAGGCTGTGTTCCAGGGCAAGTTCTTTGACGGGTCCGGCGACCAGTCTTTTGCCCCGGTCGGCCCGTCTGTCGGGTTGTGTGACAACGCCGACAACCTGCCAGCCCGTTTGCGCTTCCATGCCATGCAGGACGGAAAGAGAGGGCAAGGCGAAGTCAGGTGTGCCCATAAAGACTATTCGTATCGTTTCTCTGAAGGATTTTTGGGGCGTCACCGGCTGAGGGACCATAGCCGCTATTGTAGCACATTCTGCGGGGCCGTCCGGAAACTTTCGGTGGAATCCTGCGTAGTGTAGTTATGACGGCATGCAGACAGACAAATGATTACTTGACGGATTTAGTTTCCGGTGCAACAACTGCAAAAGAAATCGTGGATTCCCTCGATGACTGGATGTCGTGAAAAACAGGAAAGGTTCAGCGGGACCGGCGGCAGGCAGGGATAGATCGACAGGGCATAAACTTGCCGCACGTAACCGACGGAGAAAAGCAGTGGAGAACAATAAAGACGAGCAGCAGGACGCGGTGGAGTCCTCGGAGGCGGGGTCGGACGGGAATGAGGAGTTGAATTCTGAAGCGTCGTATTCGACATCCGACGCGGGATCGACCGGAGAAAGGGAAGAGCCGTTCCCACCTACAGCGGACGGGCCCGACGGTGGCGGCCATGGCGAGCGCCCTGAGCCATCCCCTGCCGAGCAGTTCGCGGACTCGGCACGCACGCAGGCCGGGGAGGCGGCTGATGCCCTGCGCCGCGGGGAGTTCATGCACAGCGCGGCTATCGACATAGGGGCTGACGGCGATGACCGGTTGATCGCGCTGCTGTGCTATGTGACGCAGGTGCTGATTCCGTTGGTGATGCCGGCCATAGTTCTGTTGAGTGAGAGCAGCAAAAAGCGTCCGTTCCAACGATTCCATGCCATCCAGAGTCTGGCGCTTATGGCTTTCTTCATCGTGTTCGGAATCCTCTTTGTTGTCAGCTTTGTCATCGTGGGTACTGTGCCGCTCATTGGGTGGCTGGTCTCTGGCCTTGCTTTTGCTTGTCTTGTGCCGCTGCTGGCGCTGATGGGCTTAATGGCCCTGGCCTACTATGGTTATCAGGCCTATCAGGGCAAGCGGTTCTCGATCCCCGGACTGACGAGTTTTCTGCAGGACCAGAACTGGATATAGCCAGATGGTGAGACGGCGTTAAGGAGGAAAACCCCTCTTCGGGCCGCGGTTGACTCACCACTTTTCAAACTGAGAGGCCGGGCAAGCAATGGCGCTTGTCCGGCCTTTTTTTGCGCTCTTTGAAGGCGTCAGCTTTGTGTCTGCCGGACGTCAGCTTGTTGTTAGGAAAGGGCATATAGTTCGCGTATACTGATGGCGAGGTCAGAAATCAGATTGCGCGGCCCGAATGGACGCGACAGCGCTCCGCAACAGCCAGGACCGGTTCTCTACGGGGTGACAGTATTGATTTCGCTCCCTCAGGACTACTGGAGGAAACCGTGTTCACCGAAAACATAGATGAGCTGGTACGTTGGGGCTGGATAGTCTTAGCCGTATTGTTCTTTTTGTTCGAGATATTCACAGCCGGGTTCGTGCTGCTCTGTTTTGGCATCGGCGCGCTGGGAGCGGCGCTGGTGGCTTTTTTGGGCGCAGGCATGGCATGGCAGATCCTCGTCTTCATCGTGGTTACGATAGCTGCCGTTGTTCTGGCGCGGCCCTTTGCCGACCGCATATCGCGGCCCGGCGTGCAGCCGATCGCGGGCAACCGCATGATCGGCAAGTGGGGGGTCGTCTTACAGACAGTTGACCCGCTTGAGGGTACAGGTATGGTACGGGTAGAGAGCGAGAGATGGCGCGCCGAGTCGATGGAAAACGTGGCGTTGGAGGTAGGCGAGGTCGTGAAGGTGATGGGCGTAGACGGTGTACGTCTACAGGTCCAGGCAACCGAAGAAGAGAACGAGGATTCAGACGAGCAGGTCGAGTCTGCCGCATAACAGAGCGGCAAAATAAAGGAGAAACGAAATGTTTGCAACATTGGGGCCGGTCTTGCTACTGGCGATTATAGCCATATTCGTGATTGTAGTTGCGATTGCAAGTATCCGCATCGTGCAGCCGTATCAGAAAGGGGTCATTGAGCGGTTGGGGCGCTACCAACGCACAGTGCAGCCGGGTCTCACATTAATTGTGCCCTTCGTGGACGCGATCCAGAAGGTGGACATGAGAGAGCAGGTAGTTGACGTGCCGCCGCAGGAGGTGATCACGAAGGACAATGTTGTGGTCACCGTCGATGCGATCGTCTACTTTGAGGCGACCGACCCGGTCAAGCTGGTTTACAACGTGGCCGATTTCTATAGCGCGGCGACCAAACTGGCGCAGACCAATCTGCGTAACGTGGTTGGCGAGATGGAGCTGGATTCGGCCCTGACCAGCCGTGATCATATCAACACCAAGCTGCGCGAAGTGTTGGATGACGCTACTGACAAATGGGGCGTGCGCGTGGTGCGGGTAGAGATCAAGCGGATCGACCCGCCTGCTGATGTCACAGAAGCGATGCACCGGCAGATGAAGGCCGAGCGGGAGAAGCGGGCCGCCATTCTAGACGCCGACGGCGACCGCCAGGCTCAGATTCTGAAGGCAGAAGGTGAGGCCGAGGCGGTAAAGAGGGTGGCCGATGCTGAGCGGTACAAGTTGGAGGTGGAGGCTACTGGCCAAGGCAACGCCATTACGACCGTGTTCAATGCCATTAAAGATGCAGAGCCGGACGACAGGCTGATTGCCATTCAGTATCTTGAGGCACTGAAGGTGATGTCTGACGGTGACGCCTCCAAGATCTTTCTGCCCTACGAGGCGACGGGCGTGCTGGGAGCGCTCGGCGGCGTGAAGGAGCTGTTCAACGAGCAGAACAACGGAAGCAACGGCACCCGACCATAGTCCAGAACGAGGGGTGAGAATACCTCTGTATTCTCACCCCTCAGATCTTTCCTCTCGCATTTACGCCTGGCCGACGCGCATAACCTCGAATATACGCCGCTGGGTCGCTTGCGCGGTGGCGGCCACGATGACGAACACCATTATGGCAATGAAGATAAGGGTGAGTTGGGTAATCTCGGCCTCGGCGATGATGGGCAGCATGGGAGGCAGGATGGCTTTGGAGTCGGCTGCCGTGCGGAAGAATGGGGTGAAGAGCACGGAAACCTGGACTCCGATTATTGCGCCGGCGGCAGTCCCGTAAGCGACAAGCACCGCGTACTCTACGGCGAGCTGTATGATCAGTTGGCGGCGGAGCGCGCCGATTGCCCGCAGCACGCCAAACTGGTAGAAGCGCTCTCGAAGCGAGGCGTAGCTGTGCATCAGGAAGGCCATTACGGCCATCAGCGCCGCGGCCAGGAAGCCGACGGTGAGGGCGCCGAAGACCCCAACCCGCTCCAGTTTGGATTTCTCCTCTATCAGTGAACCGACGACGTCGTGCCAGCGCAGCAGTTCGATCCCGCCGATGCGCAGCTGCCGACGCACCTCCTCTCCCCTAGGGTTGTCCGGAGATCTCAGCCAGACCTCGTAAGGATAGATGGCGCCGCCAATCAGGTGCAGATAGTCCAGGTTGGCGATGACAACGATCTCCTCCTGGTCGACAGTGGGGAAGTAGTCGTAGACGCCGCTGATGACGAAGTCGGTGCGCATGCTGATACCGGCGTCCAGAATCACCCACAGGTCCAGACGATCGCCGACGCGCAGCAGTTGTTCCGACAGGAACGTGCGCGAGACCAACACTGCTTCGGGCGCGGCGGCGAGCCGATTCATGAGTCCGCCAAGCGAGTCGTCGGCGAAGTCCGAGCGGAACCAGGAAACTGTGGCGAATTCAGCCCGGTCCACACCCATCATCCGTTTCGTCATCCCGCGGGGTGTGGAGAGCCCTTCGATACGCATGCCATAGTTGCCTACGCGAATGCCTCGGTCGGCATCGAACTTCTCGCTAAACCAGGCGGGTTCAAGGGTCCAATCCCCCACAGTCTCCCCGTCGGTAACCGTAACCGGTAGGAAACGGAAGTCTCCGCCGGCCTGGTATTTTATGCGATCGACCAGCCACTCATCCATGCTGGCAGCGAGAGAGTGTGTATAGATCCCCAGGCCAAGACAGATAATCACGAGCAGGAGCGGATTCAGGTAGCTGTGTCCCTGTCGACCCAACTGGCGCAGCGCGAGATGGAAGACCGTGCCCGGCAACAAACCTGCCAGCTTGTCGAGCAGATTCATCATTGGCGAGAAAAAACGCATTATCAGGAGCGAGGCTGTCAGGATTACGAGGGCCGGCGCGAGGACCAGGAGCGGGTCACTATACAGCTCGGACGCGTCCTCCTGCGCCAGAAGCGCGAACGCTTCCTGCTGGCCCAGTTGCTGATAGGCGTAAACGGTCGGTACGATGAGGAGGAAGTCCAGATAGGCGCGGCGCCAGAGGGGGCCTTTGTCCGGACGGGCGTAGGCGGTCTCGTATTCGACGATACTGGCGCGCGCTGCAGTGATTGCAGGCAGCAGGCGGGCGATGAAGGCCAATCCCAGCGCGGCTACGATCAACCAGACATCAACGCCCTGAAGAGAAACGGGCATTGGATCGCGCAAGGTGAAGTCGAGAAAGCTGTCGGTGTATCCCATGCCGCGAGCGATCAGCATTCCGAGGCCGAGACCCAGGGGCACGCCCAACAGGAAGAGCAGCCACTCCTCGACCAGCACGAGCCACAGCACACGCATTGTGCCGGCGCCGCGGCTGACCAGTACCGAGGTCTCCCGCTGCTGGGAACGGGCGATGATGCCGGAGATCAGTACGAGGAAGTAGAGAAGAAAGCCGATGGCGGGTACGTTCATGCTCAGGAGCAGCACGGTCAGTGTCGTCTGACGCTGCACGAACTCTTTGAGCGGATCGAGGGGTGAAACATCCAGTTCGGCACCAGGAAGGTATTTGCCGATGACGGTCATGCCCTTTTCGAAGCCGCGGGCGTAGGCGGCGGCGAAGGCCGGATTGAGTGTGCTGTCGTCGAGAGAGATGCGCCAGCTGGCGAAGCGGGAGCTGCCGGCCACCATGGGTTGCACGCGCTGGAGGTAGTCGGCTCGGCGCACGAACAGCGCTTCCTTCATGGAGATATCGGGCGGACGGAACCAGAAGGTGTCGTCAGGGTCGCGAGCCCGCCAAAGGCCGACGATCTCCACTTCAGTACCGGGCAGTGCGGCAGTGGGCGCGACGCGGAACTTTTCGCCGGGACGGACGCCCATGTCCGCGGCCAGGTTGTCGTGCATGAGTACCGGCAAGGGGCCGGTGGAAGCCTCGTCGCCGGTTGCGTCTTCCCAGACTGAGCCGGAGGAAATAGCCAGTTCGGGCGCTACGCCGGCCAAGTAGACGAGATCAACCTGAGTCAGGAATTTACTTTCTGTGCCGTAGCGTTCGTCGCCTTCCGGGGACATCAGCATCATACTGCCGCTTTCAAGATGGACGCCGACATCGTCTATGGGAAGACCGATCTCGCTGGAGAGCGTCGCGGCGACGCTGCGCCCTGCCCGTTCAGCGGCAGGCACATCCATGGGTTTGCGAGAGGAGGGGAAGAAATATACGCGCGTCGTGAAGGGCGGGCGCCCGGTACGTGAGCTGAGTTCGTCCAACTCCACGTTGAGGATTACTCTATCAACAGCCTGGGCAAAGAAGCCGGCGCTGCTGAGCAGCCCGACGGTCAGTACGATTTGAAAGAGCGCCAACAGGGTCAGACCAAAGTTGCCGGCGAGACGTCTGTAGGTGAGGAGCGTTAACCCACCAATGAGGCGGGGTAGGGTGAAGAAAATTCGCACAGGGTTAATGTTGAAGTGGTGCGCGGTGCGTGCAGAGCAAACGTCAACGCCACACGCACCACGGCACGACGCTACTTGATCAGGCGAGTTCCTTGGTCTGCACAGGTCCGCTCAGCATTTCCTGTCCGGGGCCCCACATGAAATGCTCGTTGAGCCTCTCGTTTCCATCCATTTCCATGAGCTCCTCAAAGACACCGAGTGCCTGATTGTAGGAATGGGTCTGATTGCATTCGAGTGCATCCAGGAGGAGGAGTGAGCGGTCACCGGTACTGAAAGCGAGCAACTCCCGTTCCATTTCCAGAACTTCGGGCAGGATCTGGGTGTATAGGATCTTCTGCGGCAGCGGGTCCACGCGAATGGGTTGGATGCCGCTCCTGTTGACGATGGCCGGGACTTCGACGACTACATCGTCCGGAACACCGGCCAAGGCGCCGTGGTTGGGCACGTTCACCTGGTATTGGCCCTCATTGTCGTTGACCAGACCATCGATAATCGGTACCTGCTGCTCGTGGGTTTTTTCAGAGCCGAAGGCTTCGATCAGGCTGCTAGAGGAATCGTTGGTCAGTTCGGTCATCTCGGCGAGGCGTTTATCCAGATTGTCGACAAAGAAAGGTCGGGCGAGGTGGGTGTCCGGCCCGCCCCAAGGCTGGGGGAACCACCACATTTTGGTGTCTAAATCGGTATGGTACCACCATCCGCCACGGCGGGGCGTGTCGCCGATGGGCATAAGGCCGTACATGCGATACATGTGGATGGTGCCGCGGCTCATCTGAATGTCGTGCGTACGCTCGGCAACGTGAGTCTGCCAGAAGTTCTCCCCCTCCTCGGCGATCCATTTTTCGAGAATCGGGTAGGCGTCTTCACCTTTGTAATAGAAGTGGTTGAGCCAGATATTGTGATTGAGGCCCGGCGCCTGCCAGGTGAGGTCGGCCAGGTCGGTCAGGCCGAGCGTTCTGGCGATCTCATGGACACCGTAGTGGCCGTGGCAGAGGCCGCAGACCTTGATGTCGGAGGTGCGCGTCATGAGGGTACAGCCCTCGTAGACGGGATTGCCTGACTGGATCAGCCAAGCGTCGGGGCAGATGTCCTCCATATCGCTGATCACGCCGAGCATCAGGTCTAGATTGACGAAGTTGGTCTGACGCATTCGTCCGCCGTGATAGTAGCCGTATTTTTCCATCAGTTCACGACCGTCCCGCTGTTTCTGATGGCTGCTGGCCGAGGCGGTGTTGATGACGAAATCGGTATCCTGCAGCGCTTCCTGCTGGTCGGTAGTACTTTCGAAGCGCAGGTCGGCGCCGAGTTCGCTGGCGTAACGTGCGCCGAGATTATGGATCATCTCAAGCCTGTCGGCGTCTATATCCATAAAGGAGATGAGACTGCCGCTGAGGGAATCGGTCAGGCAGATATCCTTGACGAGGCCGAGGGAAAACTGGGCGCTGCCGGCGCCGATGACTGTCAACTTGATTGGGGTGGACATGGAGACTCCTTGGGATTATTGGATGGCGTGCACTCCGCGGGCGCGCCATGAGTAGCTGAGATTTGTGACCTATTGCGTGGAGGTTCAGCAAGCCCGCTGAATTTTCTTGATTTGGGCTACCCTTGTCAGGCTTGAACGATCCTCCTTTGGGGGATTTCGGACTCCGCCGATTGAATTCGAATGGTCACTCCTTGAGGTTGTCGAGAGGCTGCTGATCACTTTCAATCGTTATCCAAGATGATCTCACTTGCCGTCTCTACCCACTGGGGGTGGTCGTTAAGACTCTCCACAAGCTGCAGGTCCTCACCTCCCAATTCCGTGAACATTTCATGATATTCCTCGCCCACTTCGATCGTAGTTTCCAGGCAGTCGGCGACAAAAGAAGGAGAAAAGGCCAGAATCTTTTTGACACCTCTGGCAGCAAGCGTTCCCAAGACATCGTCCGTGTAGGGTTGGATCCAGGGGTCTTTGCCCAGCCTCGACTGAAAGCTGACTGTGTAATCCCCATCCTCCAAGCCCAGGGCTTCAGCCAATGATCGGGATGTTGCGTAACACTGAGCGCGATAGCAAGAGTGGTTTCCAGCGTGGATGGCGGCACAGCATTCGGAATCTTCAAAACAGGCGGAGTTACCCTGTTTGAGGTGGCGCTCTGGCAGGCCGTGATATGTAAATAGGATGTGGTCGTATCTATTCTGGTCGAAATACTGCTTTCCCAGGCAGGCGAAGGTCTGAATCATTTTGGGATGATCGTAAAAGCTATCAATGAATCGAAGCTCTGGAATCTCCTGCCACTTTTGTACGACCTGCATAACCTTTTCATGAACTGACCCCACCGTTGCCGATGCATATTGGGGAAAGAGGGGAAAGATTACGATGCTGGAGGGGCGCTGTTGCCGAAGCGTCTCCAAGGCAGATTCAATACTGGGATTCTGATATCGCATTGCCAAGGACACGATGAAGTTGTCTCCCAGTTGCTGCTGGACCGAGTCTCGGAAGTTGCAGCTGTGGTACATCAAGGGCGACCCCTTTTCAGACCATATCTTCCGGTATTCTCTGGCGGATTTGGGTGCGCGGAAGGGAGCGATTATCAGATTTACCAGCAGAAGTCTGCGCCAATAGGGCATGTCGATGATTCGGCCATCCATGAGAAACTGGCGCAAGTACTTCCAAACATCGGCCGGTTCGGGACTGTCAGGTGTTCCGACATTGACCAACAGGATCCCAGTCTTCGATTTCTCCATCGCGTACCAGTTCTCTCGGTAGGTGAAAAGGTATCGCCACTTGCTGTCCAGCCGGACGCGTTCGATCCGGCCGAGCCGACACTAAGTGGTCCAACCG
This sequence comes from Caldilineaceae bacterium SB0664_bin_27, assembly GCA_009838625.1. GTDB lineage: Bacteria > Chloroflexota > Anaerolineae > Caldilineales > Caldilineaceae > Bin5. The sequence goes on from VXRG01000008.1 coordinate 10,839, forward strand.
TCGGGAATCAGAATTTCTTCGCCGCGGCGATTTCGGCGTGTTCCGGCAGGTAGGGCACGTCTTTTCGGTCCCAGACGGCGCGCCCTTCGACCGCATGAATCCCCATCAGCTGGCGGCGGTGCGGAGTGTCGGCCCAGTCGACGATATGCTGGGGCGGAGGTGTGCTGCCCCACTTTTTTATCCAGAAGGGCATGTAACCGTAGATGAGAATACGCCGGTCGCGGGGGCTGGTGTTGGCCAGGCCCGAGTGCCAGCAGAGAACGTTCCAGATGATGGCTGAGCCGGCCTTGGCGACGATCTTTTTGAGGCCGGGCATCTGTTCCAGTGTTTCGTGGACGTACTCGGTGCGGGACGGGTTTGCGTCCCGCTTATGGCTGCCGGGGACGAGACTGAAACAGCCCATGTCGGGCGTCTGATCATCGAGGAAGTAGAAAACTTTGGCCTTGAGCATGAATTGGGCATGGCGCCAAGCCGGCCAGTCGCGATGCCAGCCGGTGTGAGCATTTGTGCCGGAGTGATGGCAGTGGGCGACCATCTCCATCGTCTGTACGTCCGGCCCGACGACCTCTTTCAGGATCGGCAGCACTAGCGGGTTCTCAGCGATATCCAGGAAGAGGGAGTCGTATTGATGGATATCGCCCATGGTGTGCGCGTCCGGACCGTTGCCGTAGCCGCCCTTGAATGTACCGTTGCGCACGGACTCGGCCCATGCCGGCTCGGTCTTACGCTGAATCGCTTCGTATGCGGCGCGAACGCGGTCCAAGCCGAACGGTTCGAGCGCGTTCTCGACGATAAGATAGCCTTGCTCGTCGATCTGTTCTCGTTGTTCTGGCGTGAGCACCTTTTCCTCCTTACGAGAATGGCAGGTGGTCAGTGAAGTGTTGACGGCCTGGGAACCGAATCAGGCGGACTGAGCGGTCAGACCGTTCGCAGATAGTCGCGAATCAACAGAGCAGCGGTCGCGCCTTCACCGGCGGCCGAGGCGACCTGTTTTGTGCTTTCGGCTCGCACGTCTCCGGCGGCAAAGAGGCCGGGGACGCTCGATTCCAGTGCGGCTGGATCCCGATCTACGTAGAGCGGCGGACGCTCGTCCGATTCGTGAGTAAGGCTATGGCCGGTTTCGATGAAGCCCCACCTGTTGAGGCGCACTCCGGTCCCTTCCAGGAATCCCGTATTCGGCTGAAGGCCGATAAAGACGAAGGCGCCATCCACAGACATGTGCGACTCGGCCTCGTCCTGGTTATTCCAGAGCCGCAGGCCGTTCAGTTGGGCCCTGGCGCCGAGGAATTCCTGGACTTCTGTATTCCATCGCACTGCGATCTTTGAATTGCCTGTCACTGACTCCTGAATTACCTGACTGGCGTGCAGGACAGGGCCCCGCACAAGTAGTGTAACCCGTTCGCAGAATTTCGTCAGCAGCAGACTTTCTTCTGCGGCACTGTTGCCGCCGCCAATAACGACTACTTCCTTGCCCCTGTAGAAGGGGCCGTCGCAGGTGGCGCAGAAGTGAACACCGGCGCCGAGGTAATCGTTCTCGCCGGGCACATTCAAGCGGCGGTAGCGGCTGCCGGTGGCGATCAGGACAGCCTGTGCGCTGTATTCGTCGCCGGCGACCGTGACGACGCGGTGATAGTTGTCCTGGCGCTGTATTGTGGCTACATCCTGGGCCTGCAGCAGCTCAACGCCGAACCGTTCAGCCTGGGCCCGCAGCCGCTGAGAGAATTCAAAACCATCGACACCATCCGGGAATCCGGGTAGATTGTCCAGTTTTTCGGTGGTGGCAGCCTGACCGCCAAAGGCCGCGCGCTCGACTATGAGAATGTCGATGCCTTCACGGGCCAGGTAGAGGGCCGCTGTCAGGCCGGCAGGGCCGCCGCCGATGACTATCACCGGGTAGTGTTGGCGGCTGGCGGTCGTTCTCAGGCCCAGTTTTGCGGCCAGTTCAGCGTTGCTCGGCTCGACGAGCCGGGAACCGTCGGCGAAGAGCATGGTGGGTATGATGCGTTTGCCATCGTTCATTTCGATGACCCGCCTCTCGGCGTCCGGGTCCTCTTCGATGTTTACCCATTGATATGGGATCCGGTGTTCGCCGAGGAACTGCTTGCTGCGGCGGCAATCGGGGCACCAGAAGGCGCCATAGACGACAATATCGGGTGAAGATTCAGTCATGTTTTCTGTCTCCCAATCCGGGAACTAATCACCAACCCCGTAAGTCAGCAATCGCCGTAATCGGTCGTGACGGGGCGGGGCGGGGCGATAGGCGTTGCTGTTCGCATTGTAGCAGTATGGCCGCGTATGGGTCAATCGAAAGGCTGGTTGGGGTGCATCCCAAAACTGGGGTGGTGACAGAGGCGAGGCGTGAGGAGCGAGGAACGGGAACTGCCGGCGCCTCTGCAGGAGATCGGAATGCGGGCCGGCCGCGGTGTTGTCGTTGGTGGAATCATATGAAAGTTCGTCACTAGTTGGGATGCTTTCATATGTTTAAGTTGGCTTGCGGGGACGGGCGGGGAGGCGCGGACTTTGCCGTTTTGTACTGCTTTTGCGGGGAACGCCAGTACATCATTTCGATGGCTGAGAGGTGGTCTTTCAGCGCTGCGGCGGAGGGCGCAGAAGGGGCCGCGAAGGTGTTGCATTTTCGGCGAAAGTGTAACATTCCTCGCTTTAGGGCTCCTGACCAGAGAGAAAGAGGGCCAAAAAGGGGGGGAAAATGTTACAAAAAAATGTTCCAATGGGGATGTTACACTTTTGGTCAAAAATCGGGGGAAATTGAGGCGCCGCGGGATCGAGTTTTTGAGCTGATTCTGGCCGCAAAGTCGGCGGCGAAATGCGGTCGTTCGCGGTTAGTGGTATGCCGAAGGAGTACAGGTTTTGTACAGGTTTCCGGAATTGAGCGGGAAGGGAACACCCCAAGCCTGGTTGCCTGCCGATGTATATGAAACGCGTATAATTTTGGGGTGTATCACAGATTTGAGATGCTCCAGAGTAGCGGGCTGTGGGTCCCGGCATAACTCACCAGAAGTAGCCTGAATCTCACCCCCACTTTGGACTGCACCCCAGTAGATTGGTGCATTTCAGGCTTTTCGCGAGTTCCGTCTGACCAGCATTGGCTTCGGCCAGGTCAGTGAATCAGTCCCACTTGACGGACAATAATTCGGGATACACTCGCTCGCTGCCGCGTCAAGCTTACAAACAGTAGGAGAACAGTACCAGTGAGCAAACTGCAGATCATTCACGATGATGCCGGAAAGCCGATTTTCGCGGTGCTCCCCTGGCTTGAGTATGTACGTTTGTCGAAGGATGAATCCACCGAGACACTTCTGAGTGATGAAGAAATCTATGATCTTGCAAGAGACGAAGGGGGGAATCCTTTCCCATTGAAGTGGTAGACCGACTCTTGACCGGCACGAGCCCGATCAAGGTATATCGTGAGTACCGCGGCCTGAGTCAGAAAGAACTGGCGGCGGCAACCGATATCAGTCCGATATACCTCTCCCAGATCGAGACGGGAAGGCGGTTTGGCTCTGCAAAGACGCTGGCCTCAATTGCCCAGGCGCTTGACGTCAGTCTAGATGATCTCGTTTGACCACGGTGGCGTCCTGAGGCAGACCAAATCAGGGAGCAACAGTCCTGCGATTGGGTCAGTTGAACTGGAGCTCTGCCAGCGCGATGCCGCTTTCCCCAGCGACCGAATAAAGCAGATAGGCTTGGTCGCCTTCCTGGTAGATGCCGGGATCGCGCAGTTGGCGGGCAGGTTCGTGGATTGCCCCGCGCTGCGAAGGTTCCATGGGCAGGTTAACGCCCTCGTAATCGGTCTCCGGCTGCAGGATCGAAAACGGCGCGGACGCCTTCCAGTCTCTCCAGTCCCGGCGCAGGTCGACTGTTGCGCAGAGGATGTGCTCCGGGCAGTCTCCGGCGCGGGAGTAGAAGACGTAGAGGATGTCGTCGCGCAGGAGCAGGGCGGCATGCCTCTGGTTGCGCTCGAAGAGGACTGGCCCCGGTTCAAAATTGGTGTGCCCGTCCCGGCTGCGGAAAAGGATGCCGGGCATAGCAAGCGCGTAGACCCAGCCGTCAACGGTGTCGGGATAGCGAAACACCCGGAAATAGCTCGGACCGAGGATCTCGCTGTCGGAAGTAAAATTGAGGCCGTCCTCTGACATGGCCAGAAGTGACCGCTGTCCTTCGAGAAAGGGATACTTTTGCTTCAGAGGATCTTTATCAAGCTCTTCACGACGCACAGACGGCCCGTGATAGTACATCAAAATGCGCCGGTTCTCTTCATCGATATGCAGATCCGGGCTGGCGATATGGTTGTAGCAGGGGGTCTGTTCCAGTCGCAGCGTGCCGCGGGTGTAGACGGTCCACGGTCCAGTCAAGTCGTCGGCATAGGCCAAGCGGATAAATTCGCCTTGATGGTGGGCAAAGTAGAGATAGTATCGCCCTAAAGGATTCGGCAGCCAGTCCGGTAGGCGTAGAAGGGACGGCCCGTTGATATTGGCGCCGATGGTTTCATCCAACGAAGGCGTGATAATCGGGTTGGTAGAAAGGCGTTCTACCTGCATGAGGCATCTCCCGGTGAGCGAAATTGCCCGTCGCCGACTCCCAATCTTCGGATGTCGGGCGACGGGCAAATTTTGCCGTCAGCATAGGGTTAATCGAAAAGACGGGGTCTCTCGGCGTCGATCAGGCTGCGCCGGGAAAGGGATACTCGTACCAGTCCAGCAGGCCCAGAGGGGCGGCGGCACCGGCGTAGAGGACCAGTGAAGTGTATTTGTCGGCAAAGATGCGGCCACCCCCTACTCCGTCGATGACGGCGCCGGAAGGATCAGCGAATTTGGGGCCGCTCTCCTTGGTTTCCAATTTGAACATGAGCGCGGCAAAGGTGTTGGCCGCGACTCTCAGATAGCGTTCGTCGCCGCTGACGCGCCAAGCGTAGGTCAAGGCCTCCAGCGCATGGGGTGTGGGCGCGGTCCGCTGAAGGGACGGGAGCTCCTTGTAGTAGAAGACCCCGTCCGGCCCGAGACAGTGTTCGATGAGATCGTCCATAACCGACACAATCAGTCGCTTCACCCTCTCGTCGTCTTCGATCAGTAGATAGCGGGCAAAGGAGCAGACGGTAAGGGAGATCATAAAGGGCACCCGCGGCATCGTATGGCTGGTATAGGGCGCCAGAAGCGCGCCAAATTCGTCGTGCCAGTCGAGGAACATTTCGATCAGTTTCCTGGCCTCATCTCGCCAGCGCTGTTCGCCGGTGCCGAGCCAGAGACCGACATAGGCGCGCAAGGCCCAACCCCCTTCGCGCACCGAAGCTTCACCCAGTTGCTGCATTGAGGGCAACCGCATGTGACGCAGAATGTTTTCGCCGATTGAGTTGGCCACCTCCAGGCTTTCGCGCCGACCGGTGAGGAAGTAGTAATCCAGAAACCCTTCGGTCCACTCATGGGACGGGGTACAGCGCCCGGTGGCGTGGTAGCGTGTGTGGAGTCGCAGGCCGCCATCGATCAACGGATCCGGGTGATGGTGACAGAAGTCTACGTCGAGCCAGTGACGTGCGCTCACCAGGGCTGAATCAAGGGCGCGGCGCTGGCCGGTGAGGGCATAGTAGAGCGTGCAGGCGTGGGGGCGGTCGTACTCGTTGTTGACCCAGACGTTTTCGCCTTCACCCCGGCCCTGGTTTGTGTAGCCCGAGTCAGGCGCGTCACCGAAATGCATCATGCCCAGAGCTTTAGGGCGCCCATCGTGCAGATCATTCAGGTCGGTGTAAAGGCGCCGAGGCAGATTCTCCGGGAAGTAGGTCTCGATCCACGGGTTGTTGACACGATACCAGTTCACCGGCAGCGAAGGTCGATCCGGAAGCTGGAATTGCAAGCTGCGCTGGCTCAAGGCATCCTGGGTTGTGTCGGGTCCGTGGAAGTGGAGCTGGATGCGATGGGTCTTGGCCATGCCCTGCAGGACCGGCGCGGGCGTTTCTCCGGCCGGATAGAGCCAGCAGGCGATGCCCTGTGTGTGGCCGTGCAGTTTTTTGGGGAAATTCTGATGGGCCTGATGGATGGAGAGGCAGAGACCGCCTTGGTCGTCGCGCCAGTCGGTCCAGAAGTCACCGTAATAGGAATCGATGAAATGCTCGTTGGACTGATAGAGCATTGTTTCGGTATCCAAAGTCTGCGAGACATCTGTGTCGCTCTCCGTGATGGAAGTTCGATACCAGCCTTCGCCGAGAGTGAGTTGGGGTGGTTTCCCGGCTTGCGAGGCGGTAAAGTCCAGGCGCAGGCTTTGCAGTGTCACCTGGGGCATGTCCAAAGTGTGCAGGAATTGGTGCTCAACTTCGATGTATGGCTTACCGGCGTAGGCGGTGATGCGGCCGCGTAGTTCCAGGAATACGGTTCCGTCAGGTTGCAAGTGACGGCCGCGCACGAGTATGACTGCACGAAGCGGACCAGCCTCATCGATCTCAAGTTCGACCGCTCCCCGGCTGCTGTCGGCCGCGGCGGCATCAGTCTCCAACTTGAAACCGGCAAATGGCGCGGGCCATTCGGGTCCCCCGGCGAGAACCACATCCTGTACGGGGAGGAAGCCCTCCCGCGGTACGCGAAAACGCAACGGTCCGGTATCGACCAACAGCCCCTCGGCGTCTTCGGTCACCTGCACTTGCTGTTGCGAGTGCGGCGCTGGATCCGAGGCGATACGGAAGTTGAGCGTCTTGGAAAGATTGCCGGGCAGGTCCGGCTGAAGATGGACCAGCAGCCATTTGACGCTGCCATCGGCCCAGTGGGCCAAGGCGCGCTGTTGAGATGGCAGCACTTCGCCGTCGTCTTCGATGACCAGATGGGCTGCGGCCGAAAGAGTGCCTTCGGCAAAGGGAATGCTGACGGTGACCGGTTCCGCGATGCGATCATATTGGGATAGCTTTTCGAAATAGAGGGTGCTCACTTTGTGTCTTCTCCTTGGCACTGTTTGGAAAGCAAGCTTCCCGGCAATTTGCAAGGGGATGCGCAGGCCTGGGCAGCCGGTCTTACGGATGGTGGACGCAAGTGTCTGACAATTACAACGTCATTGGGCGATATCGTCAAGTAATATCGTAGCAGGCATCCGTGATAAGAGCCGAGGGCAGGTCATTGGATTCGGTCAAGGACGCGTGATAGAATCCCCGCATAACAGATGCAATATTGCGGCCGGAAGTCTGAAGTACCGGTGCTTTAGTTTTCCTCTTCTCTTACCCTTTTCTCCCTGGAGAACTTAACATGCCACCAAACGTTCTATTTCTGATGAGCGACGAGCATCGCGCCGACATTACGGGCTACGAGGGCGATCAGGTCGTTCGTACTCCTACGCTGGACGGTCTAGCGGAGACGGGCGTGATGTTCAGAAACGCTTACGCAGCTTCGCCGATCTGTATACCGGGTCGCCAGGCGATGATGTCGGGCCAGTTGCCGCGCACCTGCGGCTGCGAAATTTTTGCGCAGGACCTGCACGTGGGTCACATGACATTTGCACGGCGTTTCAGTCAGTTCGCTTATCACACGGTCGCGGCCGGCAAGCTGCACCACACAGGGACGGACCAGATGCAGGGGTGGAGCCAACGGATTGGCTCGGCGATGCAGGTAGGCCCGCATTTCATCGAAGGGAGGGACGAAGAATCCTTTGCCCGTTACACGAGAGGGCTGTCCTCGGTAAAATGGAGCGATACGAAAGAGGTGCTGCGGGCGGGTGTCGGTCACTCGCCTCACATTATCCAGGACGAGTACGCGCTGACCGGCGCACTGGACTTTATTCAGCAGTATTTCACCGACCCTTACTACGACAGGCAGCAGACGGAACGTCCGCTGCTGCTGAAAGTCAGTCTGAATCAACCTCACTACCCGTACTTCACCAGTGAGGAGAAGTTCACACACTACCTGAACCGGGTGGTGCCGTTTCTTGATGAACCGGTATTCGACCATCCATTTCTGAGCCAGAAGCAGGTGCGGCCGGGCGTCGATGCGTCGCCGCGGGAGTTGCGGCGCGCTGTGGCCGGCTACTACGGAATGATCGAGAGGATAGACGAGATGTACGGCTCGCTGTTGAGCGCGTTGGAGCACGTGGGCCAGGATCTTGACGACTGGATCATCGTCTATACCAGTGATCACGGTGAGATGCTGGGGCAGCACGGTATCTGGGAAAAGCAGAAGTTTTTCGAGGGCAGCGCGCGCGTGCCGCTCATCATTCGCTGGCCCAGGTCATTCGACGGAGGAAGGGTTGTCGATGAAAACGTCAACCTGTGCGATCTGTTCGCCACGTTGTGCGAATTGTGCGAGATCCCGATTCCGGAGGGGTTGGACAGCCGCAGTTTGACGCCGCTTCTGCGCGGAGATGGGGTTGACTGGCGTAATGAAAGTGTCAGCCAGTTTGGGGCGCGCAACCTGATGATCAAGTGGGATGATCTGAAGTACCAGTATTACGGGGAAGAGATGCCGGAGGTGCTGTTTGACCTGGAACGGGACCCGTCCGAGCGGCAGAATTTCATCAGTGATTCCCAGTACGCAAGTGTGCTGGCGAAGTTCAGGGAGAGACGGTTCGAATTGGGGTTCGGGCCCGGCGCGCAGGAAGGATATGTGAATGCGGGGTACTGGAGATACACAGTCCCGGACAGCTGCCAAACGGTGTTTCCGTAGAGAATGTTCGCGCCGGCATTCATGTGGAGCGCAACCCTTTCATCCTCTCGCTCATGTCAAAGCTGGGATTGATGACTCGGTTGGGAACGGGTATCGTGCGCATCTTTCGCTTGGCGGCGGAGAGGGGGTTGCCGGAGCCGGAGTTGGAAGAAACAAGCACGGAGTTCGTGGTCACCCTATACCGGATGCCTGCGACGACTTGAAGTCTGGAGGATTTTAAATGCAGAGGAGGACTCAGGACGAGTGTATTCTCGAATCGCCAGTCGCGGAGGGTGAGCCGTTTGTTGACAGCGACCCCTGGCGCGTATTTCGCATCATGGGCGAGTTCGTCGAGGGTTTTGACACGCTGGCGGGGCTGGGCGCTGCGATCTCGATTTTCGGCTCGGCGCGCACGCTGCCGGACGATCCCAACTATCATGCGGCTGTCGAAACGGCGCGCCTGCTGGCGGAGTCCGGGCTAACGGTTATCACCGGCGGGGGGCCGGGGATAATGGAGGCCGGCAACCGGGGAGCGCAGCCGGAGGAGGGCGGATCGGTCGGATTGGGTATCGAACTGCCATTTGAGCAGGGGGTGAATGAATACGTCGACATTGGGATCGAGTTCCGCTACTTTTTTGTGCGCAAGATGAACTTTGTCAAGTATTCGCAGGGATTTGTCATTTTCCCCGGCGGATTCGGCACGCTGGACGAGCTGTTTGAATCATTGACGCTGATCCAGACTGGCAAGATCAGGCAGTTCCCGGTCGTTCTCTACAACTCCGGCTATTGGCGGGGCCTGCTGGACTGGCTGCGCGGCACGATGCTGGCGGCTGGGAATATCTCCGCCCCCGATCTCGAACTGATGCGGCTGGCGGATTCGCCGGAAGAGGTCCACGAACTGATTTTGCAAGGACTTTCGAAGCAGGCCAGTTGGTGCGAGAAGTCAGCGGAGGCTGCGCGAGCAGCTACACGGCTGGCCCTGGAGGTGAGCGGATAGATGGCGCGCAAACGCAAGGGGTTGAACCGGCATCAGAAGGCGGTCTTCAAGCGGGGTGAACACCGTGTGCGGGGAGAGGAGATAAATCGCCTGATTGAGATGGCGGGCAGCGCCGACGCTGTCGAACGCCTCCATGCGGCAGAAAATCTTTGCCCCTGCCACGTACGGAGGAGGGTTGAGGACGCTTGGGGGGCGCTTTACCGGTTGATGCAGGATGCCGATGTACGGGTGCGGCGAGCGGCCTGGCATACGCTTGAGGACGGCGGCTGTCCGAACGACCCGGCGCTGATGCCGATCTTCGAGCGGGCGGTTGTCAACGAGAAGGACAGCCAGGTGCGGCGTTTCGTGGAGAGGTTTGCGACGCCGGCGCTGTCGGAGCGGGACCGGCAGGAGGCGCAGCGGGCGGCTTACACACCTTTCCGGGCGTACGGCCGCTGCGACTTTTGCGGTGAGAATGGGCGGCCTGTACGGACCGATTACGAGACGGAACTTAACGGCAGCGGCGGTTCAATGCGTCTTGCCCAGATCTGTCAGGAGTGTGACGGCGAGGCGTAAGTGCTCCTCTTCTTAATCCCATCCACGGCAACACGGTGCTCAGCTTTCTTCCTTCGCCAAGAGTGTTCCAATTCTATCCAACACTGCATCGATAACATGCGCGGGCAGAGCAGACAGGAATACTGCGTCTCTCGCTCGCCAGTCCACACTCTTGACCTGATCTGAGAGGATCACTCCAGTCAGCCCAAGCCCTGAAGGAATCGCCACTTCGAAAGGGTATCCCTTTACCCTTTTGGTGATCGGACAGAGAATCGCCAGCCCTGTAGTGCCGTTGTAGGAACCTGGCGACAGTACAAGAGCGGGCCGACGTCCCGCCTGTTCGTGTCCAGTCTGCGGAGCAAAGTTAATCCAAACGGCATCGCCGCGTTGCGGAATGTACGAGGGCTTAGTTACCACTCTTCACGACCTGCGGCAGGCCCGGTGTCCACTTCGCCGTGCAAATTGTGTTCCGTTACCTTTGCCAGAAGAACGTCTAACTTCAGGCGGGGGGGCTGAATGGGCGCAATGATTAATTCATCTCCGCGCAGCGACATTCTAACTGGCGAATTGGCTTCGAGACCAAGATGATTCGCAAGGGGTTTTGGAACGCGCAAGGCCAAACTGTTACCCCACTTCTGCACGCGAGTTTCCATTACTTCGTTTCTCCTGAGTCATTCGTTCAAGGAATGGGCCTGTGACTCTTTTTTGCCGTAGATACAATGAGTATACATTTTAGGATGGCATTCGTCAAGGTTCGGGAAATGCCAAGCAAGCTGTGAATGCATTGCGATTTACCTGGGTCAAAGGAAAACTCACGGGCTTATGATTTCAGAGTTGCGTGACAAAGCCACCTGGAAATGCGATTCCTGAAGGAAGGTGCATTTTCTGAGGCGCGGAGGCTCTGTGGGAAGTAAGGGGCAGGTTTACGATTTGGATTCTGCATTCTTCAACTATATAATTGCGCTTGTCGCAGACTGTGAATACACGGTTCGTCATACATACGTTTCGTCCCCGCAAACGTACAAAGCATTCTGCACAAAGACTAGCATTTTCTCTGTCCTAATTTTTGCCAACTTACACCAACGATCGTTGAGATCGAAGCTGATCAGAGTTGCGCGCCGCTGACAGGCGGGCAACTGTGGGAGATCGAGCATGGGGCGCAGAGTCATTGACCTGAGCATGCCCGTACATAACGATATGGTGGTCTTCCCGCGGGTGACTCGCCCGACGATGTTAATGTATGAGGATTGGGAGGAATTCGCAGAAGGTGTCGGAGCCGCGGAGCACGGTGTTACGTCGCTGACGGCCCACTACCTGACGATCCTCGGGGACCATGTGGGGACGCACATTGACGCCCTAAAGCATCTGGTTCCCGGCAAGCCCGGGCCGGAAGGGATACCGCTGGAATACTGCTACGGCGACGGTGTTTTGCTGGACTTCCGACACAAAGAAAACGGAGCGGGCATAACGGTTGCCGACGTGGAAGGGGCGTTGCGCAAGATAGATTACGAGATCAAGCCGCTGGATCTTGTTCTGATCTGGACGGGGGCGGGCAGCTATATAGAAGAGGAGCGTTACCTGAGCGAGCACAGCGGCATGACGCGTGAGGCGACGCTTTGGTTGATTGAACGCGGGGTCAAGGTGATGGGTATCGACGCGGTAACTTTCGACCCGCCGATATGGGCGATGTTTGAGCGCAAACAGTTCTGGGAAGCCCATCGCGTCATGTACGAGCATGAGTACTATCATGTAGAGAACCTCTGCAATCTGGAACAGATTCCGCAGGCGCACGGCTTCACACTCTCGATGTTGCCGGTGAAGTGGGTGGGGACAACGGGTGCGCCGGTGCGGGCGGTTGCGATTGTGGAGGATTGAAAAGGACGCATTGCATCTTGGCCAAGGCATTTCCAGAGTCGGGGCCAGTTCGCCTTCGATGGCGCCGTGATTCCAGTCCCAGTGGGACTTTTTCGAAATGCAAGTCCTAGCGGTACTACGGTTGCGCACTACGCTGAAGTCTGTATTTCACTTTAACCTTCCATTTAAGGAGAAAAGCATGAAAAAGCTCAGCAGACGATCATTCCTTCAGTCGATGAGTATGGCTGGCGCCGGCGTTGCGCTGGCGGCCTGCGCCGCGCCTGCCGCGCCCGCTGCTCAGGAATCTGACGGCGAGATGGACGGCGGCGACGGCATGACGGGCAACTTGCAGATCTGGGTGCAGCACTATACGCCCACTGAGAGCATGGAGCAGGGTCCTAACAATCCCCTTCCTCACAACATGATCCAGGTCATCTCCGATGAGTACATGGCGGATCATCCCGGCGCCACGGTCGAGATTATCAGGAAGCCGGACAACCTGGCCAGCCATGAGTGGATCGTAACGCAGCAGGCGGGTGGCACGATTCCTCACATCGTGTGGACGCACTCCTTCTGGGTACAGGACGAGATCGACAAGAACTGGTGGATTCCGCTGGATCCGTTCTTCGAACAGCCCAACCCCTACGTAGCCGCAGGAGATCCGGGCAGCGAGCGCTGGCTGGACCAGTTCTACGAGATTCCCACCGAGGCCAAACGCGGCCCGGACGGCAAGCACTATGTCGTGCCTATCGACCTGGTGACGACGTTCTTCTTCTTTAACCAGAACGTTTTTGACGAGGTTGGCCTTTCGGCTCCTTCCACCTACGGCGAGTGGATTGAAGTCCAGGAGGCGCTGCAGGATACCATCATCCCCAACGCCAGGCTGGCCTGGTACCAGTCCCAAGTCGGGGCGATGCTGTATGCGAAGAAGGATGACATTATCAACGCTGACGGCGGTGTTGCCTCGTTGGAAGAGGTCGGCTGCGCCATGAAGAACGGGCTCTACACTGCCTCTGATCCCGAGTATGGCGAGTGGTTCCGTCTGGTAAAACAGTTGATCCCCTACCTAGCGCCGGACTGGGCTGCCGAGGGCGCGGACTTCAACCGCAAGTTCCTCCAAAAAGATGTGGCTGTCTATGAAGACGGCAGCTGGCGCTTCGGCTACCTCAAGGCCGACCCGCTGGTCGATTTCGAGTGGAGCACATTCTACGCTCCCACCATCACCGAGGCCGATTCGCCCTATGCGATTGGCGAGGCAGCTCCCCCGATCGGTGGGGCGACTGCGGCCCAGTGGGCGATGGCAACCAAGACGGAGCGGGATGGAATCGTGCCGCTGGCTGTGGACTTCCTGAGATACGTGACTGCGCCCCAGAACGCCGGGCGCATGATCGCGGAAACGGGCACGTTCCTGCCCAACATCAAGGGCGTTGACGTGAATCCCGATCTGCGAGAGCCGTTGCGCGCGATCACTGAGGGGTTGGGCGAGGCCGGCATGGTCACCTATCCCGACAAGATTGGCACCGAACAGCGCGAGAAGATCGCAGCCATCTGGACCGACTTCAAGCTGGACGTGGTAACGCAGGATGAGGCCGCAGAGCAGATCAACGAGCTGCTGCTTGAGTACGCGGATGAGGCGATAGAAAAGAACGGCTGGGACTGCAGTTAGTCGTTTGTTGTGGTTAGGATTCAGCCCTTAGTTAGCTTCCGGCTACTTCTTGCCGATGGCGATGGCTGAGGGCTGGAGATTAAGAACTCGAAGTTTATTGACGCAGGTGGGTTCCACGGCTAAAGGCTCGTGGAGCCCGCCTGCAGTGTAGGAACGGGAAGAGCGCAATGACAACAGAAGAGATTCGCGCGCCTGCGTCACACGCCACGATGGCAGACGTGCGCGTGCCGCAGGAAAGGCAGGCCACGCTCGGGCAGCGCATCTACCGCTACCGCTTCGTTTACCTGATGCTGGTCCCCACTTTTGCGCTGCTGCTGACCTTCAACTATTACCCGGCCTTTATGGGACTATACCGGGCCTTTTTCAAATGGGATATAGGTCTGCAGCCGGAGTTCCTGGGGCTGGGCAACTTCGAGAAGCTCTTCATCAGGGATGACATTTTCATCAAGTCGCTGCGCCACGTGAGCCTGCTCACTTCATGGCGGGTGATAAGCGCTGTGACGTTCCCTTTCATCGTAGCCGAACTGATCTTCAACTTGCGCAGCAATGTACACAAGTACACATATCGCGTCCTGACCATCCTGCCAGCCGTGGTGCCGGGCATTGTCATCTTATTGCTGTGGCAGTTCATCTATGACGGCACGCACGGCCTTTTGAACGCCTTCCTGGAGGGGGTCGGACTGGAAGACTGGCAGCAGCCGTGGCTGGGAAGCCCGAAGACGGCGCTCTATGCGGTTACGTTCATGGGGTTTCCTTGGGTAGGCGGTGTGACTGTTCTGATCTATCTGGCGGGCCTGCAGGGCATCTCGGATGAGGTTATTGACAGTTCGCTGGTGGACGGCTGCTCCGGTCTGCGGCGCATCTTTGCGATCGACATTCCACTCATTCTCGGTCAGTTCAAGCTGATCATCGTACTGGCGGTCATCGGCGGCCTGCAGGGCTGGGTAGCTGTATTTGTGATGACGGCTGGTGGGCCAGGGACTGCGAGCATGGTACCTGGATTATGGATGTACAACAACGCCTTTTTGTGGAACAAGATGGGCTATGCGTCCGCGATCGGGATGTTTTTGTTCGTGCTGATTATGGGTCTAACGATCTTGAATGTGAAGTTCGTCAAGACGGGTGACTATTGAGTGGTGGGAACGAGGGTCGTGAAGAGAGGTTGCCGAGGCACCGGCCCAGGGACAGGAGCAGGGTCACCCGGACGACAGGAGAGTTGAGCGATGACAGTACTGGAAGGACAACCGCAGCCCGTGCAACGTGTGTCGTTGGGCGCCGGCTGGCGCCGCGCCTGGCGCACGGGGGATTGGTGGCGCCATCTGGGACTGGGTGGCTTCCTGTTTTTCATGTTTCTGCCATTCATCATCACGATAATAATTTCGTTCAAGGATATCCCGCAGTTCGACCATTACCCGTTCACTGTCACGTTTCCTCTCCACCCTGACAACTATCTTGAAGCTTGGCGCATTGTCTCCCGCTACATCTTGAATAGCATAATCACCAGCGGCACCTCGGTGGTTGGTATGGTTATTCTGGCGGCGATTGCAGCGTGGGCCTTTGCCCGCTATCCTTTCCCAGGGAGGGAGTTCTTCTTTTTCGGCGTGCTGGCCCTGTTGATGGTGCCGGGGGAACTTACCCTGATTCCGGCCTTCCTGCTGGTCAAGGATCTCGGACTGCTGAATACCCGCTGGGTATTGATCGCCCCTTACATCGCGGGCGGGCAGGTTTTTGCCATCTTCATTCTGCGTCAGTTCTTCGAAGCTCTCCCAGGCGAGATGTTTGAGGCGGCGAGGATCGACGGGGCAACCGAACTGCAGGTATTTCGTCACATTGGCATCCCGCTGTCGCAGTCGATTCTGGGTGTCGTTGCAATTATGCACGTTCTCAGCACTTGGAACGACGTTATCTGGCCCCTGGTAACACTTCGCAGCAACGAACTGATGACGCTGACCATCGGACTCTACGCGTTTCGAACTGCCTGGTACACGATTTGGGGTCCCCTGATGGCGGGTTATGTGATTGCTTCGATTCCTCTGATCATCCTGTTCGCTTTTACCAGCCGCCTCTTTGTCGAAGGTCTTAGCTCCGGCGCCATCAAGATGTAAGCTGCTTGGGAGCGCTGCTGTCTCTCCTGCACATTTCAATGCGTTCCATTTACAGCTACCTTGGCCTTTGGAGAATCGCTCTCCGGCGATTCAGTTCCGAACCGGTGCTGACGTTTTGTCTCCTACTCGGTTGGAGCGTCGTGGTTGCGCTGGCGTCGGCGCCGCCGATGTATACGGACGCGGCCAACCGCTCCTTGCTGCAGCATGAGCTGCAGACTGTCCCCAATCGCTCCGCATTCTCATTCTTCTATCACTACGTAAAGGGCTCCAGCATCGCAGGCGCGGACTGGCAGGAGTATCTGGCTCTGAACCAGTACATGGAGACCCGCTATTCGCAGGACTTGGGGCTCCCGCACCGGTCGGACATGCATTATGTCAAGAGTGATCTTTTCCAGGTATTTCCCTTGCGGGACGGGCAGTACGAGCTGAGGGACAAACCCCTGTTGCGGGGATACCTTGGTTTTATCAACCGCCTGGAGGATTATATTACGGTTGTCGAGGGCGGATTCCCTGCGCAGGAAAACGCCGAAAGTGGTAACGGCGAGGTCGTAAATGTTCTCGTCAGCCAGGCCTTTGCGGTCGAGGCCGGATTGCAGGTTGGGGAGGGATATACTCTATTCGACCCAAGCGCCCGCACTGCAAACGGCGCGATTCTACGGTTGGAGGTGCCGGTACGCATTGCAGGGATCTGGATTCCCCGAGCAGAGTCCAGCGCAAAGTGGCATTTGCCGCCTGCGTCCTTCGCGAATGTCTTTCTTGTCTCTGAAGAAACCTACATCGGCGAGATTGGGGAGAGGGTTCCACACGCCCTGACAGATGTCGGCTGGTACAGAGTGGTTGACGGCGATTCAGTTCGCGCCGAGGATGTGGACAGGTTCCTGCGCAGGGTTTCCTTTGTCGACAGGCAGATCCAGAGCCTGATTGGGACGACATATTTGGAGTTGTCGCCGGTCTCTGCGCTGAGGCGGTACCAGAGGGTCGCTACGGCGCAGGCGATTCTGCTGCTTCTTTTCAGCATCCCCATTTTGGGGCTCGTCCTGTATTTTATTGTTCTCATCGCGGACAGTACGGTAAAGCGGCAGCAGATAGAGATTTCCATCCTGAAGAGCCGGGGGGCAACGACCGGTCAGGTCTTTTCGATCTATCTGCTGCAGGGCGCCACGCTTGGTATCGTAGCGCTGGCAATTGGTCCGCTATTGGGTCAGAAGGTGGCGCAGTTCATTGGCGGGACACGCTACTTCATGACCTTCAATGCGCAGACGCCGCTGCAGATCGAGACGACAACGACCAGTATGACGTATACGTTTGCCGCGATCGGGGGCGCCCTCTTCGCGACCGTGCTGCCGGCTATGGGGGCGGCGCGGCTGGCGATCGTCGAGGCCAAGCAGGAGATAAGCCGACGACAGCGCCGCTCTTTTTGGGAGCGTTCGTACCTTGACTTTCTGCTGCTGGGCGTAGCGAGTTACGGTTACTACATGCTCAGGACCCAAGGCCGGATCGCCTTTTTGCAGGCCGATGTTCCCTCGGACCCGTTGGACAATCCACTGCTGTTTCTGGCGCCGGCGCTCTTTATTTTGGCGGTCGCGCTCGTGGCCGTCCGTCTTTTCCCTCTCATCGCGTTGGTTCTGAGTCTACTGTGGGCGCGTCTTGGTGGGATCTCGATGCTGCTGGCCTTCTACAATCTGGCGCGCACGGGCAGAGTCTATACCAGCTTGCTGTTGTTGCTCATCCTCACTACAAGTCTTGGGACCTTCACGGCATCGATGGCGCGCACGCTGGACGCCAACCTTGTGGCGCGCATCTTCTACGAGGTGGGGGCGGACGTCACTTTGACCGAAGGAGCGGCGCTGCGGATTCTTCCCCCTGAGGACGGCAAGCCGGTGGAGGAGGGAGAGGAGGAGTTTGTCTGGATCAATATGCCTGTAGACGAGCACCGGCAGGCGCCAGGTGTCAGGGCGGCGACTCGGATTGGAGATTTTCCGGTTTCCACACGCGTCGGCAGCAGGCTGGTAAACGGGAGGCTATTCGGCATCGACCGCAGCCAGTTCCCGGAGGTGGCCTATTTCCGGCCGGATTTCGCGGCCGACTCTTTGGGTAAGCTGATGAATGCGCTGGCTGTGGAGTATAGCGGCGTCATCGTCAGCCAGTCGATGATGGACGCTCTCGGACTACAGGTTGGTGACACGATCGCGTTGAGTGGTCTCGTCCCTACAAGCAATGCGACGTTCGATTTTCAGATCGTGGGTGCGATGGGGCTCTTTCCAACCGTCTACCCTGAGGACGGAGAGTTCTTTGTGGCCAATCTCAATTACATTTTTTCTTTGCTGGGCCACGAGGTTCCTTACAGGGTCTGGCTGGCTACGGAAGAAGCAGTTGATCCGGAACTTCTGGTAAGTTCCCTGGACGACCTTGGTTACAGAATACTGGCAATTGAAGACGCACATTCGGAACTGGCGGAGGCGCAGGCAAGGCCGGCCCGGGTCGGGCTGTTCGGGTTTCTGTCCGTGGGTTTTATCGCCGTAGCCCTCTTAAGCATGTTAGCGCTGGTCATCTATTCTGCGTTATCGTTTCGCCAGCGTTTTATTCAATTGGGCATATTGCGGGCGATGGGTCTTTCAACCAGCCAGCTCGTCTTTTCACTTGCCGGCGAACAGGTCACGGTTACAACAGCGGGTATTGCGGCCGGCAGCTACCTGGGCCTGGTGAGCAGCTATCTCTTCATTCCCTTCTACCAGGTCGGGTACAAACAGGCCGACTTGGTCCCGCCGTTCATCGTGCAGATAGCCTGGGACGATGTGGCGCAACTGGTGCTGGCGATGCTGATCATGGTGTTGGCGGCTGCGATCGGTACTTTATGGCTGCTGGTGCGGATGAAGACCTTCCAGGCGGTGAAAATGGGCGAAGTGCTCGCCTGACTTTACATAGCAGTGACCGGCGAAAGTAGGACCAGGCCAGCAGATACCACCGAAGGACTTAGAAATGAAAGTTGGACTTGACGCGCTTACGCTAAAAGCGGTTAGCCTCGATCCGTTGGAACTACTTGAACTGACCAGGGCAGCCGGCCTGGAAGGCCTGCATTTTTCAGCGAGACTGATGGAGGGCCGCGACGGTGCCTATGTGGAAAAGTTGGCGGAGGAGGCGAAGGCCCGCGGGCTGTATCTAGAACTTGCCGGACCAGGTGTCAACCCAGGCCAGAGTGGGCGGACGGTGGCCGAGATGGTAGCGGAGTGGAAGCCTCTTTTTCCCCTGGCCAGGAGGTTGAACGCTCCGTTTCTGAATACGTGTTTTGGTCTGCTCAAAGAGCGTACTTATTCTACGCCGACACTGGCAGAACAGATCGAGTCGACGATCGAGGTTTTGCGCGAGCTGAGCCTGATCGCTGCAGATTTCGACCTGATGATCACGTTGGAACTGCATGTCGATCTGACTTCGCTTGAACTCTTGCATATTGTTGAAGCGGTGGATTCGGCGCACGTTCGCGTCAACCTGGATACGGCCAATGCGCTGGGGCTGCTGGAAGATCCCGTAGACGCGGCACGCACGCTGGCACCCTACGTACACACGACCCACTTCAAAGACACGTGCGTTTATCCCACCGACGAAGGGTATAACTGGCTGGGTGGTGCGCCTTTGGGGCGAGGACTGGTCGATCTGCCCGCTGTTGTCGAAATCCTCTACCGTGCAAATCCAAGTGTTCATTTGAACATCGAGGATAGCGGCGGATTCATACCGATTCCCATGTACGACGAGGCATTCCTGAACAGTTTCACTGATCTGACGCCCGCCCGTATGGCCCGCTTTGTGCGCCACCTGTGGCGTGGAGAGCAGCAGGTGCGGGCAGGTCTCCATCCGCGTCCGGAGGAAAGCACGGACATCGACTGGGCCGCTGTGATTCCGGCCCGGCTTCAGTATAATGTCGACTATGCGCGACGCCTGCGAGACGAGACGGTGGCGCGGGTGGAGGACGAGAACGGCCGCGAAGCATAGGTGATACAGGCATGTCGTCACTGACTTCAACCAGGGGAAATCTCAATGACTGACTACAAAGCCGCGGTGATCGGCTGTGGACGCATGGCCCGGGGACACATGCAGGCATACGAGGAGCTGGGCATTCCGATCGTGGCGGGGGCCGATATCTCGGAAGAGGCTCTGCAGGCTTTCGGCGAGGAGACGGGCGCTGAAAAATTGTATACCGATTACAAGGAGATGCTGGCTGAAGTTCAGCCGGAGCTGGTGTCGGTGGTTACCCACGATGCACTGCACTGTGAAATGGTAGTGGCGGCGGCGCAGGCAGGGACGAAGGGGATCGTGTGTGAAAAGCCGATGGCGATGGATCTGACGGAGGCGGACGAGATGCTGGCGGCGTGCCGGGCGTCGGGCTCTCGTCTCACCATCAGCCACCAGCGCCACTATATGCCCCAATACGCACGCGCCCGCCAATTGATCGCCGACGGGGCCATCGGCCACGTCGTTTCCGCTGAGGCATCGCTCAAGGCCGGCTGCCTGATGACGGACGGGACACACACGATCCATATGCTACTGGCGCTGCTGGGAGACCCGGACGTCGACCACCTGCTGGGACAAGTAGACGGACATGAAGGCTATGAATACTACGGCCACCGCTGCGAAAATGCGGGCATTGCCTTTCTGGCGTTCACGAACCAGGTGAGGGCCAGCATGGTCTGGGGCTGGATGGCACGTTCGCCCGCATTCGAAGGCAGAATCAGACGTCAGCATTCGCTGGACCCAAGCTGGAACGACGAGATCCATCGCTACCATCATTTCATCATTCACGGTGACGAGGGCAGATTGGAACTCTACGGTGACGTATTCCGAGACGCTGATCTTCTGAATGCGTCTGCGCTGCGTATCTTTCGGGGGGACCAGATCGAAGAGATTGAAATTGAGTGGCCTGCCCCTGTCAGCGCAATTGGACTCGAGATCAAGGATTTGCTCGGGACGATTGAAACCGGGGCCCCCCATCCACTGGATGGCGAAAACGGCCGCAAGGTGACCGAGGTGATGGTCGGCATCTATGAGTCGGCGAGGCGCCGTTCTGTAATCAAGTTTCCGGTCGAGGTGCGGGATAATCCATTCCTGGCGATGTGCGAAACAGGAGACCTTCCTCCACCGGGAGATGAAACCGGGAGTTACGTCGCTCCGAACGAACGTGAAAGATGGCGTGCCAGGTCCGAGAGTGATAGCGAAAAAGGAGCGTAGAGATGGGAATTTTGAGCGGTAAAGTGGCACTGGTAACTGGAGGACGCCGGGGAATCGGGCGGGGCGTCTGCCTGGCGCTGGCCGCGGAGGGTGCGGATGTGGCGGTGAATGATGTGGAAGGCGCGGAGCAGGCCGAGGCGGTTGCGGAGGAGGTTCGGGAACTGGGTGGGCGTGCTGCGGTCGTCATGGCGGATGTTGCACAGCCCACTCAGGTACAGGCCATGGTGGGCGGGGTCGTTGAAGAGCTGGGAGGCCTGGACATTCTGGTCAACAATGCGGGCGTGGAGTCGATAGTCCCCTTCCTGGAGATAACGCCGGAGGAGTGGGAACGCGTGACCAATATCAATCTGCGCGGCGAGTTTCTCTGCGCACAGGCTGCAGTCCGCCACATGATTTCCAGCGGGAAAGGCGGCGCCATCGTGAACATTGGCTCGGTGCAGGCGGGGATGGTGTTGCCGGGTCGGGCGCACTACGCGCCGAGCAAACGGGGCGTCGAGGCGTTGACCGCGAACCTGGCCGTTGAATTGGCCGAGCACAATATCCGCGTCAACTGTATCAACCCGGGGCTGATCGACACGGACATGACCAGCTGGGTGATGAAGGACCCTGAAATCCTACCGATTGTTCTGGAGAAGATAGCTCTCAAGCGCGCCGGCGAGCCGGACGAAATTGGGCAGGTTGTTGCATTTCTTGCGTCAGACAAGGCAAGCTACGTTACGGGGCAATCTCTCTACGTGGACGGTGGATTCCGCATCATGTAGGACGCCGGCAGCAGGCGGCTAGCAATACAGACGGGCATTTATTGTGAGGAGAGGACCATGAAGATTGGCCATACCGGAATCACCTGGGGAATACCTGGGGATGTTGAGCAGGCATACCGCGAGACGGCCGAACTGGGCTATCAGGGCTTTGAGACTTTCGCGGCGAAGATTCTCGAACTCAATGGGAGCAGAACGGGCGGATATCGGAGCCTGGTGGAGAGTTTTGGCATCCCGACCGCGGCGGCCTACTGTTATAAGGAGTGGATCAACCCGGATACGGCGGAGGCCGATCAGGAGAACGCCCGCCGCGAAGCCGATGGGTTGAGGGCGCTACCGGGTGGTGAGACGCTCGTTCTTCAGGGCGGGCCGCGTCTCACAGACGGCTATACTCCTGACCAGTTCCGACGCCTGGCAGATGCGCTCAACGAGGTCGGCGACTACTGCCGCCAGATTGGACTGGCGGCCGGGCTGCATCCCCACACGGGAACCGCTATCGAGACCAGGGAGGACATTGACACGATTCTGGGGCTGGTGGATACCGCGCTTATCGGATTCGCGCCGGACACGGGGCAGATCGCGAAGGGGGGCAGCGATATTCTAGAGGTGATGCGCACATACCGCGAGCGCATTGTCCACGTCCATCTGAAGGACTGGAACGGCAGCTACGAGCGCGACGGCGACGGTAAGGAGATTGACCGCAGCGGTTATGTAAACTACGAGCCGATCGGAAACGGCATCTTGCCCATGCCTGAGATCTTCGACATTCTCGCGGAGAAGGGCGGCTTTGGCGGTTGGGTAAACGTTGAATTGGATGGAACGCCGCGGGCGCCGCGGGAAGCGCGAGAAGCGGCCAGGATGAGTCGTCAGTATCTTGAATCGGTGCTTGGCGATGGCGTCGCCTGGACTGCCTTAGAAACGAGAAGGGGGAGAGGGACCTCTAAATAAGATTCTGAGCGCATAGAAAAGGAAAACCGAAAGCGCGACATGAAGAACAGTTTCGTAGACGCACTTGAAGAGGATGATCTGGCTGCCATGCGGGCGGCTCCTAAAGTCGACCTGCACTGCCACGCTTTTTTCAGTACGCGCCGCCATAACCTGGAGGCCCGTCTGGGCTGCAGGCTGGAGCCTCCTCCAGAAAAGATGAATAAACTGGGGGGCATGATTGTATACGCCATGGACGTTCTGGACCCCCACTTGCGAAACCGCGAGACCATCGAGTTCGTGGCAGAGTCTGCGCTACGCGACGCGATCGGGGACGGCGTCGTTTTGGTGGAGATAAGCTTCGACATTCGACGAGCCGCGTACTATGCAGACGGATTGACCGGAGTCGTAGGGCATCTGCGAAAGCTGGTCTCTCGTTTCCAGTCCCAGATCGAACTGCGCCCGGAGTTAGGTATTCCCCGTCAAGCCGCATCGGACCCGGAACTGATGTCGGTGGCGCACGAGGCAATCGGTTTGGGCTTTTTCCAGTCCATCGACCTGTACGACCACCAGGAGGGTTGTGAGCCCGAGGATGTCGAATCACTTTATGTAGAGGCGAAGGCCGCGGGCATGAAGTTGAAGGCGCATGTCGGGGAGTTCGGGGGTGCGGAGGAGGTCCGGCGGACGGTTGAATTTCTGGAACTGGACGAGGTACAGCACGGTATCGGCGCGGCAGAATCGGTCGAGGTCATGCGCTGGCTGGCCGTGAACCGGATTCGACTGAATGTGTGCCCTACGAGTAATGTGATGCTGGATGCCGTGCCTGACATGGCTCGTCACCCGATCCGGCTCCTCTTTGACCATGGCGTGCCGGTGACGGTCAACTCTGACGACCCGATGATATTTGACCAGAGCGTTTCTGACGAGTATCGCAATTTATACCGGGCAGGTGTTTTCAGCGCCGACGAGCTGGATGGTATTCGGCGGGCGTCGCTCGAGGGCGTCGTTGATCGGGTCGCTAACTAATTTGAACTGTGATAGGCTACCCATTGCAGGCAACCCCCACGCCACCAGCAGTTGCCAGACAAACCCTACATTTCGCAAATCGCTTAGAGGAGAAATACAGTCATGTATGTCATCATCGCCCCCCTCAAAATCAAGGAAGAGTTTACGGATCGGTTTATCGAAGAGATATTGCTGGACGCCCAGGGTTCGGTACAACATGAGCCCGGATGTCTGCGATTTGACGTGATCCGGGATGGCGACGATCCGAACAAGATCTGGCTGTATGAGGTCTATGAGGATGAGGCCGCGTTCCAGGCGCACATGCAGACTCCCCACTTCCTCAGGTGGCGGGATACGACCGAGGATTGGGTGGATGAGCGACCCGAAGGCAAAGCCATTGGGGCATCTGTCCTCTGGCCGCCACGCGAAGACTGGGATAAGTAACGCGGCGTCGAACCCTTCAATAGATGGGTGTCGGCCCACGCATAGGGGGCAAACCAATGTCATTTACAACACGTCCAGTTTTCATGGGGCGCCACGGTGTCGTGTCAGCCGGTCATTACCTAGCAGCGGCGGCCGGCTCCCGAATGCTTGAGAAAGGCGGCAATGCGATCGATGCCGGTGTGGCCGCCGGGTTCGCTCTCAACGTGTTGGAGCCGCAGTCAAACGGCATCGGTGGCGAGGTCCCAATTCTGATCTATTGCGGGCGGCAGCGCCGGGTGTATGCAATCAACGGGCAGGGCTACGCGCCGAAAGCCGCGACCATCGCCTGGTTCCGCTCGCAGGGGATCGAGATCATACCTGGCGACGGCTTTCTGCCGGCGACCGTGCCAGGCGCGTTCGGCTCGTGGACGACGGCGCTCGAGCAGTTTGGCCGCTTGCGGCTCAAAGATGTGCTGGAGCCGACTATCGAGCTGACGGAAGAAGGGTTCGCGGTCTACCCGGGATTGCACAGTTCGCTGGCCGGGCTGAAGGGGAAGTTCGAGGAGGAATGGCCCAGCTCTGCCCGGGCCTACCTTCCGAACGGGCGGGCGCCTGAGGTGGGCGAGTTTCTGGCCAATCCGGATTGGGCGGAAACTTTCAAGGCAACGGTCGACGCAGAAATCCGCAACAGCCACCTCGGTCGCGAGGCGGGGATTGCCGCGGCTCGCGATTATTTCTATAAGGGTCCTATCGGCGAAAAGATCGTCGCATTCCAGCGCGATACGAGAGTCCGCGACGCCAGCGGAAAACGGAACGCGGGCCTGTTGACTGAAGCCGACTTTCACGACTACACGACGAAAGTAGAGACGGCGGTCACCTTCAATTACCGCGGTTACGACGTGCACAAATGCAATACCTGGTGCCAAGGTCCTGTCTTTTTGCAGCAGCTGGCGCTGCTCGAAGGCTTTGACCTGGCCGCGCTGGGTCACAATTCGGTCGACTATATCCACACGGTGGTCGAAGCGTCCAAGCTGGCATTTGCCGATCGTGAAGAGTACTACGGCGACCCGGACTTTGTGAACGTGCCGCTGGAGCGGCTGCTGTCCAAGGAGTACGCTGAGGCGCGGCGGGCGCTGATCGATGCCGGCAGCGCGTCTCTGGAGTTGCGTCCCGGCGATGCTCCCGCCAGCACACCCACGCACGCGGAAGCGGACCCGAACGTCTACACGGGCGATACGACGCACGTCGATGCGGTTGATCACGAGGGCAATCTTTTTGCGGCAACGCCCAGCGGCGGCTGGATCCCTTCTTCGCCGGTCGTGGAAGGATTGGGCTTCCCGCTGGGGACGCGCGGGCAGATGTTCTACCTGGACCCCAATCACGCTAACGCGCTAGTGCCGCGCAAACGGCCGCGTACGACGCTTACGCCGTCGCTGGCGACAAAGGACGGCGAACCCTTCATGGCTTTCGGCACGCCGGGCGGCGATTCCCAAGACCAGTGGACGCTGCAGTTCTTCCTCAACGTCATCGACTTCGGCATGAACCTTCAGGAGGCGATTGACGCGCCCAATTTCCACACGAACCACTTCCCCAACTCCTTCTATCCGCACAACGCCAAGCCGGGCAGCGTAACGGTGGAAGCGCGCATCCCCGAAACTGTGCGGGACTCGCTCGCCGAACGGGGACACAAGGTGACGGTGGGAGGGGCCTGGAGGCACGGTAAGGTGCTGGCCATCACTTTCGATCCGAAAAGCGGTCTAATTTCTGCGGGTGCCTCGCCGCGCGGGCAGATCGCGTATGCGATGGGGTGGTAAACCGCTGTAGACAGTGGGTAATGGTTAGACGCGGCATCACCATTCAATGAATAACAGATAGTTGGAGGTGCGGAATGCAGTCACCACACGGAATTACAGCTTCGGCCTTTCGCCCTTCGGTGATGGGCAGGAACGGAATAGTTGCGTCCGGGCATGCTCTGGCCTCGCAGGCGGGGATCCAGACGCTGATGGCCGGAGGCAATGCGGTGGACGCGGCAATTGCGACGGCGGCCGCGCTGGGTGTGGTCGAGCCGGCCGGTTCCGGGGTCGGCGGTGACGGATTCATTCTGATCTATTGGGCGGAGACTGGTGAGGTATCGGCGGTGAACGCGACCGGCCCGGCGCCGGGTGCGGCGACGCGCGAGCGCTATCTGGCAGATGGCGGCATCCCGATGAAGGGGATCAAAAGCGTTTCAGTACCCGGCCTGGTAGACGGTTGGTTGACCGCGCATGAGCGCTACGGCGCGCTGTCACTGGAGAAGGTCTTCCGGCCCGCGATATCCCTGTGTGAGGAGGGATTTCCGGTCAGCCATCTGCTGGCGGAGCAGTTACAGGGGGAACATGGCCGTTTTGCGGCGGACCCACACACGCGCGCTGTCTTCACGAAGGACGATGGGCCGATCCCGACTGGCTCGTTGCTCTGTAACCGCAACCTCGGCACGACGCTGCGCAAGATCGCACAGGATGGCCGCAAGACGCTCTATGAGGGCGAAATCGCGAGAGCGATCGCCGAATTCAGCCGAGCCCGCGACGGGCTATTGACTGAAGAGGACCTGGGCAACTATCACGCTCACTGGGCTGAGCCGATCCATGTCAACTACCGCGGCTACGAAGTCTACGAAATGCCGCCCAATTCGAGCGGGCATATTCTGTTGCAGGAACTGAATATCGTTGAGCTGTTCGACCTGCAGAGCATGGGCTGCAATACGGCCGAATGCATCCATATGATGGTAGAGGCCAAGAAGCTCGCTTTCGCGGACCGCGAAAAGTACATGGCTGACCCGAACTGGGTCGATATTCCGATGGAGGGGATGCTCTCCAAATCGTATGCGGCTGAGCAGGCCGAGCGCATCGACCTGGAGAGGGCTGCCGTTGATGTCGCGGCAGGCGGACCGGAGGCGCACGAAGACACGACCTGCTTCTGTACTGCTGACCGGGCTGGGAACCTGGTCTGCATACTGCAGAGTATCCAGTCGGGGTTCGGGTCGAGCCTAATCGCGGGCGAGACGGGCATCCTGCTGAACAACCGTATGACCTATTGGCATTTGGAGGAAGGGCATCCGAACTGCTTGATGCCTGGCAAACGAGTGCGGCACACGATGAATCCGGTCATCGTGACCAAGGATGGGAGGCCGGTT
Source organism: Caldilineaceae bacterium SB0664_bin_27 (assembly GCA_009838625.1). GTDB lineage: Bacteria > Chloroflexota > Anaerolineae > Caldilineales > Caldilineaceae > Bin5. The sequence goes on from VXRG01000008.1 coordinate 38,124, forward strand.
CTGACGTGCGGGACGCCGGGCGCGGATACGCAGGTGCAGACGAACCTCCAACTGGTTACGCATATGCTCGATTTCGGTATGACGCCGCAGGAGGCGGTTGCGGCACCGCGCTGGCGCAGTTTGCAGAACCCGATGGAGTCCACAATCCCGCACGTTTGCTCGAACAATCTGCAGTTGGAAGACCGCTTTCAAGCTGAAGTGCAGGGAGAGCTGGCGCAGAAGGGACACGAACTGGAACTGGTGGGCGACTGGGGTGGCCCGGGCAGCGCGCAGGCGATCATGGTGCATCCTGAATCCGGCGCCCTGATCGGCGGCTCCGATCCGAGAAGGGATGGATACGCGGTCGGATATTGAGTTAGCACGCGCTCACGGTAGCCAGCGCAGACGGTTGGCGGGCTTTGGGTGAACAGTGGTCAATTTTGCCTCGCCAGTTCTGTGGGGTGGGGTCCGCTCCACGCGGGAGTTCATTGCTATCCCCATTCCCTTACAGATTCTACAAGTATAGTGAAGGCTCAAAGGCTTCCGCTATCGGACGCCTTTCGGTTTCTGCAAAAGAGGAACAAGGTCTATGTCCAGTCCCAACATTCTATTTCTGATGACCGACCAGATGCAGGGCCGGGTGCTTGAGCCTGACAACCCGTGCCAGACGCCGCATTTGGACCGGCTGGCGGCGAGAGGTGTGCGATTCCGCCGGGCTTATACGCCGAACGCGGTGTGCTCGCCGGCGCGAGCAAGCCTGATGACCGGTCTGCTGCCACACAACCACGGCGTGGTTTATGTTGTCCATACGGTTGACGATGATCAGGCGGTGCTGCGCACGCAACATACGCACTGGGCAGAGCGGCTGACGGAGGCCGGCTACCGCACCGGCTACTTCGGAAAATGGCATGTGGAGCGTTCCAACGAGCTTTCCCAGTTCGGGTGGCAGGAACAGGGGAAGCAGGCCATGCGCCATGAGTGGGGGTCTGTAAATTTTTCGCTTGAGCGATTTCTGGAGAGCCCCGCCGGTTATGAGCCGAACCGCTTCTACGGCGTCTGTGACCGGCCGGCCGGCGAGCGCGGGATGGGCGAAAAGACGGACGCGGCTCTGGGTTATCTCGACGCAGCCATAGAAGACGATGCGCCCTGGTGCTGTTTTGTCAGTTTCACCGAACCGCATGACCCTTTCTACTGCCACGAGGATGCATTCGCGCAGTATGACGTAGACTCGATCCCTCTGCAGCCGAACGTCCACAACGATTTGAGCGGCCAGCCTAATCTGTATAAGAGGTCGGCGCAGGCATGGAGCGATTGGACGGACCGGGAACACCGCGAGGCGGCGGCCTGTTACTATGCTTCAATTAGCGAAATCGACGAGCAGTTCGGGCGACTGCTGGAGCGGGTGGAGGTCGCTGGGCAGCTTGACAATACGATCGTGGTCCTGACTTCTGATCACGGGGATTTCCTGGGTGCCCACGGGCTGTACTGTAAGAATATCGGCGCGTTCGAAGAAGCTTACAACATTCCCCTGGTAGTGGCTGGGCCCGGCGTAGCGGAAGCGGCTGTGAGCGATGCCCGCGTCGGGCTGCAGGATGTCGGCCAGACCCTGCTGGATCTGGTCGGTGCGCAGCCGCTGGACCAGATTGACGGGCGCTCTTTTGCACGTGTGCTGGCCAGCCCGCAAGACACATCGGATTATCAGCAAGGTTTTGCTGAATACTTTGGCGGGCGCTATATTATCAGCCAGCGGCTGCTATGGGACGGAGACTGGAAATTCGTCCACAACGGCTTCGATTATGACGAGCTTTACAATCTGGCCGCCGACCCCTACGAGATGAATAATCTGGCGCAGGATCCGAACCATGCCGAGAGATTGGAGGCGATGACGCGGCAGATGTGGCAGATCGTGGTTGAATCCGGGGATCACAGCCTGTTCAACACACACTACCCTTCGATGCGAATGGCAGCCGTTGGGCCGGGGAAGTCTTCGTATTGAGTCTTCGGTTGTGTGGAAACCGGAGAACTCGCTTGCGATTGAGGAAAGCTGAGAGTTGCAGTCCAGACAAACGGGAGAGAAGGTAAGAGTCGATATGAACCAACCACTGACTGCTGAAAAGGTCGATTTTTTTCGAGACAACGGTTACCTGGTCCTGCGTAACGTGCTGGACCCCGAATTGATGGCCCAGACACGGGACGCGTGGTGGGATGCGGCGCCCAAGGAACTGAAACGGAACGACCCGAATTCGTGGGAGGGCGCCTTCCCCGACTCACGGTTTACGTGGAAATACCGCGATCGCAGCAGTGAGCCGTGGATGATCGAACTCCTATATGGCAATCCAGAGCTGCAGGCGGTCGCAAAGCAGCTGCTCGGCCCAGAGCTGGTAACTCCAGAGCGCATCCGAGGCATTTACTGTGTTTTCCCGGATACGGACAAGGCGCCGCGGCCGGCCCGTTTTCATGTTGACGCGCACGCATTTCATCTGGGTGTCGTGGGCTATGTTGATGACGTGCCGCCTGACGGAGGCGGTTTCACCATCTGGCCCGGCAGCCACAAACACTTCTATCATTCGTTCAAGACGGCCTACACGTTCAACCCGTTGAAAGGGAAAGAGGAAATGTGGGACTCGGACGAGTGGCGTGCGGTGCTGCAGATCGACCCGGTGCACACATATGGGTCGGCGGGAGATGTGGTGCTGTGGCATCACCGTATGGGACACGGGGCCGGCCATAACCGGTCGAACCAGGTGCGGCAGGCGGTCCTGTACGACTTCTGCCGTGCCGACCTCGAAGCTGTTCAGGACGAGCCTCCGCCGGACGATATGTGGCGGGACTGGCCCGGGATCAATGGGGGGTAAAGCCGACCGGCTATGAAAATTACGGACATCAAAACATATCTGATGCAGGCAAGCGTGCCCGGCGGCGGCTGGACGCAGCGCAACTGGCTGTTCGTCAAAGTCTTCACCGATGAGGGTATTTATGGTGTGGGCGAGGCGTCGGGCTGGCCTCGGGTGGTTGAGACGGCGATTCAGGACCTGCGCGAGATTCTCATCGGCGAGGATCCTTTTCTGATTGAACGCATCTGGCAGAAGATCTATCTGGCGATGATGGGGCACGGCATGACCGGCATCGTTGGCGGCGGTGCGCTCACCGGCATCGAGATGGCCCTGTGGGACATCAAAGGGAAAGCGTTGGGCGTCCCGGTCTGGAATCTTCTGGGGGGCAAGATCCGGGATCGTATCAGGCTCTATGCGCACGCGCATACGGCGGAACGGGGGCAGGAGCTGGTGGAAAGGGGCTTCAGCGGGCTCAAGACCGGAGGCGTGGAGAACCCGATCGCGAAGATCCGCGCTTTGCGGGAAGCGGTTGGACCGGAGATTGACTTGATGGCAGATGTCCACGGTCCGCCCTGGTTCAGTGTGCGGGACGCGATACGGGTCGGCCAGGCGTTGGAGGAGTTCGACCTGCTATTTTACGAAGATCCGGTGCCACCCGAGCATGTCGAAAACCTGGCAAAGGTCGCACGTCATGTCAATTTGCCGATCGCGGCGGGAGAACGACATACGCAGATCTATGGTGTGCGGGAGCTGATCGAAAGGGAGATCGTGGATGTAATCCAGCCGGACACAGGTCGGGCCGGCGGGTTGATGCAGATGAAGAAGATGGCGGCGATGGCGGAGGCCCATGGGATTGGCTTTGCTCCCCATGACGGCTCCTTGGGGCCTGTGGCGGAGATGGCCGCGGTCCATTTGCTGGCCACGTTACCCAACTTTCTCATTCTCGAACACCTGGAGGACGACGCGCCGCAGCGGTACGAGGTTATGCAGCCGCAACCGGAAATCGTCGACGGGTCGATCGTCGTGCCGGATGCGCCGGGGCTGGGCGTGGATATCGTCGAAGATGCGATCGCCCGCTATCCCTCCACCGGCAACGTCTCCACGCCGCGGCAGGATGAGTACGTCTACTTCCAGGCCAAGTACGGCCGGGCAAAGTGGCTGGAGCAGTAGCTGGTAAGACCACTCTATGCCCAAGAGCGGCTCGCCTTCCGGGCCGTCTCCCCTCTCTGAAGAAATGTGACGCAAGGAGAAGCATGGCAGCCAAATCAGTCTGGACCCATGAGCTCTCGGCGGATGCCAAGAGGAAGCTGCGGTCAGTCTCGACCGCCACACTTACCAGCCAACTTCAGAATCATGGCTTTCGCAACACATTTCTGGCTGGTCTTTACCCGCTGCGGCCCGACTTGCGGATGGTGGGCTACGCATTCACTCTGCGTTACATTCCGGCGCGAGAAGATCTCGCCGATGAACGCTACGACAACACCAGGAACGTGCAAAGGCTGGCAGTGGAGGCGGTCGGAGCGGAAGATGTGTTGATCGTCGATGCCCGCGGCGACATCAGCGCGGCCTCTCTCGGCCACATCCTGGGGACGCGAATCACGCAGCGCGGTGCGGCCGGCTTCGTCACCGATGGCGCACTGCGAGATACACCTGGCTTTCGGGAGCTGGAGTTACCGACCTATATCCGGGCGCCGCACGCGACAACGTCATTTGTGGCCCACCACCCGGTTGAGATGCAGGTCCCAATTGGCTGCGCCGGAGTGGCGGTGACGCCGGGCGACGTGGTGGTAGGCGATGCGGAGGGCGTGGTGATAATACCGGCGCATCTGGCGGAGGAGGTTGCCCACGGCGGGTACGAGCAGGAGATCAGAGAAGAATTCTTCCAGGAGAAGGTTGCGGACGGCGCCAGCATTGTCGGTGTTTATCCGCCTAATGACGAGACACTGGCGGAGTTTGAGCGGTGGCGTCAGGAGAAGGGCGTTTAGGGAGCGAATGCGGCTAACGGTCATTTCTGGTCCAAGGCGGGGTCAACCAAATCCCGTGTGCATGCAAGAGCCGCAGGAGGAGCTCGAACAGCGGTCAGCCCCGCATGTGAGGAATTAACTGTCCGGACCTGAGGCGCTAATCCCCTTTAAGTCCCCGCAGTTCTTCTTCCAACTCGCGAATTCTGGCCGTGTTTGCTTTTTGCCTTCCCCGGCCAAAAAAGTTTGCAGCTACGTTGGCCAGAATCGCGGTTAGCATTACCACGATGATTTCGTTGAATAGTCCCCGCCTTTGTTCCTGATCGGCCACAAAAGACGAGATAAAGGCTTCATCTACCAGTTCACTCTCGTGTGCGATCTCCTGTAGCGCCATTGTGATCCCTGTTGTAGTGGAACGGAGCCTCGGCCCATCAGAGATTATCTGGCTCAGGGCATACAACATTGACACAATCGTAATTGCATTGAAGATCACCGGCGGCAGCAACTTGCCTTCCATTTCTCATCCTCTTTGTCCAAGCAGTTCGTTTGAATCTCACGTTTCAGAGTACTGCACCTATCTCAATTGAAACAACATGTGGGTGCCTGAAGTCGGAAAGACGCACTATGAAGTAAGTGTAAGTCGGATGAACTAGTCCCCTCGTAGCCCGCGCAGCTCTGCCTCAAGTTCGCGAATCCTGGCAGTATTGGTGTGATGCCTGCCTCTGCCAATATAGTTCGCGACGACATTGGCCAGGATCGCGATAATCATTGTCACGATCAGGTAGTTGTCAAGCCGCGTGCGCTGGTCGCGATTTCTCGTGAGGCCAGAGGCTATCGAGTCGTCCTCGAGGACGCCTTCTGCAGTGAGCGCCTCAAGTGCGTGGATGGCATCGGCCGTTCTGATCAGGCGCCCTGAAGCCCCGGTAACAATCTGGAAAAGGGAAAACAACAATGCAACGATGGTAATGACATTGAATAATACAGGTTGGAGCAGTTCGTCTTTCACTCTTGAACCTCCTTGTCAGGTTATTCTTGTCTTTATGGTCATTCCCTGAATTCAGGGCTATAGAAGGACATTGTATCACCAGGGTATGTCAGCGTGTCCAGCGGAGTAGTGTTTGCATTGGGTCAAATCCGTTCGCAGGTATTCCCCAAACATTACAGGTGCAATCTCCCCTTATTTTCACTTCAACTTTTGTAAGAGACGACGTCCGTCCAAGAGTGTCGAACGCGGCATGCCGCTAACCTTCCAGCAGGACCCGCAGCAACTCTTTTGCGTGCCTTGACGCCCGACCCCGATGGCTGATTTCGTTCTTGACCGAAGTTGGCAGCTCTGCAAGTGTGCGCCCGTGGCCCGGAAGGAAGAAGACGGGATCGTATCCAAAACCATGTGACCCGCGCGGAGAGTTGGTGATAGTTCCCTCCAGTGTACCTGTGCAGGTTGCAGGAGCGACCGCCGGCCGCGCGATGGCAACCACACATTGGAAGCGGGCGGTCCATGGGCGGGGAAAGGAACGCAGCTCCCTCAGCAGCTTCTCGTTCCTGTCCTGGTCGGTTGCACGGGGGCCGGCATATCGGGCGGAATGCACGCCCGGAGCTCCATGCAGGGCATCTACTTCCAGGCCGCTGTCGTCGGCCCATGTCCACAGGCCGGTCAGGCTGGCGTAGTATCGGGCCTTAAGTACGGCATTGCCGGCAAATGTGTTCTCGGTCTCTGCAACCTCGTCTCGGACGCCGATTTCATCAAGAAAGGTGAGGGCCAGCGGCAGGTCTTGCAAGAGCTTGCTGTACTCCTGGAGTTTTCCCCGATTGTGTGTCGCAACCAACAGCTTCCGGACCATGTCATTGCCCTCCAATTATCGCGAGCTTCCCATCAGATCTGTTGTCCGACAACCATGCCGTCTGTCACACAGTCACATATAACACAACGAAGCCAGATTGGTTAAAGGAGCCCCCCGTCTCTTGCCATTTCGAGGGTTAGGGGCTATCATACTCGCCGTCGGCGGAGGTACCTTCAAGCGCCCCCTTTGCACACCTGAACAGGAGAGAACGGCTTTGTCGTATCACCCGTTACGCATCTTCAGCGGCTCTGCTCACAAGGAGCTGGCCTTGGAGATTGCCGAAACTCTCGGGGTGGAACTCGGTCAATCCACGACTCGCCGACTGCCCGACAGCGAAATACACGTAATGATCGATGAGGTCGTGCGCGACCAGGATATTTTTCTAGTCCAGTCCTGCTGCCAGCCGGTGAATGATCATGTCATGGAGCTGATGCTGTATCTGGACGCATTCCGGAGGGCGAGCGCCCACAGTGTCAGCGTGGTGGTGCCCTATTTTCCTTATGCGCGTCAAGAGCGGATGGCGCATGGCCGTGAGTCGGTCAGCGCCCGGGTTATTGCCAATATGCTGGAGATGATGGGAGCGGATCGCGTAATATTTGTAGATATCCATGCCAGGGCGATCCAGGGCTTTTTCAATATCCCCGTGGACCCGCTTTCAGCACTGCCGATCCTAGCGGACTATTTTCGGCAGCCGGAGTGGGAAAATGCGGCCGTTGTGAGTCCGGATGTGGGCCGGGCCAGCTTGGCGGGCCGCTATGCGCAGCTGCTCAATCTGCCGTTGGTGGTGATGCACAAACGGCGCACGAGCGTCAGCGTTACTGAGACGACGCACGTTGTTGGCGAAATCGCCGGTATCCGCCCGATCATTATCGACGATATCATGGCCGGAGGCAGCGTTCTCAGACAGATAGACGCCCTGTACGAAGCCGGAGCCGAGGGGGCTGCAGCCTTCGCGGTTACACACCCGGTATTGCTGCCCTCCGCGCTGGAGCATCTTCAGTCCGACGATCGCATCGCCAAGCTGATCGTTTCCAACACACTTCCCGTTCCCCAGGAAAAACGATCTGACAAGGTGGTCGTACTGTCGATTGCGCCAATGCTGGCCGACATCATCAATCGGATCCACCAGGGTCGAAGTATTTCAAAGAAGCTGATACTCATGTAGCAAGGCCTGTCCAGGATCGGCCGCATGTCTGACCAATTTGGCGCGGAGTGGCCGGAGTGGCTCTAGAACGGCAGACCAAAGATGGTCAACGTCCGGAGAATCGCTGGGAACGCACGTCAGGCCAGACAAACATCACAGACTAGGGGTACCGTCCCAGTCAGGGAGAACGGATACCCGGAGGACCGTACATGGAGACACTTCAACGTTCCTGGATTGACAGGTCTGATGAAGAAGATAGCGAAACCTATGGGGACGACGCGAGTTTCGATCCCGACATAGTCGAAGACGAAGATATCTATGTAGCATCATACTCGCAGTTGATGTGGTGGCGATTTCGCAAGCACCGGATGGCCGTACTCTCCGGATTTCTGGTCATCATCCTGTATGGGATCGCGGCTTTTGCCGAATTCGTGGCCCCGTACGACCCTGAGCAGTCCTTTGTAAAGTATAAGTTTGTGCCGCCCATGAAGATCCGAATCATAGACGCGGAAGGGAATCTTCGCAGGCCGTTTGTCTACAAGATTATCAGGGAGAGGGATCCCGAGACCTTGCGCAACATATACAAAGAAGACGAGACAACGGTTCATCCGATTCGCTTTTTTGTGCGCGGAACCGAATACGAGATGTGGGGCAGATTTCCTTCGACCTGGCATCTCTACGGGCTGGACGTTCCCCATGAGGAACAGGGTATCTTCCTGATGGGTGCCGACCGGCTGGGGCGGGACCTGTTCTCCCGGCTGTGTTACGGCGCGCGTATCTCGCTGACCATTGGTCTGGTAAGTGTTGTCATCAGTCTGGTTATCGGTATTCTGCTCGGAGGCATTTCCGGCTTCTATGGCGGGGCGATCGACAATGCTATCCAACGGCTGATCGAGTTCATCCGCTCGATTCCGGAGATTCCGCTGATCATGGCGCTGGCTGCGGCTCTGCCTGCCGACTGGCCGGTGGTGCGCTTATATTTCGGCGTAACGATACTTCTTTCGTTCGTAGGCTGGACGGGGTTGGCCCGGGTTGTGCGCGGACGTTTTCTGAGCATGAGAGAAGAGGATTTTGTGATGGCGGCCCGCTTCTGCGGTTCGGGCGAGATGCGCATTATACTGCGTCACATGGTTCCCTCGTTCCTCAGCCACATTATCGCGTCCTTGACATTGGCGATTCCGGGCATTATTCTGTCGGAAACGGGTCTTAGTTTCATTGGTCTGGGCCTGCGCGCGCCGGCCATCAGTTGGGGCGTACTGTTGCAAGAGGCCCAGAATCTACGTTCCGTCGCTCTCGCACCTTGGGTCTTGACCCCTGGCTTGGCGGTGGTTCTGGCTGTACTGGCTTTCAATTTTCTTGGCGACGGCATTCGCGACGCCGCCGACCCATATGCCAAGTAGCTGTTAGAGCAGATCTTGTTCCATTTGGAAGCAAGAAGGCTATGACATACGGTTGGTTGTCGAAGAGTTCGGAACTGATTGGCAACTGATCGTACATGAAGAGAACGGATTTCACTCATGACAATTTCGTCTTCGCAAATCGACAGTGTGACGGCCAGCGGTGAATCCGCCGAGTCCAAAGAGATGCTCCTGGAAGTAAAGGGGCTGAAGACGCACTTTTTCCTTGCGCAGGGGATTGTGCGGGCGTTGGAGGGGGTTGATTTTACCGTGCGTCGCGGTCAGACGGTGGGCTTGGTCGGTGAAAGCGGCTGCGGCAAATCTATCACGGCCCGCTCGATCATGGCGATTGTGCCTTCCCCGGGACGGGTGGTCGAGGGGGAAGTCTTGTTCCACCTGCAAAATCAGGAGAACGGCAGCGTCACCGATCAGGTTATTGACATGACCAAGATCGATGCCATGGGCACGCAGGCGCGTTCGATCCGCGGCGGCGAGATTTCAATGGTCTTTCAGGAGCCGATGACTTCGCTCAGCCCTGTTCATACGATTGGGAATCAGATCATTGAGGCGATCCTCCTGCACCAGGATGTCGACAAGGAAGAGGCCCGCGCGCAGGCGATCGACGTGCTGAACAGAGTGGGCATGCCCCAGCCGGAGCGCACAATCGACCGCTATCCCCACCAGTTGAGCGGCGGCATGCGGCAGCGCGCCATGATTGCGATGGCGCTCTCCTGCCGGCCTAGTTTGCTCATCGCCGATGAGCCGACAACGGCCCTGGACGTGACCACTCAGGCCCAGATCTTGACACTGATGCGCGAGTTGCAAGATGAGCTGGGCATGGCGATCATCTTTATCACGCACGACTTGGGCGTGATCGCTCAGATGGTCGACTATGTGGTGGTCATGTATCTGGGCGAAGTGGTGGAGATGGCCGACGTCGATACCATTTTCTATGATCCCAAGCATCCTTACACACAGGCCCTGCTGCGCTCGATTCCCCTGTTGGGACGCAAGTCGGCCCAGGGAATAACCAGTCAGTTGACTGCGATTCGCGGCTCGGTCCCGGATCCTTACTCGATCCCGGAAGGATGTCCGTTCCACCCGCGCTGCCGCAAGGCGATTGCCGGCGTGTGCGATACCCGCAACCCGCCTCTGCTGGAGCTGGAGGGCGGCCATAAGGTCCGCTGCGTATTGTACGAATAGCGGACTCAACCCGTTTCTACGCTGGAATTTTCGTCGGAGGTCGCGTATCGCGGCCTCTTTGCATTGTAGCTAGTCCAACCAAGAAAGAACCAATCGGAGTAAACGATCTATGAGCACAGAGATGGACGCTCAGCCGGCCGGGGAATCGAAAGAAGCGGAGGCTGAGGGACAGATGTCTTTGACGCCGGTCTGGCAGGAATCCGCCCTACAGGCCGGCTTTGTGCATGACTGGCTGGTGGCGGGCCCGCTGGCGGCGCCGCTTGCGGAGGTCGAAGGCTTTACGGGTCCAGACTATAAGAAACAGATCGTCGCCGATGTCAGGGCCGCGGCAGCAGGAGGCGGAAGTGATCCGGAGGGCGCGATCCCCGCGTCCCCGGAGATATTCGCCGGCGCCCTGGAGAGACACAGTATTGTCCCTGACCGCGACGAGACCAGGTGGCGCGTCATCCGCTGTCTTGACGACCACTTCGTAGACCTGTCCACTTTTCACCATACGCCCCATTATCTGCAGGCCTGGGCCTTCTGTGTGCTGGACGTTCCCGCCGCCTGTGAAGTTACGTTTTCCCTGACGACAAACGGCCCGGCGGACATCTGGGTCAACGAAGAACATTACCACCGCGTGGAGCATTTTCATCACCAGCTGCCCAATACCGCCTCCTTTCCGGCGAAGCTGAAGGAGGGGCGCAACGAAATTGGCGTCTGTTTCGAGGCGGTAGCGTTGCGAGAGTGTCCGTACGTGATGGCCCTGCAGTTGACAGACCAAGAGGACGGGGGCAACAGATCACTCGACAACATCCGTGTGCTGTTGCCGACGTCGGTGCGGCCGGCAAGCAGGAGGCAGACGCTGGAGTCGATCTTTGACCAGGCCTACCTGGACAGAGATGTGTACAGCCGCCATGCAAAGGTGACTGTGCAGTGGGCTGACGGGCAAGAGGTTACCGACGACTTTGCGCTGCGGTTGATGCGCAAGGGCGGGCGCATCTACAGCGAACACCACACGAAGGGCGAAACGAGGGAAGAGGTGGTCCTGGGGACCGCGTTCCAGTTTCCGCAGGACGACTACGAAGTCTTTCTCTTTCCCAATCCCGAGCACTATTATGTCAATGACCTGCGCGTTGAACGCCGAATGGACATTCATATCGTCGGCAACAATGAGTATTCCACTGAACGCTACGGCACCTATCCACAACGGCGGCGGGAGGCCCTGCTCAATGCCGCGCGCCGCGGCGCGGAGGGCAGTGTCTTCGCCGAGATCGCGGCGATGGAGCTGGGCATGTGGGACAATCTCAACGAGCAGGTCATTCTTGACTGCATTGCTTCGATAAACGAGCGGGCAGATTGCAGCGACTTTGACCTGGTCGGTCTGCTGGGTATGGCGGGACGCTACATTGAGGAGCCAGGGTTCCCGCAGGCGCTGGTCGAGCCGCTACAAAATTGTTTCCAGAGTTTCCGTTACTGGATGGACCAGCCGGGCGCAGATGCAATGTGCTTCTGGTCGGAGAACCATCAGATACTCTTCCACACCTGCGAGATTCTGGCCGGCCAGTTGTTGCCGGACGAGCTGTTCACGAATGCCGGACTGACCGGCAGCGAACACCGCGCCAAGGGCGAGGAGCGTGCTCTTTCGTGGCTGCGAAAGCGGGCCGCAGGCGGTTTCAGGGAGTGGGACTCCAATACCTATTTTGAGGAAGATGTGCTGGCCCTCAGCCATCTGGTCGACCTGGCGGAGAACGACGACGTGCGCGAACTGGCGGCGGTCGTGTTGGACAAGATGTTCTTCGGGCTGGCGGTCAACTCCTTCAAGGGGGTGTTCGGCTCGAGCCACGGGCGGACCTATGCGCCATTCATCAAGGATGCCTTTCGGGAGCCTACATCGGGCATGACTCGGCTGCTGTGGGGTAAGGGGATCTTCAACCGGAGTATCCGGGGGACGGTGAGCCTGGCCTGCGCCGTGAACTATCAGCTGCCGCCGGTTATCGAGGCGATCGCAATCGACCCGGCTGATGAGATCTGGAACCGGGAACGGCATGCGGGTCAATTGGAGGCGTGGTGCGACCGGGAAGAGGGCAGTTGGGAGGTAAACAAGGTCACCTATAAGACGCCGGATTATATGCTGTGTTCGGCCCAGGATTTCCGGCCCGGCGAATACGGTTATCAGCAGCATATCTGGCAGGCGACTTTTTCGCCAGAGGCTGTCGTTTTCGTCACCCACCCGCCCTGTCTCAGCGAGGACGGCTCTCACCGGCCGAACTTCTGGCATGGGAACGTTGTGCTTCCTCGGGCTGTTCAGTGGAAGGATCTGCTGGTGGCGGTCCACCGGCTGCCGGAGGATGACTGGCTGGGCTTTACCCACGCTTATTTCCCGACTTATGCCTTTGACGAACACGAGATTCGGGACGGCTGGGCCTGTGCCCGCGTCGGGGACGGTTATCTGGCTATGACGGCGTCGGCGGGACTGACGCTCACTGAAACGGGCAGAAACGCGTTTAGGGAGTTGCGTTCTTACGGGCAGAAAAATATCTGGGTCGTGCAGATGGGGCGAGCGGAAACGGACGGCAGTTTTGCCGAATTCGTGGAGAAGGTGACGGCACTGGATGTTACGTTCGGGGAGGACAGTGTACACCTGACCAGCCTGCGGGGCGAGAGCGTCGATTTTGGCTGGGAAGGGCCTCTGCTCGTAAACGAAAAGGAGGAACCGGTCAGCGGGTTCCTGCACTTCGACAATCCCTACTCCAGCACGGAACTGGGCTCGGAGAAGATGAGCATCCAGTTCATGGACCTGCTGATGCAGCTTGATTTTTCGTGAGACGAAAAAGACGCAAAGGAGTATTCCTTTGCGTCTTATAATCAACGCATACTTATACTGAAGTAAAGAGTTACGACATCATCATTCGTTCTCTTCGGGGCGGATGATGACCATGTAGCGCATGGGTGCCTGGCTGGTGTTGACGAGGCCGTGCAGCTTGTGCGGGTCGAATACGACCGCTTCGTTGGCGCGCAGTGGATGGCGCTCCCCGTCGATCTCCAGCGTCCCCTCTCCTTCAATCATATAGAAGGCTTCGAAGCCCCCGTGTTTGTGAGGGGGGTGGGAGCGCTGGCCGGCTTCGACCTCCGAGATGTGGACTCGCAAGGGTTCGCCTTCCACGTCGGCGTCGAGAAGGTAGCGGGAAATCCCCTTTTTTTCCATATCGAGAAACTGCACAGTTCACTTCCTTTCCGCAAAGTCGGGTATATGCCGCTGCTCGTTGCTGCCTTTACACCAGAGAGTGCTTAGCGGCGGGGATAGAATACATCGAGCAGCGGTTCCGTGTCGGTGTAATCGTAGCCGTAGGTCTCTTTGAAGCGTTCCTGGATCTGCTCCTCGGCTTTCGAGGGCGAGCGCAAGGGGAAGGCCAGCGGCTGCTTGTTCATGAGCGCAGACTCGGAGGCGGCCAGGGACATCTCCTGGTCTAGGCGGGCTTCCTGCACGCCGTAGGTCGGTTCGATGTCGTGAAGCACGGCGTTGGCGATGCTCATGAACTGGTCGGCCATGTCGACGCCGCGGCCGTTGTTCTCGCCGATACCGAGATGGGCGTATGGGTTCTGCCAAACGATCTCCTGGTCGGGCAGCTCCAGGCTGATACTTTCAAGGACGTTGCGGCCTTCGACTTCGATGAAAGATCGCTGCGGCTCGTAGGGTACGGCGCTTGCGCCATCCTGATAGGTGTCGGGGTCGGTGAAGTAGACAGTGTCCTCAACGATGGCGCCGCGAGTTCCGTCGATCTGGGAGATTCCGACCATTTTGCGGCCCAGAGAGCGGGCGTGGATCACATTGGAGTAGATCATGGTGGCGGCGGCGCCGTTTTCGAACTCCAGAAAGCTGGTGGTGCAGTTTTCCTGGGAATGGTGGCGCTTCATGCGGTCGATGATTGGCACGACGTCGGTCACGTGGGTGAGGCCGAGGATTGACTTGGGAGGGCTGCCAGCGAGAAGGCGGAGCATGCTCATTCCGTGATAGCCACCTTCGTGAAAGATGCGGTAGATGCGACCGACTTCGCCGATGATGCCGGAGTCGATCACCTTGGCTTGGAAACGGGCCATGGGCACGCGGTGGTAGTTTTCCGCCCCTTCCAGCTTGCCGTTGTTGCGCTCGGCGGCCTCAATCATCATGTCGGTCATGGGGCGGGTGACGG
>VXRG01000065.1 GCA_009838625.1 Caldilineaceae bacterium SB0664_bin_27
CGAAAGCAGTGCATCACTAGGGATGCATCACTTTGTGCAAAAAATCGGCCCAAAAGCGGTGGCAAGGGAGGCGTCGCGGGAGCGTGTTTTAGAGCTGATTCCGGCCGCAAAGTCGGCTCGGAAATGCGGCTGTTCGCGGTTGGTCGGCTGCCGAATGTGTACAGGTTTTGTTTATGTTTTGTATAGGTATACAGAGCTGAGCGGAAAGGGAATGGCCAAGCCTGGCTGCCTGCCGAAGTATATGAAATTCATCCAGAAGTATATGAAATTCATCCAATTGTGGGTGTGCATCACAGGTTTCTGATGGGATCAGACTGGCGGGAATCTACGGCAACTGTCGGAACGGAAGTAGTCAAACGGCAGTAGTCAGTGGTCAGCGGTAAATGGCGGAGGAGCTGGCGGCGTGAGGGCGGTGGCACGGCCTGGCCTTGCATGTCAGGAAACCTGTAAGGAGAGTGACGCAGTAAGATGCAATTGACCTTGATTGAGGTTAAGCGCGGCGAGAGCGTGCGGCGTTGCGCGGGTAGGCAATTTGTGGGAGCAAGTTGCTTTACTGACAAAGGTCAAGGAGCCGTACAGTTCAAGGGCTCACGGGTAAGTGATTTGAGGGCAATGTCCTGTTTTGTCCTGTTTTGTCCACATTGAAAGGGGGATGTGCGATATTCTATATTTTTTTCTTCAGATGGGGCGGCATTGTTGTCTGGGCTGAAACCACCATTTCTTGTGTGATCAGCGCAGGGAGTCCGCGATGCAAACGACTTCGCAGGGCAATGGCGTCTGGTCAGGTATGCCAGCAGTGCCGAAGTAAGCCTGCGTGTCGACAAGGGGAAGTACGGCGATGGTCAGAACTGAAGCGGACAGTGGCTAATGGTTGGAGGTGGAGGCGGAGTAGCTGCGGGAGCGAGGGCAGGGCCAAGACCCGGCCCTGCGGGCAGAATGCGGGGAACAGACAGCGGTCTGGCTGCTTTCCGATGTATAGGAAAGTTCCCCTCGAAACTGGGATCCATCTGTGCAGGGTATTTCCGTGCGTCAAAGCCAAAGGTGCGGTATGATGGCACCACTGCCGCGACAGTCAGAACCAAGCCGCCTTGCAGTAGTTTGGAAAGACGGAACGAAAACTCCTCGCGTCTCGAATTCATTATGGGCGGGACAGCCAACTCTCACCCGTCACGGGATAGGGAACATCTTTCTTCAGGCGTCATCTCTTGGAAAAGGTCGATGTCGATCCTCAAGGGCGGCGGGCTGGCAGGGATTCCGGACCCTGATGCCATCCGCAGAACTGTGCGCGGCCGCTATCCGGGATTGCATCCGACGCCATCTCCTGTATGACAGTCGCAGGCGAAGTCGGGACCCCGGGGGTTGCGACCGGAATCCGACTTAGTAGGACAGCAGGAACGGGCAACAGCCAATGAGAATCGGAATCGTAGGCGGGCCAAATAGCGGTAAGACAACGATTTTCAACGCGTTGACCCGCAGCGCTACCGCCGCGACGGCCTACTCCAGCGGACAACTGGAGGTCCATACCGCGGTTGTGGACGTGCCGGACCCGCGTCTCGGTTTCCTCGCGCAGATGTTTGCCCCTCGCAAGGCCGTCTACGCCCAGGTGACCTATAACGACATTGCAGGACTGACCAGCGATATTGGCAGAGAGGGGCAGATTCGCGGCCCTCTTCTGAACGCAATCGCCACAAACGATGCGTTGCTGCTGGTCGCGCGGGCTTTCCACGACCCCAATGTTCCCCACCCCAATGACAGCGTCGACCCGGGCGCGGACTTTGCAGAGATGGAAACGGAGTTCCTGCTCAACGATATGGTTACGATCGAGGGACGCCTGGAACGGATCGCGGCCCAGCGCTCACGCGGTCCCGTTGAAGAGCGTCAGCGTCTGGCGCTCGAAGAAGAGCTGCTCAGGCGACTCTACCCGCTGCTTGAGGAAGGGTCGCCTTTGAGAGAGGCTGCGCTGTCCGCTGAAGAGCAGAAGCTGCTGGGCGGCTTTGGCTTTCTGAGTCTGAAGCCGATTTTGCGCGTAGTCAACGCAGGCGATGAAGATGAAGAAGAGTCGTTTTCGCGCCTCCTGAATGAAGGAACCTTCTTCCTGCGGGGACGTCTGGAGGCCGAAATCGCCCTTATGACGGCGGAGGAGGCTGCTGAATTCCTGGTTGGGTTTGGAATCGTGGAGCAGGGATTGAACAGGGCGATCCGGCGCTGTTACCAACTTTTGGGTCTGATCAGTTTCTTTACGATTGGCGACAACGAGGTCCGCTCCTGGGCCGTCGGCGCAGGAGCAACTGCGCCCGAGGCGGCGGGTGTTGTCCACACCGACATGCAAAGGGGCTTCATTCGGGCGGAAACCGTCCATTTCGACAGCCTTGAGGAGTCCGGGAGTATGGCCGCTGCTCGCAACCAGGGTCTGTTGAGGCTCGAGGGCAAGGAATACCTGGTGCAAGACGGCGATATTATGAACTTTCGGTTCAATGTCTGACGAGAACCTTAAAGGGATTTCGTACCTCTTGACTTTTGTCTGGAGAAACAAAGAAAGGTATACTGCGTAGCGGTGCTGCGCAGGGACAGTACCGTCGTCAATGAGGAGCGGAAGATGACCGAAGAACCCCGTACTGTCGAGATCGAAGATGCCGACGAGACCACTAACGAGGACGACTCCGGCAAGACGGTCGTTCGCCTGAGCGTCGGCCAGGAATTGACCGGCAAAGTAAAGCAAGTTACCGACTTTGGCGCCTTTGTCGACATAGGCGCCGGCCGTGATGGCTTGGTCCATATCTCCGAACTGTCGGTCGGCCGCGTGACCAACGTGAAGGAGGTCGTGGAGGAAGGCCAGAACGTTACAGTCTGGATCAAACGGTTGAACCGTGAGCGAAACCGTATCAGCCTGACCATGATTCCGCCGGACACCAGGACGATTCGAGACCTCCAAGAGGGTGAAGTCGTCGAAGGTGTTGTTTCCAGAATGGTACCCTATGGCGCCTTCATCAACATTGGCGTGGGCACCGACGCCCTGCTTCACGTACGTGAGATGGGGAACAACTACGTCGAGAAGCCGGAAGACGTAGTTGAAATCGATGAGAAGCTGGAAGTTCGCATCATGACGGTCAATCGCCGTCGCCGCCACATCGACGTCAGCATTAAGGGGTTGCGGGAAGAGCCTGAAGGGGATGAGGCTGAAGCAACCGATGGAGAGGCGTCTTCAGAGGAAGAGTCAGATTCGCAGGTCGTTGACAAGTTTGAGAACATCGAGGTCCTCTCGCCGATGGAGCTGGCCTTCAAACGCGCCATGGAGGCCGGAGGCGAGGAGGTTGTCCTGCCCAAGTCTACGCGGCGCCGCAAGCGAAAACAACACCGCGCCCGCTCCGAACAGGCGGAGATCATTCAGCGAACTTTGGATACGATGCGCGAGTAGATTGCTGGCACATTTTTCACCTGGCAGTATTTGCCTGAATGGGGCGGCGGAAGAGCTTAACTTCCGTCGCTTTTTTGATTGGCGCCTGCGGGCATTGGAACGGGCAGGCGGCCGGGGCGGCTGACAGTCAAATGCGGCCCCCCTCCAACATAGTCATATCGTCCACCATTCTCAACTGGCAGCGCCGGAGGCACAATGAATATCCGCGGCTGTGCGGCATTGGTAACAGGCGGCGCGCATCGCGTGGGAAAGGCAATTGTCCTGGACCTTGCCCGCGCCGGCGCAGATGTAGTCATTCTCTACAACAGTTCAGGTAGCGCCGCGGCGGAGACCGCACTTGAAGCAGAGGCGCTCGGCGTCCGCGCAACAACTGTGCAGTGTGATGTTTCCAATCTACATGCAGTACAGAAAATGGCACAGTTCGTGCGCGATCGTTTCGGCCGGCTGAGCGTACTCGTCAATTCGGCCGACTGGTTCGCCCAGCATTCCTTTCCGACCGACAGCTACGGGACGTGGCACCGGATTCTCGACGTTTCCGTTCACGGCAGCTTCTACGTCAGCAACGAACTGGCGCCCCTCCTTCTGGACCAACCGGAAGCGGCAATCGTCAATATCGTAGACCTTTCAGCCTGGCATGCCTGGCCCAATTTCACCGGCCACGCAGTTGCAAAGTCCGCCCTTCTCGCTCTGACTCGACAGATGGCGCTGGAACTTGCCCCCACCGTGCGGGTAAATGCAGTGGCTCCGGGCCCTGTGCTGCCTCCACCGCATTACACCGAAGAGAGGCTGCGGCGCAGCAGCGAGCGTACACTGCTGAACCGTTGGGGAAAGGCCGAGGACGTCGCCCACGCCGTCAGGTTCCTGATCGAATCCAACTATACGACAGGTGAAGTAGTGCGCGTCGATGGCGGAGAGCTGATCGCTAAGCGGTCCCCTTCGGCCTGAAGCCGGGCATATTTGGGAAGGAGCTGAGGAAAGAATAGATTTCGACTGCGAAGTCTTTGCGCAGAAGAAGCAACTTCGAGCCTGCCAAGCCGTAGAGTATAGCAGAAGCCAAACTCGAACTCAGGTAGGAGCCGGACGATGGAGCTGTTGACAATTTGGATAGTTACGACGCTGAGTCTCCTGGTCATATCCCGCATTGGGTTGTTTGGCGTCGACATCGAAAACTTCGGTACGGCGCTTGTCGTTGCCGTCGTACTGGGCCTGTTGAACGCCGTCCTCGGTCCCATCCTGCGCTTTCTTTCCTTCCCTCTGCTCGTCCTGACCTTCGGACTCTTCAGCGTCTTTATCAACGCGGCAGTGTTCTGGCTTACGGCGAACCTGGTAAGCGGATTCGAACTGCGCCGCGGCTGCTTCAGCGCGCTGGTCGGTCCGATCGCACTGGCAGCGCTGAACTCTGTTATCATGGCGATCCTCCCCTGATCGACTCCTGTCATTTGAAGTTCGACAACCCAGGGCGACGACGAGCGCCAGGTTTCACCATTTCCCGACAGTCCTGCAAATGATCTGTCCAGCGTGCCATCGCGGCCCTTCCCGCCCCTGGATAAGGCTGGGATTACTTGCCAGAATCGCCGCTTTTTGGTAACGTGCACTGGTGACTTACCAGTGAGAAACTGCGAAAGTGACGGAGTGGCGCCGTCCCAAGAACTGACAAAGCCTGCGGACCGGAAAGGAGCTCCGGTGGACCTTCTGAAAGAATTCTCAGCCGCGATGCGGACGGACAGCGAACGTCCGGAGAAGCTGGCTCTCCTGCTGGGCAAACTCATCGAGCCCGGGCTGGACGTAGACAGCTACATCAGACGCCTGGATGAGCTGGCCGACCAGGTCGAACAAAATATGCCGGTCGGGGCGCTCGGCCGCGCCAGGGCAGAGGCTCTGATCGCGGTCCTGCACGGCGAATACGACTTTATCGGAAACGTTGAAAACTACTACGACCCGTCCAACAGCTTCCTTCACTGCGTGCTCGACGCCCGTCTCGGCCTTCCCATTACGCTCAGCCTCCTTTACACGGCCGTAGGGCACCGCCTGGGCATGAACCTGCAGGGGCTGGGACTGCCAGGGCACTTCATGTTGGAGTACAGAGACATGAACGGCGTGTGGATTCTCGATCCCTTTCATGGCAAGGTCGTTGGCAGCGAGGAGCTCTCCTACTACCTCACGCAGATCTTCCAGCAGCCGATTCGCGTCTCCGTCTCTCTGGAACAGTACCGCACGAGCACCAGCGCATGGATACAGCGCATTCTGAACAACCTGCGCTCCGTGTATATTTCCCAACACCGTCTTGCCGATGCGCTGAAAGTGCTGAACTTCATGGTAGTTGTGGACCCGGAGGAGGCAAGCCTCTGGCGGGATCGGGGAATGCTCCACTATGGGCTGGAAAACATGCTGCTGGCTGAGAGCGACCTGCGGCGTTATTTCCTGCTGCGCAACCGGCTGCATCTTTTCACGGGCGAAGCCGAAATGGTGTTCAGCGGCGTCGCCTTCGGAGGATGGATGCCCGAGGCAGAGCAGGAACCGACTCAGGAGGACCAGCGCGTACTGTTCGTACTGAAGCAGATTCGAGAAGAAATCAGAAGGTTGAATTGAAGCAAGAATGAGGATACCTTCCGACGCCTCCGGTTTATGGAAATTCTGCCACGCGGCGCTTACCGTCTTGCGCCCCTTGTTCTGCTCTCTGAGAGTGGAGGGCGTGGAAAACGTGCCCCTAAAGGGAGGCGTGGTTCTGGCCTGCAATCATCCCGGCGGCATGGACTGTTTTGTTATGGGCTTCGCTTCACCGCGCCAAGTCTTCTATATGGCAAAAAGGGAGCTCTTCAACATCCATCCGGTGGTGACTTTTCTGCTGTACCGCATAGGCGCATTTCCCATCAACCGGGGCGCACGCGACATCGAGGCGATAGAGTACAGCGTTGAGCTTCTGAAACAGGGGCGTATTGTGGGCATGTTTCCTGAGGGGACCCGCAACCGCGGCAGACCCATGCGGCGCGGCAAGAGCGGGGCAGTGCGAATCGCCATCGAAGCAGGCGTGCCTGTGGTACCCGTGGCAGTGCTGGAGATTCCCCACCTGCACAAGAACTGGCTCAATCCTTTCAAGCGCACGCAACTCTCCGTTCAATTCGGACAGCCGGTGCTCTTCCCCGCGGGCTCGATGGAAGATGTGCAGGATTATACGACTGAAATCATGCTTGAAGTTGCGCGTATGATGCCGCCTGAACTGCGCGGCTACTATGGAGAAGCGCCGGCCCCGTCCCAGGATGGAACGCCGCCGCGTACACCAATGGCAGGAGCAACCGGTCCGGCCTCCAGCGACATTGCGACCGGCTGACTGAAGCCGACCCCGCTTTTCAATCGGCGTCGCACGACCCCGCAAGATCCCGTACGACCTTCTCTCTCCCTAAGCCAGCGTCGCCATAACGCCTTCCAGCGCTTCCCTGCTCGGGCGCAGTTTCTCGTCGGGCAAATGCGTAAGGGGCGTGTCCGTCAGATCCAGAAGCTCTGTGAAAGTCGGTTCCTCTTCGTTGATGTACAGCAACCCTGTGATCAACTTCTGCTCGTCCAAAGACTGCTGAATCACATTGTAAGCGGCCGTTCGATCCTTCGGGTCATGATCCGGATCAATCTTCTTGAGAATTATGCTGCCGCCGTCATGCAATTCGACCTCGATCTCGTCTTCGTACTCTTCGATTTGGATTTCTTCAAATTCGGGCACAAAACTCAGATCGTGTAACCGAATCT
This sequence comes from Caldilineaceae bacterium SB0664_bin_27, assembly GCA_009838625.1. GTDB lineage: Bacteria > Chloroflexota > Anaerolineae > Caldilineales > Caldilineaceae > Bin5. The sequence goes on from VXRG01000065.1 coordinate 7,154, forward strand.
CGTTCGCTCGCCCGAACCCGTAACTCTTCGTCGACGTGTCGTGGTTGTTGAACGTTACACAGGGGCTGATGATATCCAGGACCGCGATGCCGCGGTGGTTCATGGCGGCCTTCAGCAATGCCTCCAGCTGCTTCATATCACCGGCGAAACTGCGGGCGACGAAAGTCGCATTGGCGGTCAGGGCTTCCATGCAGATGTCCAGCGGCGGCAAGTCGTTTACGCCCTGGTACTTGAGAAACTGGCCTTCATCGGCGGTGGCGCTGAACTGGCCCTTGGTAAGGCCGTAAACACCGTTGTTTTCGACGATATAGATAAGGGGCAGGTTGCGTCTTACCGCGTGCTTGAACTGGCCGATGCCGATAGAGGCTGTGTCGCCGTCTCCGCTGACTCCGATCACCTCCAACGAGGCGTTGGCGATAATCGCCCCGGTCGCCACCGAAGGCATGCGCCCGTGCAAGCTGTTGAAGCCGTGGCTCCAGCCCAGGTAGTAGGCCGGGGTCTTGCTGCTGCATCCGATCCCGCTTAATTTCACAACCTGCGTCTGGTCCAGGCCCATCTCCCAGGCCGCATTGACAATGCGCTGGCTGATGCTGTCGTGTCCGCAGCCCTTGCACAAGGTGGAAGGCCGCCCGCGATAGGAGGTCTTTTCCAGGCCGATGCGGTTGGTCTTTGCGGGGCGTGCGGCGCGTCTGGCCGCCGCGTCTGTTCTGGTCCTGGTACTCATATCAGTTCCTCCTCCAATGCTTTCCGAACCTGCTCAGCGATGTAGCGAGCGCTGAGGGGAAGTCCGTCACACTTTGCCATCGATACAAGTTTCAGAGCCTGCGCCGGTTCTTCGGTCGTCAGAATCGAGTGGAGCTGGCCGTCACTGTTCGCCTCAATAACAAAGACTGTCTTGTTTCTGTCGATGAATGAGCGAACGCTTTCGTCTATGGGCAAAGCCCGCAGCCGCAGGTAATTTGTCGTCAGGCCTGTAGCCGCAAGACGCGCACGCGCCTCTTCGACACCGTCGTGATTGCTGCCCAAACTGATGATCCCAACGTCAGCCCCGTCAACTTCATCCAGAATGGGAGGCGGCACCATCTGTCGAGCCGTCTCAAACTTTCGCTTCAGCCTCTCCAGGTTCTGCTCCCAGTCTTCGGGCCGCTCGCTGTAATAGCCGTACTCATTGTGACCGGTGCCGCGCGTGAAGTAGGCGGCCATGTTGTGCCTTGTGCCCGGCAGCGTGCGGTAGGCAACGCCGTCGCCATCGACATCCATGTAGCGCCCCCAGGAACCCTGCCTTTCCTCCAGGTCCTCTGCACTCAGCACCTTGCCGCGCCTGAAGGGGGCGTCCGAATATTCGAACGGCTCCGAAATGTGCATGTTCATCCCCAGATCGAGGTCGCTCAGAACGAACACGAGCGTCTGCAGCTCCTCCGCCAGGTCAAAGGCGACGCGGCCGAATTCGAAGCACTCGGCCGGATTGGCGGGGAAGAGCACCACGTGTCTCGTGTCCCCGTGCCCAAGATAGTAGGAGGCATGAATATCTCCCTGGGAGGTGCGGGTCGGCAATCCTGTGCTCGGCCCCATCCTCTGGATGTCCCAGATGACCGCCGGCACCTCGGCGAAGTAGGCCAGCCCGGCAAATTCAGACATCAGGCTGATCCCGGGCCCGCTCGTACAGGTCATCGCCCTTGCGCCCGTCCAGCCTGCGCCTACGACCATTCCAATCGCCGACAGCTCATCTTCAGCCTGAATGACGGCGACGGTCGCCTTGTCGGTGTCCGGATCGGTTCGCAAGGCGGGCGCGTACTTTTCTATCGACTCGGCCAGGCTGGACGACGGCGTGATGGGGTACCAGGAGGCGAGGGACAGGCCGCCGGCCAGGGCACCCAGGGCGCCCGCGGTATTGCCATCCACCAGGATCTTGCCTTCGTTGAATCCCGTCATACGTTCTACGCGATAGCTTTCATTCCGCATATCGTGACCGCTGGTCCACTCTATTGCGCGTTCGACCATCGCCATGTTGAGCCCGGCAGCCTTCTCTTTGCCCTCAAAATGATGCAGCAGCGCCGCCTCAATCTCTGCCGGCTCGATGCCCAGCAACTCCGCCAGCACGCCAACATAGACCATGTTGGCCACATAGTCTCGCAGAGCATGGGGCAGGCCGGCCTCTTTGACGAGGTCCTTCACCGGCATCGCGTAATAGGTAACGTCTTTGCGGTTGTTGGCTACCGGCAAGGAATCGTCGTAGATGACGATGCCGCCGGGAACAACCCTTTCCATATCCTCTGCAACGGTCCGTCCATTCATACAGACCTGAATGTCGGTCATCTCCCTGCGCGCCAGAAAGCCGTCCTTGCTCAGGCGAATGATGTACCAGGTCGGCAGACCCTGGATGTTGCTGGGAAACAGGTTCTTGCCGTTTATCGGAATTCCCATCTTGAAAAGAGCGCGTAGCAGGACACCGTTGCTCGTCTGGCTACCGGAGCCGTTCGCCGTCGCCACGTTGATGGCAAAGTCATTGACGGCTGCCGGCGCGTCCGGCACTACAACTGGCGCTTCCCGAACTGCAACACTCATGTTTGACTCCTTACCATGCTATTCTCTTCTGCGAATGACGCCTGGCGCGCACTGCTGCGAGGAACGTCTCTCGTTCTCAGCAGCAACAGGTGCTCCTCGTGCAAAGCCCTGGCTTCATCAACTTCGTTTCTTTCAATCGCCTCTGCGATCCCCTCGTGATAACCCCAAACCTCTGTCAGGTAGCCGTAGTCGGCGTACAAATTCAGCTCGACTGCCTCATAGGCGTCCCAGTAGGTCTCTAGCAGCCCGGTGGCGAACAGGTTGTCAAGCCTGCGGAAAACCGTCATGTGGAAGGCGCGGTGCTCCTGATGAGGAATCTGGATGCGGCTCTGCTGCAGCTTGTGCCAGGCGAGCGAAACGTAGCGCTTCAGGTCCTGCTTGTCCTCATCGGTGAGGGAGAGTACGGCCGGCCGCCAGAACGCGCTCTCAATGCCATTGCGCAGCTCGCTGAACTCGCGGAAGAGGCGTTCGTTCGTAGCCAGGCCAAACATGAGGCTGGCGCGCGCCGCGGGCGTGAAGCTGTAGCTGTTGCACTCGATGCCGCGCCGGGGACGGGCCGCCACAAGCCCGAGCACGCGTGCGGCTTCCAACTGCTCGCGCAACTTGCCGATACTGACGCCCAATTCAGCGCTGAGGTCGTTCAACGAAGGCAGCCTGGCGCCGGGGACGAATCCGTTGTTAACGATGTAGTCCAGGAGTTCCGAGTCGTTTTGACGTTGCTTGATCATTGTTCACCCTGGTCAACCTGCAGAAACTACAGGAATCGACTAAATCATCGGATTAATAGCATCAATAGGTTCAATACTATCAAACGGAATAATCGTAATAGATCATTGCAAAGATGTCAATTCGAGCAATGGGTTGGCCTTGATCTGCGGGCCAGTGCTGAAACTCTTCGCGGAACCAGGGTAGGCGCCGGCTGTCCGGGGACCCTACTCCCCCGACTCGTTCTCAGCGCTTTTGCCTATCGCGAGCTGGGAAAAGGCCGCCTCGGCGAGCAGAGACACACCGGTCGGCATCACACTTTCCTCAAAGTCGAACGAAGGGCTGTGGTGAGGACTGTAGAATCCCTCTTCCGGGTTGGCCGCGCCCACCAGTACGAAACAGCCCGGGGCCCGGTTCAGGAACTCAGCCATATCCTCCCCCACCATCATCGGAGCAATCTGGGCGACATTCTGCTCGCCCACAACTTCCCTGGCGATACCTTCCATCACGCGTGCGCCGGCCTCGGAATTGATCGTGGCTGGCACGCAACTGTGCATCTCGAACTCGTAGCTGGCGCCAAACGCCTGGCAGATACCTGTGCAGATCTCTTCAAAGCGCCGTAGAAGCAGGTCGCGCACGTCAGGCTCAAAACTGCGGATCGTTCCTTTCAGGACCGCCTGCTCTGAGATCACATTGCCGGCGTTTCCGCTTTGGAAGGAGGCGACGGTGACGACCGCAGTATCCGACGGATTGGCGTTGCGGGACACGATCGTCTGCAGCGCGACTACCAGCTGGCTGGCAACCAGCGTCGCGTCAATGGTGTCATGGGGTGTGGCGCCGTGGCCCCCCTTGCCATGGACCGTCAGCGTAAAAATATCGGCCGCTGCCCACAGGGGTCCGGGTTGGACGACGACCTGGTTGTAAGGAAGCCGGCTCCACAGATGCAGCCCGTAGGCCGCGGCCGGTTGCGGCTCCTCAAGCGCGCCGTCGTCGATCATGGCCATTGCGCCGCCCAGTCCCTCTTCGGCCGGCTGAAAGACCAGCTTGACGCGGCCCGACAGCTCATTTCGATGCCTCGTCAGCAGTTGCGCGACGCCCATTCCGATCGCTGTGTGCCCGTCGTGCCCGCAGGCGTGCATAACCCCTGCGTTTTGGGAAGCATAGGGCAACCCGGTCTCCTCGTGGATCGGTAGAGCGTCCATATCGAAGCGCAGCAGGACCGTTTCGCTGTCGTCGGGAAGGTCGTCCGGCTCCACCATGGCGATGACGCCGGTCTTGCCCACGCCGGTGCTGACCTCAAGACCCAGCTCCTGCAGGTGCGCCGCCACGATTCCGGCCGTTCGCACTTCCTGGAATCCCAGCTCCGGATGACGGTGAAAGTCGCGCCGCCATTCCACCAGCTTGGGGAGCAGTTCGTCGGCTTCTCTTCGGATCCATTCTTGCACAATTCTCTCTCCAGTGTGGCTCCGTGCATCCCGGGCACAGCGCGGACAGGCCAAATGGGGTCATCAAACGCGGTTCGGCCCTATTGTATCAGTAGCTCCCCCGATCTCCATATGTTCCTCTGAGGCAGGGTGCACCTGGATACGGGCAGAAGCTTTCGTTTCCCCTCTGGAGGCACCCAGGCAGCGGACAGTTCTCGTTTCAATATCCAGCAGGTGAAATGGAGGTACGCCCTTCTGGCTTCCCTGCACTCGCCTCTCGACGCTGGGCCGTTACGCAGAGCAGTTTCGGTAAAACTGGTAATATGACGCTGACTTCGGTATACTGCCCGCAACTCTGCTTGACTTTCGCAAAGCAGATGAGGAAGGTGTGCGAGGGCGTTTTCTCGCCTGGAAAACCTCGGCAACAGTCCCCAGCAAGCATTTCGGGGAAACGACCTGGGCGATCGGAGAATAAACCTACCATGTCCATGATTACCGGAATCGCAGAGATCGTCCTCTGGACCCGCGACAAAGAGAAAGCAGTCGCATTCTATAGGGACCTCCTGGGCCTTGAGGTGATCTCGCCCCCTGAGCTGCCCAACGTCTTCCTCAAAGCAGGAGAAGGCGCGGCCGGGATCCCCCAGATGATCGTAATCGTGCCGATGCCGCCGGAGATTGCAGAGCAGCCCAGCGGGCATCAGCTTCACCATCTCGCATTTGAGCTGCCGGCCGACAGCTTTGACGCCCAGGAAGAGGCGCTGCGTTCCGCCGGCTATGTGCCGCGCGGCGGTACGCATCCCGTGCTCTCCAGCCGCACCATATACATAGACGACCCCGACGGCAACGAGGTCGAGTTTATCTGCCAGCTCTAGAATCTCGCACGCCAAGGGAGAAGGCCAAGCCAGATGACGACCAGTTCACCTTACTCGATGCTCTCGGTCGAGGATGCCCTCAACATAACGCTGGAGCAGGCGCGGCCGCCGGCGCCGGTACACCGGCCTCTCGCTAAAGTAAGGGGCGCGATTCTCGCCGCCGATATTGCCGCGCAGGAGCCGTTGCCGCCCTTTCCCGCCTCCACGATGGACGGCTACGCAGTCGTCGCTGCCGACGGCCCCGGCGACTATCCTCTGATCGGGGAGGTCAGCGCGGGCGCCCTGGCCGACTTCACCGTCAAACCGGGGACAGTCGCCTACATTACAACCGGCGCGCCCTTGCCCGACGGGGCCGACGCGGTCGTCATGATCGAAGAGACGGAACGTTTGGACGGCGGCGCAGACGCGCCCCGGATTCGCATCGGACAGCAAGCGAATCCCGGCGGCAACGTGCGACCGGTAGGCGTAGACGTGGAGGCCGGTCAGACCGTATTGGCGGCCGGCGAACGTCTCGATCCCGCAGAGATCGGGCTGCTTGCCACGGCCGGCATCGTCGACGTGCCCATCTTTCCCCGCCCCAGAGTGGCCGTCCTGTCAACCGGTGACGAGCTGGTCGAGCCGGGAGAGCCTCTTGGCCCCGGCCAGATCCGCGACAGCAACCGGGCGATGCTCCTTGCGGCCATTCGCGCAGCCGGCGGAGAGCCGGTCGATCTGGGAATCTCAGGCGACACGCAGGAAGCACTGGAGGCCCGAGTGCGCCAGGGCCTTGAGCAGGCCGACATACTGCTGACGTCCGGCGGCGTTTCCATGGGCGATCTGGACCTGGTCAAGCCGCTACTGGAACACGCAGGCACCGTGCACTACGGCCGGGTCCGCATGAAGCCCGGAAAGCCGGTCACCTTTGCCACGGCTGACGTCGAACACGGTCGCCGTCTTGTCTTCGGGCTGCCCGGCAATCCTGTCAGCAGCATGGTAACCTTCTATCTGTTTGTCGTGCCGGCCCTGCGCAAGATGGCGGGCTGGCCGGATCCGCGGCTTCGCCGGGTCCAGGCCCGGTTGGCACAGCCCCTGCCCCTGGACGCCTACCGTCCCGAGTACCACCGCGCCACGCTCAGCTGGGACGCAGAACAGGCCTGTTTCGTAGCCGCCAGCACCGGCATCCAGGCCAGCAGCCGTCTCCTGAGCATGCGCACCGCCAATGCACTGCTGGCGCTGCCCCAAAGAGAGGGCACGCTGGCCGCAGGTGAACAGGTTGCGGCGCTTCTGATTGGGGACCTGTAAAGGACATTCGGCCAAAACCATGTCCGAACTGACCCACCTCGACAAAGAGGGCCGTGCATCGATGGTCGACGTCGGCCACAAGGACGTGACAACGCGCCAGGCTGTGGCCGAGGGCAGCGTCTATATGTCCCCGGAAACGCTGGCCGCCATTCGAGACGGGGCAGTACCCAAAGGAGACGTGCTCTCCTCAGCGCGCATCGCCGGCATCATGGCCGCCAAGCGCACGCCCGAACTGATCCCTCTCTGCCATCCGCTGCCGTTGACTAAAATCGCTATCGACTTCGAAATCGACGAGGACAAAAGCCGCGTTGTCATCGCCGCCACTGTGCGCTGCAAAGGACAAACCGGTGTCGAAATGGAGGCGCTCACCGCAGTCAGCGTCGCCGCCTTGACCATCTACGACATGGCCAAGGCGCTGGAAAAGACGATGTCGATCGGTCAAGTCCAGCTTCTGCAGAAACGGGGGGGCAAATCGGGCGACTGGCAGCGGTCCCACCCGACCTCCCACAAGGGAAACGACGCACCGTGAATGTTCGTCTCGTCCTGTTCGCCGGCCTGCGTCAGGCAGCCGGATTCAAGCGGGAAACCGTCACCTTACCCGAAGACGCCACCGTGGGCGACCTTCTCGAAAGCCGCGTCCCCGATCTGCTGGGCCGGACCTTTTACGTTGCCGTAAACGAGGAGTTCGCGCAGCGGGACACCGTCCTGCACGAGGGCGATGAGGTCGCCCTGCTGCCGCCGGTATCCGGGGGTCAGACCTGCCCACCCTGCAGCCCTTCGCCACGGCCACCCGCGCCATCACACTGAGTCACAATCATGTCCGCCAAACTGTTCGAAATAACGGAAAAACCCCTTTCGCTGGACGACATTCTGCGCCGCGTCAGCCGCTCTGACTGCGGCGGCATCGCCACCTTTGCAGGCACGGTACGCGGTTCCACCGCCACCGACGACGGCGCCCGCGAAACCAGTTTCCTCGTCTACGAGGCCTACCTGCCCATGGCCGAGAAGATGATGGCCCGCATCGGCGACGAGATCCAGGAGCGCTGGCCTCTCGTCAAGGGCGTCAGTATCCTGCATCGAATCGGGCGCTGCGACATTGAAGAGCCGACAGTCCTGATCGCGGTCGCCACGCCGCACCGCGACGACGGCTGTTTCGAAGCCTGCCGCTACGCCATCGAGCGCCTCAAGGAGATCGTACCGATCTGGAAGCAGGAAAACTGGCGCGACGGTGAAGTGTGGGTCGAGGGCCCGCGCAAGCCCGAGCTGGACGTCAGTGCGCCGGAAAGGCTGTCTGACCAGGGCTGAAAACGCCAGGCCGGACAGCGGAAGGCAGGGCAAAATGCGCCTGCTCCGCGCGGATCCCCGTGGTCATCCAAAGAAAAAACCAATACGCCTTTGTCGTTTATCGTGCCCCTTCGTAAAACTGCGCGGACCAAAAGGGATGTTCTCCGCGACCCTCCGCGCCCTCCGCGGACAAAAGAGAGGTGTTTTTCGCGCCTCTTCGCGTGACTGCGCGGATCGATCGATTATGTTTCTCGCAAGATTCAACCTCAAAGCATCGCGTACTCTGCACCTACTATGACCAACACAAGACTCTGCACCGGATTTTCGCCGCGCGAAATTTGCCATCTGCCTCGTACCGTGCTAGCATAGACCGCTGTGAATCCGGCCAGGCGCGTGCAGGAAAGGCCAGTTACACTGAGGTTGGCAGCTTAACATTGTGAAGGCAGGTGAAGTCATCGCTGCCGGCAGCTTGCCGGCAGAGGAACTTCCCGACTCTCACCCGCGACGTCTGCAACGCAGCGTCGTCGGGGCGTTGCCCCACGAAACCGTAAGTGGGGGCGCATGACCGGTAACGGCCATGTGACTACAACCGCAACAGAGAGCAGACCCGCCGCGCGAGAGACCGCGCGGTAAGGGGTGAAACGGTGGGGTAAGAGCCCACCAGCGGTTTCGGCAACGAAACCGGCTGGGCGAGCGTGCAACGGAGAGCAAGGCGAGTGGGTTTTGCACTGTCTGCGAAGATGGTGTAAGATCTCGTCGCAGCGGTGCGGATGAAGCCGGATAACACCCGGCAAGTCACAATCCGCCGGGCAAATTGCTCGAGACAGATGATGACGGTCAGAGTTCGCCCCCAGGGGCGCTCTGATGACAGAATCGGGGGTACACCCGCCTTCCTGAGGACGGCTTCACAACGGCAGCGCCGTCCGAAAATGTCAGATGGCTTGCGAGGCTGCTCTGCTCAATCGGCGCCGGACAGCATGCCGGCATGGAAGCCGACGTGGCGGAATTGGCAGACGCGATAGACTTAGGATCTATTGCCCGCAAGGGTGTGGAGGTTCGAGTCCTCTCGTCGGCACTGGAAATCAGCGTCCGGGCCCGTGGCCAAGCGGGAAGGCGCCTGCTTTGCAAGCAGGAGATCGTCGGTTCGAATCCGACCGGGTCCACTCGACGTCCTGCCGGATTCACAGAAACAGAAGTTGCCTTAACATTCCATCTGCGGGCGTAGTTCAGTGGTAGAACGTCTCCTTGCCAAGGAGAAGGTCGTGAGTTCGAATCTCATCGCCCGCTCTTAGAGGACCGGCCCTTAAGGGGGTGGAGCCGTTGTCGGCTGGCGAACAGGTGCTGCGGCTCAGTCGCCTTACGCGTCGGTCCTTTTGCCGAGGTAGCTCAGTTGGTAGAGCAATGGACTGAAAATCCATGTGTCCCCAGTTCAAGTCTGGGCCTCGGCACCTTGGAGAATTCTGAACTCCTGGCCCGTTGTTTGGCAGCGTTGCGATCTGTACTGGGGCGGCCAGCGAACGGCCGGGAAAGAGTTTCTCAGGTCCCGATTCGGCTGTAGATGGGGGATCGTCTAATGGCAGGACTACGGTCTTTGGAACCGTCAATCGGGGTTCGAATCCCTGTCCCCCAGCCTTGTTCGGGGCGGGCCATCCCCGTCTCGGAGAGAATGTAGTTGGGAAGTTGTGTTTCTGTTGGTCAACCAAATATGGCGCCTATAGCTCAAAGGCAGAGCGTCTGATTGTGGATCAGAAGGTTGCGGGTTCGAGCCCCGCTAGGCGCCCCTAGCGTTCGGTTGAGTCTTTGCTCTTAGTCTGAGAGACAGGGGTACTCAGCTGACGTGATTCCTACCCAAAAACGTACGAGGATCCTACAAACGGCCCAACCTCCTATGTCTGGCGGTTTTCTCGCGCTTACAGTTGGTGAAGGGATCGTGGTTGACTCTTAACCATGCTCCCCGATGGGCAATTTGTAGAAACCTTCGGCTCGCCGCACGAATTTAGTGCGGTTCAGGCCGGTCTGGCGTTTCAGTTCTTCCAGCTGCTCAAGCTGTTGCTGCGTGAACTGTATCTGCGCAATCTTCTTTGCCATTCGGCCCTCCTTTCGGATTCCGTGTCCGTGGGTTGGATCATGGAATCTACCATGCAGCTAGATACGTGCAAATGTCACAATTCGCTGCCATGGTCGGTAAGGAGGAAATGACCCCGCTTGAATATTACCCGCACAATTTACGAAATTGCTAGAGGCTACGCCCACTGTCTATGAGCGATCCCATATACCAACACATTGTTCCTCACTTTCTTCTGAAACGATTTGTAGACAAAGACGGTTACTTGAACGTCTTTGACAGACGGCACCCTAACAGCGGGATCTGGAAGAGGAAGCCTGGAAAAGTCTTAGGAAGAAAGCATCTCTATACACAGATTGGAGAAGACGGAACAAAGGACCCAACAATGGAGACAGGGTATCTGTCAGATCTGGAACGCAGAACGGCCCCAATAGTTGGGTAAATCTTGAAAGCTGTCAGAATGAAAGAAGTGCCATCGCTTGGTGTGGATCAGGGGAAAACAATCATTGAATTCCTTTACATTCAATTGACTCGCATACCAGAACGGCGCGACTTCTTTATTGACGAAGCAAAAAAAGTCGTCAATATCAGCGGCATAGAGGAAAGGATCTGGAAGAATTCCAGCATTGCCACCCTGGGTTACTTGGCCAGAAATGGAGATCTCAATGAGAGACTTGCCAGTCAGCGTCTTTGCTTTTCTCCCTTGAGCAATCCCAATGCTGCAAAGAAGCTGATCATCGGAAGCGACCCATCAGTAAGACTTGACGAAGGCGAAAAAATCTTCTTTGGCAATTCACATATGGTGACATGGTTGCCGCTCGCGACCGATGTAGCTGTTGCCTGGAGCCCGGGTGACAGAGACGTTCTTAGAGAATTGAAAGACAAAGATGTATGGAAATTGAATCTCAAAGTGTTTGAGCAGAGTGCGGTGATCGCTGGATACTCTCGTGAGCTGATCGAATCATTAGTGAGTTCTTCAGGAGGATTGTAGGAGCGACAGCATGACCGCAATTAATGTAGCATTCCAGGTCCTGCGCACTGCCGGCACGTCTTTACACTATCGCGAGATTACCAAGCGGATGCCTGAACAAAGGCTGTGGACAACAGCCGGAAAGACGCCTTGGGAAACGGCAAATGCCCGACTAACCGTCGACATCAACAAGCAGGGCGGGACCTCACGTATTGTCCATGTCGGACCCGGCCTCCTTTCGCTACGAATCAATGAATCCGCTGACGAGACCACACTAAGGAGTGTAAGAATGTCATTGGAGACAACTCTTTCTGATTTGGCAGAGCGTTCCTCAGAACAAATCGGCCAATTGAGAACAGAAGAAGCCTCGAAACACGCTCTAGTCATGCCCTTCATCCAGGCTTTGGGGTATAACGTTTTCGATCCCCGTGAAATCGTGCCAGAGTTCACGGCGGATGTTGGTAATCGTAATGGGAAAAGGTAGACTACGCCCTCCTGCACTATGGGAATCCAACCATCCTGTTCCCAAGTCTCACCCAGAATATCAGTTCATGACGGATAGAGATAGCGACGAGCAGGTTTGTGAGTAAAGTAGCATGAGTTGCATTCTTGCGCAGCATTTCGCAAGACTTCGGCAGCAGCCACAATAACTCGAATCACACACGCAACGATTCTAGAATTGTCCCAAAAAATGGACACGTCGTGAGTTTCTGGCAACCATAAATTTAGGAGTAAGGCTGATCATGAGGTTTTTCGCCGTCGTCATCTTCTTTGCTGGGGTATTGGCGTGTGCAGTCTTGGCAATTACACTGACAAGCAGTTCGGGTGCACCACAGGAAGCTGCAGGAGCGGCCATTGCTCTTGCTATCGTGACTATTCCCTATTGCATGGGAAGGTCCATTCAGATGTGGAAGGAAAGTCGCAGGCAAATGATCATTGAGGATATTCTTTTGGAAATCCGACAGGAAAGAGCAAGAACTCGGAATCTTGCCTAAACGAAAATCGGGCGGACAGGTGCGCTATTTGGGAAAGTCATCAGTAGGCCCTGGATATGCCCATCAATGTCCACAAGTGTAAGTAGGCCTCGGTTGCCTGTCGATAGTGGAAGGAGTTTCATTGTCATCAATGGAATGGGAAGAGTCTATGGCGGCAGATCATAGCGATTTGCCGAGTCGTGCGATCATTCAGTTGTCGCACAAAGAGGCGAAAGAATTCTTGCTCAAGCACGAGAGTTATCTGAATTTTAGCTTGCCTCCCTATTTCAGGTTCGACGACCTGATCAGCGAAGTCGCCAAGAAGCTCAAGAAGAACTTCTCGTTCAAAAAGCATTGCAAAAGTGCCAGCAGAGTCGAGAGGGTCAATTACACAATTCTCAACAATAAGGATGGCAAACTGTCTTGGCGACCTTATGAGCTCATTCATCCAGTACTCTACGTTTCTCTCGTCGATCAGATGACTAGGAAGGAATCCTGGCAGGAAATCGTCGATCGATTCACAGAATTCACTTCTCTACCGAGGATAAGTTGTCTGAGCCTTCCCGTTGAATCGTTGACGACCGAAACGGATAAAGCCGAACAGATTAAACACTGGTGGATGGAAGTTGAGCAAAAGTCTATTGAGCTCTCTTTAGAGTATGAATTCGTTGTTCACACTGACCTTGTTGACTGTTATGCTGCCATCTATACACATTCAATTGCTTGGGCCCTCCACACGAGGGAGGTTGCAAAAGAAAACAGAACGGATATGACACTGATAGGGAACGTCATCGACCGTCATATCCAAGCTATGCGAAATGGCCAAACTAACGGTATTCCCCAAGGGTCGGTATTGACAGACTTCATCGCGGAAATGGTCCTTGGGTACGCAGATTCTGAGCTTTCCTGCAGTATTCGCAAAGAGGGGATAGAAGACTATCGAATTCTCAGATATCGAGACGATTACCGCATTTTTGTGAATAATCCCCTTCACGGCGAGATAATTCTTCGTTGCCTAACAAAGGTAGTGATTGAATTGGGGCTGAAGCTTAAGTCTGAGAAGACCAAGGTCAGCAGCGAGGTAATACAAACGTCCATAAAAGATAGCAAGCAAGACTGGGTGTTTCGGAGAACGGGCGACAGATTACTACAAAAGCAACTGCTGATAATTCACGACCATTGTTTGAAACACCCCAATAGTGGTAGCGTAAGGCGCGCCCTGTCAGAGTTTGGCAAGCGACTCGAACGCGAGACGAAGACTGACTCTCCTTTGCCTCTGATCAGCATCGTGGTTGATATCGCGATACGCAGCCCGTCTGCGTACCCCGAAGCGGCTGCAATATTGAGCAAGCTAATCGAACTCATCAATAATGAAGGCAAAGAGAGGGCCATTGCCGTCAAAGTAAGGGATAGGTTCTCAGCGCTACCGCATACTGGGCATATGGAAATGTGGCTTCAACGGTCTACCATCAAGTTTGCCCCCGACATCGAGTATTGCGAACCCTTATGTAGACTTGTGTGCCAAGAATCAGTCCCGATCTGGAATGACGACTGGATAGACCTAAAGGCATTGAAAGGTGTCGTCGATCCAGCGAAGATCATTGATAGGAAGATACTTAGGGAAGTCGGACGCGTCATCCAGAGCGAGGAAATTCGAATCTTTGACGAGTCATATTCCTAGTAAGGACTTGGGCATCTAGTGCAATCCAACTAGAAGGCTGAACGTCTCTCTTTCCACCCCCTGTGCTTAGGCTACTTTGTACCGACTACGCTCTTGAAGAGTGTTAGAGGAGCATCGGATCGGGGCGAGACGTCCGGGTCTGGAATTCTTGCGTCCAGTGTGGGCTACCTAAGTCGATGGGCAGTAGTTCATAACCATGAAGTTACGGAAGTTGATCCGGTTTTCGTCGGTCCCTTGTCACTTGCTGCGAACCTGGCGAATCCTTACGATGATTCGTGACTTACTTGGTTTTGGGGAGGAGATATACCAGAGGCAGTTCGCCGGCTGGCGGTTAAGTGGTGCGTTGAACCATCCGTGCATGGTGGGAAGAAGAGGCCAAAGGATGCTGAGGTAGAATCTTGAGTGTCCGAGAAGTTGGTCTGGTGTCGTATCCTACCCATCACTGTCCTTCGATGTGAGCCAATTTGAGATAGTCCAGATTAGGGAGTGCCTTGCAATTACAAGAACATGTGTACTATACTAGGCAAGGATTATCCGACTTCTATCTCTTTAACTAGCCAGTTGATTGGGAGCTCACAATGCCATCCTCAATTGAATGGACGGACGAAACCTGGAACCCTGTCACGGGCTGCACTCGCGTTTCCCCTGGTTGCGACCACTGTTATATGTATGCCCTTTATCCCCGCTTGAAAGGGATGGGCGTCCGTGGGTATGAGACGGGTCCCGACGAGGTTCTTCTACTCCCTGAACGTCTGCAAGCCCCCTTGTCCTGGAAGAAGCCGCGCAGAGTCTTTGTGAATAGCATGTCGGACGTCTTCCATCCAAGGGTCCCTTACGACTTCGTACTTGAAATGTTTAGGGTCATGGAAACAGCGGCCACACGAAATGGTCACATCTTCCAGATCCTGACCAAGCGCCCCGGGCGGGCCACCGACTGGTGGCTGCAGCACGAGGCATACTTCCCCAGAGGCTGGCCTTCTGGTGTCTGGATAGGCACCTCAGTAGAAAGTCAGAAATACGCCCCACGACTCACTGTGCTTGGTCGTCTACCCGCGGCTGTACGCTTTGTATCGGCGGAACCGCTCCTTGATAAACTCGATCTAACCTATTGGCTGCGTAGAGACGTGTTGCAGTGGGTTATCGTCGGAGGCGAAAGTGGACCTGGCGCCAGGAAAATGGACCCTAGCTGGGCGCGATCTTTGCGTGATCAGACTATAGGAAATGGTGTTGCTTTCTTCCTCAAACAGTTAGGGGGAGTTCGTGACAAGCGCTCAGGAGAGAAGGCCCTTCTGGATGGTAAATTATGGCAACAATATCCAAACTCAGCCAAGGGAAAATGTAATGCCGCCCACGAAGACAAAATGGAATCTTGATGACCATACGTTAGGCAAGCACAGAGTTCTGAGGAACTACATGGCGGCATGGCTACCAAAAATGCTGCATTATCCGCGGCGAGTCCTATTCATTGATGGTTTTGCGGGCCCCGGTGAATACATTGATGGAGAAGACGGTTCACCGATTATAGCGTTGGAAGCGCTCACTAGTCATTCAGCCTTCGATAAAATGCAAGGTGAAATCATTTTCGTGTTCATTGAAAAGGACCAAGATCGGGCGAAGCATTTAGAGAGTGTGGTAGAACCTTACAAAGAGAGGCTCTCTGAAAACTGCATACGCATTTTCAACTCCCCATTTTCTGAAAAAATTTCTGAGATTCTCGATGCATATGAAAGTTCCGGACAAAGATTCCCACCGGCATTTGTGATGATTGATCCTTTTGGCGTTGCACATGCTCCTATGAGCGTAATTCGACGAATCCTATCTTATCCAAGCACTGAGGTAAGCTTTTCGTTTATGTATGAAGCTATCAATCGCTTCGGGGCTAGACCAGAATTCGAACGTCATCTTGATGATCTCTTCGGTTGCAAAGACTGGCGAGAAGGATTAAGTGTCCCTGATCAAGATTCCAAGAGGATGTTTTTTTATGACCTATATGAGGAGTGCCTCCGGGAAGCTGGCGCGGAATCTGTACTTAGATATGAACTTTATAAGGGAGAGAAGCCTGTTTATGCTATCTTCTTTGCTTCACAGCGTTTGGAGGGCTGCGAAGTAATGAAGGATGCAATGTGGAAAACGTCTCCTTCAGGAAGTTATCAGTTCAAAGGAGCAAAAGCCCACCAACCACTTCTAGGAATCGACCAAATCGATTTTGTCCCATTTCGCAGGGAACTTCGTGGCGAATTCGGACCCAGAGGATGGGTAAGTATAGAGGAAGTACAGCAATATGTGAGGAGTGACAAGACGTTTTATCGCACTGGCCATCTTAAAGTGAAGACATTGCGCCCGATGGAAACGGAAGGCGAACTGGAGGCAAGGTCATCCAATCCGAATTGGAGACCGGGTATTTATCCACCTGGAACACAATTGCGGTTCTTAATGCTTTAGTTCTTCATAGACTCAATCGCCCCAAGAGAATTTCAAACCAATTCGCGCGTGCGAGACACACCCGCCGGTTCCCCCAAGCCACCTGCCAGATTTTCGAAGGGGTTATCCCTCGCGCCGCCTCTCGCTGGCAGTCTTAACAGCGTGGCACCGCTGGTACAACAGTTGTAGGTTTTCGCAGTCGTGTGTGCCGGCCGGTAGGGGCACGATGTGGTCTACAAGGACCGCTACGGTGACGCGGCCAGCTACGGCACTGAGGCCGCATTGCGGCTCCGCGACGAGGACGGTGCAATGTGCACCGGACGGAGCAGACGCCGGCGCGCGCTACACCTGCACAGCACTAGCCACTGCAGGAGCGGCTCACGAGGCCAGGCTTTCCAGACTTCGAACCAAGTTCCTATTGTCGTTTTCCCACTTGCAGTTCAATGGCATTGGCGCGTCCATTCCGTTTTGGCGGTCTTCTGACCCACGGCAACGGGGAGCTCATCCACGACGATACAGGCTTCCAACTGCGTGCGCAGCCCCTCTACATCCAGCCCGCCATGCGAGGCGATCATCACAATCTGCGTGCGGGGCGGCTCCTCGCCCCATTCATCTGCCAGCGTCAGGCTGGCGCGTTTGCCCACCATTTGCAGAATCATCCTGTTGTCCGGCATTTCATGGAGCTGAACTACACCCTTAGCGCGGTAGATGGTTTTGGGCAGTTCCTCGAACATCCCCCGTAATGCTTTCAGCGACAGCGGTCTGTCCGTTGTCCAGCTCCAGGTGCTAAATACCAGCGCATGGTCGGTATGTTCATGGTGGTGATCTTCGGCTTCATCGAGATCCTCATCCACGCCGTGCACATGAACATCGCGCTAGGAGCGCCGATGCGGGCGTTCCGGTGCATTCTTGCCCACACCCAGCACCAGTTCCAGCGGCGCCTGCCCGTAGGTAACTTCCAGTATGCGCGCTTCCGGCACATCGCCCCGAATCAGATCGGCCTTATTGTTCCCATTTCGTGGTCTAGCGATTGAGGCCAGCCATACTGGGCAGTTCTATCACGGTTGCATTCTCCAAAGGCTGGCAGATAATGTCTCTGGTGGCGATCCATTCGCATATGGCTTGGAGGGGTCAACAAACCCAGATTTCCTGCGCAAGTGGATTCACAATTCCTTTTTGGGAAGGAAAGGCACTCTACCTAACAATAGTAGGTTCCAAATCAATCCAAATGGAAGAGGAATCTGCTCAGCGGGTTGGAGGGACTAGCAAGGCCTCAATTCCCGCTCAACTTCATCTCGATTTGCACTTGAAGAGGAATTCAGAAGAGAGGGCTTTTCGCCCCATGCCTGATTTAATTGGATATGATGTAAAATGTACTTGCCCCAGAAATAGTGCAGACCAAGTGAACATTGGTACTTGAGAGGAGCGGGCCACTTCTACCTTTTGGAAGTACTGAGTCTAGGCGGCATGAATGGTGAACAGAGGTGAACCGAGTTTGGCCAGCCGCAATAATGGGACCGGAGCGACGAGAATGAAAGGACAGATTCATGCAGATGATTCCCATTAGCCGAAAGAGGTTTTTGGAATTGCTAGAGCTGCAGATTGGCAAGAAACCCTTTAGTTTCAGTTGTAGCACCGACAAAAAGGTGTGGCCTACGCCTAGACATGGCCTCACCCAGGAGGAGGAAAGGACGTACCTGCAGGGGATATACTCCGAGTTGGACCAGATTGTGGATATAGTTGCGAAGGAAAGGGATGAGGCCGGCCGCTTTTACCTCAGTGTTGAGGGTGTATTTCTGAGCCACGATGATAGACAAATCGCAGGTTTTAGATTTGTGGATTAGAGTACTGACTTGACAAAGGGCTCTTGATTCCTGGTCGATTCGCACGATTTCCTCAGGCGTCAACTTAGCCTTCGTACGTGGTCCGAGTTAAAAATCGGTATCTGCGTTCAGACTCTACTCCCTTGATCACCTCCACCAATGGCAAAGCCACCCCTTTCGAATTGAAACTACAGTCCAAAAACTGAGTCGGAATGGACGGGCGAGGCCGCGCCCTCGACAACGTCTTCTGCGAACGCCTTTGGCGCAGCGTCAAGTATGAAAACATATATCTCAACCAGTATGACACAGTACGCCAGCTGCACGCTGGCCTGACCGCCTACTTCGACTTCTACAACCATGAGCGACCACACCAAAGTCTCAACTATCGCACGCCGGCGGAAGAGCACTTTGTGCTCTGTTCAGAGCCGGCCGCATTCGTCTAAATGCACCTTATCTTTCCCATTTCGTGGTCTAAAGATTGGGGCCAACCATAAGATCCGGTTGACATTCCATAAGCCTTGTATCTTCTATATGAAGACCTCCAAGGTATGTGTCAGATTGATCCTTCCTCAGTGAAACAAGAAGGAGTGTGTGCACCCTAGATTTTCAGTGCACCCGGAGCTATTTTTACGAGGTTTGAAGCAGATTCAGAAGATAAGGAAGCTTCAGAATTCACGGAGGAACTAAGGCAGCACTGGCGGTCCTGCTTATAGATTCAGTTCTTATATCGGACCTCTCTATTGCATGTAGGTTGGAAAGATTTCAAACTCATATGCGCGCGCGCGGCACCCCCGCCTTCTTTTGGCGGGCTCTGAGCAGTTTTCGCCTTTAGTCAATCTCAGAGAACACTGTATTCTTCTGCAGGTCGTTGGAGCAGTGCAATAAAGAGAAGCCCGACCCGCGATAACTCCTCGTATCACGATGAGAAAAATCACATGGATACTCTCGTAGCGAAGCTCTTACTGCCGCTCGCATTCCCCGTTGTCGTTACAATCGTCTGGCAAATTCTCACTCGCTCGTCTTGGAAAGTATTACCCTTCTCCCTCGGTGCTTATATTTTGGTTCACATTGTGATAATACCTGTAGGCGAGCTTCTTCCGCACCTTCTCAGGTTTACATACTCTAATCCCGATTGGGGATATTTTCCCTACTGGACCGCAAACCTGGCTTTTAAGGGCCTGTTCACAGAAGGCATCCAGTGGCTTATCCTCCTTTTTGTTGCCACCGAAGTAAAACTCTTCAAGCAGGGCGAAGAACTGTCGTGGCAGGAAGGAGTGCTGTTCGGGTTAGGATACGGTGTTGTGGGGATGCTGACTGCTGCAGGCAATCATTTTTACTTCGTTGCCTGGGATGCGGGCGTGTTAAGTTCTACTGGCCCGAACATGCCTGCAGTTTTCAGTCTGTTTCAACCTAGTTTGGACGAGGCAGCGGTGCGGCCCATGAACGATTTGCTTCCATGGTGGGTGATACTAAACGTAACGCTGGGTTTTGGTGTAACCTCCTTGATATTCCATACAGGTTCAAGTTTAGCTCTTTTCTTCAGCATTCAACGAAAGAGTGTTACGTTCTTCCTAATAGCGGTTGCATACTTCACCTTATACTCTCTTACGTCAGAACTCTTGGAGCATTTGTCCTTTAGCGGGCTTATCCGAGTCGTCGGTTCTTTCCTATTCGTGTTATTGCCCTTCATGCTGGTCTTCCTCCTGAGCAAGACGTTGCCAAAGGCAAGGGCCTCTCTATAATGCCTTCGAAGGGTGCTCAAGGTAACATGTTGTGAGGAGAGATCATTGACTGCCTTTTAGGCGGTTGTTAAGAAGTGAGTCTACAAAGCACATAAAGGCCGGTCGCTGCGCAAACTATGGTGAGCCCCGTCCACAGCTAGAACCACCGGCGTAAAATCGCGATTAGGGGCGACCTCTCATCCTTTCAGCAGGAGGTACCCTTATGTGGGCATCTATCAATTACGGAATGCAAGAATTCAAGAGAAGAGAGATAATCCAGAGGCAAAGGGCTGGCGGGCTTGACTGGAAACAGATAGCTCAAATACTTAATAAGCAAGGATTTCGTAACAGAAAAGGCGAAGAGTTAACAGGGGAAGATGTCAGAAAAGAGTTCCAAAAATTGACAGAAGAAGAAGAATCTGTAAAGAAAAGACGCGAGAATAAACGCGCAAGGGAAAAAGCAAAGCAAGCAAGAAGGCTCGAAACTAGGCACTGGGTCGAAACAGAAGAAAGACGCAAACTTATCGCTAAACTCTATAAAGACCAAATAAGCCTTGAAGAGATCGCCTTTATACTGCATAGGGCAGGTTATCGAAGCCCAACAGGGGAAGAGATAACGACAGAAGAAATTAAGATTGAGCACGCAGACTGGCAGATCGAAGAACACAAAAAAACAATCTAAAATCGAGTTGGTGAAAAACGTATCCAAGCCCTGAACCTGGAGTTGCTTTCATGAATGCCGAAGTGTGCGGTTTACCCTTTCACAGATCGTACTTTGGTATATAATCCCCTTTCCTTAGGTCTTGAGATTGCCCTCCTCCTTACTGATCCATATTGCCCATCACCGCCGGTGGCGTCGCCGTCAACAACCAACCTTCGACTGTACCCGGTATCACGATCCCCGAAATTCGCCTGGACTCGACTCTCGCACCCGGACGACCCCTTCAATGTGTTCAAAGTATCCTTCCGCCAAAACCAGATCTGCGTCGGTCTCCATGACGTGGGCAGCTATTCAGACGTCGTTGGTTGAAATAGGCCGGCCCTTTTCCCTCAGTGCGGCCGCTATCCTGGCGTAGCGGTCTGCGGTTACCGGTCCTACCTCTACGAAGGTCGAGTAGAGGCTTTCTAGCATTGAGCGGAGGTCGGCGTTGTTCCGTTCGAACTGTGTACCTCGCCGAAAGCCGTACATTCGCTCGCCGACTACAAAGGCCGAAAGCAAGACGTCCTCGGCCCTTCGCACCAATCCTGCAACTCTCTGTCGTTTTCCCGGATGCTGCTTACTGGCGCTGGCGCGTCCATTCCGTTTTGGCGGTCTTCTGTCCCCCGGCAGTAGGGAGCGTATCCGCGACAACACAGGCTTCCAACTGCGTGCGCAGCGCCTCTACATCCAGCCCGCCATGCGAGGCGATCATCACAATCTGCGTGCGGGGCGGCTCATCGCCCCATTCGTCGGCCAGCGTCAGGCTGGCGCGTTTGCCCACCATTTGCAGAATCATTCTGTTGTCCGGCATTTCATGGAGCTGAACTACACCCTTAGCGCGGTAGATGGTCTTGGGCAGTTCCTCGAACATCCCGCGTAATGCTTTCAGCGACAGCGGTTTTTCCGTTGTCCAGCTCCAGGTGCTGAATACCAGTGTATGGTCGGTATGTTCATGGTGGTGGCCTTCGGCTTCATCGAGATCCTCATCCACGCCGTGCACATGAACATCGCGCTCGGCGCTCCGATGCAGGCGTTCCGGCGCATATTTGCCCACACCCAGCACCAGCTCCAGCGGCGCCTGTCCGTAGGTAACTTCCAGAATGCGCGCATCCGGCACATCGCCCCGAATCAGATCGGTCTTTATGTCCACTACGTTGAGAAACACCTTTCTCATCTTCACTCTCGGCACGACGAGCCGCATCAGTTCGGCTTTGATCTCATCCAGTTCCTCTGCCGTGACCAGATCGACTTTGTTCAGTACCACGATGTCCGCGACGGCGATCTGATCCAGCGCCAGCCCGAGATTCTCTTCGTCCAGTGACAGGACATGATCGACATCCACGACGACCAGAATGCTGTCGAGCTGCACCAACGGTTTGATTTCAGGTAGCAGAAAGGTATTGGCGACGGCGATAGGATCGGATACACCACTGGTCTCGACGATGATGTATTCCGGTGGGTCCTCCCGCCGCAGCAGATTGAGCGTTTCTTTCAGCAGGTCGCCACGAATCGTGCAGCAAATGCAGCCGTTCGAGAGGTTGACCGCATCGCCTTCGACGCCGACGACTAACTGGGCGTCTATGTTTATCGCGCCAAAATCGTTCACCAGCGCCGCGATCTTCAGACCGTGGTTGCCGTGCAGGATGTGGTTGAGCAGGGTTGTTTTGCCGGCGCCGAGAAAGCCGCTGAGAATCGTCACCGGCACAGGGAAGTGATGGTTCTCCATATCAGGTGTTCCCCACTATTCGTGACTCATAATGTGTCGGGCGGCCGCCGACGCCTATGGGCATCTTACTTGCCGACCCGCTCGCCGTGCTTGTCGGTCTAACATTGCGGGGTTGGACAAACACCGGGGCAGGTCAGTTGTCTAAAATCCAGAACATGAAGTGAGACTAGGGAAGAACAGTTCCTACAATGCGGAGAAAGAGATAGAAGTGCTTTTCTGAATTGCCGAGAAGCTCTTTCCTCACACTTGTCCAAATTTGCTGTCACCGCCAGCGGCATCACGATCCCCGAAATCCCCCTGGACTCGTCACTCGCACCCAGACGATCCCTTCAACGTACTCGAAGTGTCCGCGCATGAGCAGCGAGTATGCGCTGGAATCAAGGAGAATCTTCATCTCCAGGTCGCCTCGTCCATGGTTTCGAACTCCTCGAGCGCGGCGTCCATTTCATCCGCTTCCGACTGGGTCCAGCTCCCAATCAGCCGGTCGAATGACGCACCCACCGTATCACTCTGACCTGAACCCTCCCCCAAGCCGGCCCCTCTTCTGAGCAGCCTGAGCGCGGCCTGGTTCAGGGAGATCCCTTCCCGCTTTGCCAGGCGGCGCAGGCTTGCGCTCAATTTGTCGTCAATTCCTTTGACCGTGATCTGGTTCAAGGCCGACACCTCGTATAAGGAGAGGGCAAGTCAGTCATTCAGTTCGATTGCAATTCTGAGAATTTCAGAGTCTTGTCGTTGCGGCCCAA
Source organism: Caldilineaceae bacterium SB0664_bin_27 (assembly GCA_009838625.1). Lineage (GTDB taxonomy): Bacteria > Chloroflexota > Anaerolineae > Caldilineales > Caldilineaceae > Bin5. The sequence continues at coordinate 30,109 of VXRG01000065.1, forward strand.
TGCTGGAATGGCATTCATTTTCGAGCCGGTCCTCGTGGACCGGCTGGCCAGGGTCCCCGAATCCCACCGGCTGGCAGTTTCGGTGCCAAGACGAATCTGTCACCGGTCTTGACAGGCAAATCCTAACTCTGCGCCTGTTCAACCATCCGGCACGCCGGAAAACCTTCACACCCCCAGAACTGCTTTCCTGCCGACTGCCCCTTCCGCGCCGTTCGTAACACCATCTTTCGGCCACAACGTGGACAGTGCCGCGCGGCCTGCGGGTCTTCACGCCTCACGTTGCGTACATGCCGCCGATTTGTCTCCCACGAACGCTCCATTCGTTTCGACTCGATCGCTTCGCAGACTTCAGCTACCTGAGTCTCCGACAGCACGTGCGCTTTGAATGAACGTATATGCTGTGCCCCGCCAGCGCCCACCGTCACGTTTTCCGGCATCTTTCGCTTAAACTCCGCATCGCCCACGAAAACCACGACCGACTTTACTGTACCTCTCGGTAGCCCGATGCCGGCCATAACGTCTTCCAAAGCACGAACGTGCCCGTGATTTTGCCGCAGTGGGTTCGGAAACCTGACCTTCCTTCCTCCCGGAAAGACCTGCGTCCAGTTTCGGTCCTGTTCACTTCCGAAAATCCACCCGGACATGTTCTTCGTTTCAACGACGAATACTCCGAATACCGAAACGAACACATGATCGAGCTGCGCCGTGCCGCCTTCTGTCGGAAGTGTCACGTCGTGAAACTGCCGGTACACTGAGGATGGCAACATAACTGCCGCTCCGGCCTGCACCAGAGTCTCACCTATCTTCCCTTTTATCGGTGCCTTTAGGGCTGACCCGAGCAACCGCCCCATGCCCTTCATTCGCAATCCTCTACTGCTCTGACAACTTCAGTGCCTCTTGCAGTCATCAATGTCCAATTCTCTTACCCCTCACTCCCCCAGATTCCCCATCACTGCCAGCGGGGTCGCCGCCAGCAGCCCGCCGTCAACCGGCATTACGATCCCCGAAATCCAGCGCGCTTCATCACTGGCAAAGTAGAGCGCCGCGTACGCCACGTCCCACGCTGTCCCTTCCGTCCCCAGTGGCCCTATCTTGCGCCGCCTCTCCCGCTCCTCTATTGAAAACTCGGCAGTGAAAGAAGCATGCACATGCCCGGGCGCCAGGCAGTTCACGCGGATACCCTCCCGCCCATGATGCACCGCCATGAGCCTCGTCAGCGTAGCCAGCCCGCCCTTCGCCACCGAATAGGGAACGTTGATATAGGCGCCGGCAAGAAGCCCGTCTATCGACGAAATGTGAATAATCGAACCGCCCCCGCCAGCAGCCATGTGCGGCACCGCATACTTCCAGGCCATCACCGGCCCTTTCAAGTTCACGTCCAGAGCGACATTCCAGAGCGCCTCTTCATAGTCCGTGACCTTGCCCCCGCCGATCCCGCCTGCATTGTTGACCAGAATATCCAGGCTGCCGTATCGAGCAACGCACGCCTCGGCCAGTTCGCGGCAGTCCTCTTCCCTGGTAATGTCCGCTGAAATGAAAGAGGCCTCGCCTCCATGCTCCTTGATGAACTTGATCGTCGACTCGGCCCTGTCCTCGTCCAGGTCCGCCACCACCACCCGCGCCCCCTGGCGCGCGAAAAGGACAGCTGTTGCGTAGCCGATGCCAAGAGCTGCCCGGCCTCGCGACCCCGCGCCCGTGACAATCGCCGCCTTGCCTTCCAACCTGTCTCCTTGAGGAGGAAGTCCGCCTGACACAGTTAATTCAGATTGGCTCATTGGAGTCTCTTCGCGTAGTAAATGGGAGGGGCAGCGTAACGTCTCCGGGTCCTGTTTCCTATAGACCGTTAACTGCTGCTCGTTCCCCGATAGTGAGAGTCAGACTACATCCGACAGGTAGCGGGCCTTTGAAATCTCGACGACCTCATCCGGATCGCGCCGCCACCAGTTGCGTTCTGAGAAGATCTCTACTTCGCGATAACCGTCGTACCCAGTCGCCTCCACCAGATGCCGAATGCGCCGGATGTCGATAACGCCGTCACCCATCATGCCCCGGTCCAGCCGCAGGTCGGTCGTATCCATCAGCCAGTCGCAGACATGGAAGGAAACGATGCGTCCCGCAGACCGTTCAATTTCACGCTCCATGTCCGGGTCCCACCAGACGTGATAGACATCGACCACGATACCCAGTTCCGGACCGGCCCCCAGCGCATCGATCCAATCGTTCGCCTGCCCCAAGGTGGACAAACAGGAACGGAACGAGCAGATCATTGGGTGCAGCGGTTCCAACGCCAGCGTCACGCCGGTATGTTTCGCATAGGGAAGGAGAGTTGCCAGGCCCTCGAGGCAGCGCGCTCGCGCCGCCGGTAGGTCTATTGACCCTTCAGGCAACCCGCCCGCGACGAAAACAATACACTCAGCCCCAAGCTCTGCGGCTTCGTCAATGGCCCGCCTGGACTCGTTCAGATTCGCCTGAAACCGGTCATTGTCCGAGTCGGTCAGCAAGCCGCAGATGCAGAGACAAGTGACGGTCATATCGTGAGCCTTGAGCCATCGCCCCGCCTCGCCCACGCCCACCTCCTGCAGCTTGTCGCGTACAATCCCAATCGCATGGACGCCATGCCGCGCATAGCCCTCAATTGCCTGGGGTAAGGACCACTGCTGCAGCGTCGTAAACTGGTTGATTGCGAGTCTGCTGTAGTCGCTCATGAGCGCCCGGCTCCCGCGGCCTTCCTCAGTCAAGCAGCTTCTTAGCCATTCTCAATAGGTCGCGCGCCCGCCGGACACGTCAAACACCGCGCCCGTGGCAAAAGTGCAGGCGTCGCTGCACAGCCACGTCACCATCTCGGCGTTCTCCTCGATCGTACCAAACCGTCCCATCGGGATCTTGGCCGTCACAGTCTTGATGTACTCCGGCGTCATTTCACCGAGGAGATCGGTCTGCACCATCGCCGGAGCCACGCAGTTGACGATGATGCCGCTCTGCGCCAGCTCCTTGCCCAGCGACTTGGTCAGAGCTATCACGCCCGCCTTGGCCGCCGAGTAGGCGCAGGCGTTGGCGTTGCCCTCCTTGCCGGCAACCGATGCCACGTTGACGATCCGGCCTCCTCCCTGTTCCAGCATGAACGGGATAACGGCCCGGCTGCATAAGAAGACGGAATTAAGGTCGGCCGCGATGACCCGGTCCCACTCTTCCAGCGGGTACTCCCATGTCGGCAGCGTCGGGCCGGCGACGCCGGCGTTATTGACCAGGATATCGATGACGCCCAGCTGGGCCAGCGTATCCTGCACCGCCTGCTCAACGCTCGCCGGTTCAGTCACGTCCACAGAAAAGACTGCCTCGAACCCTTGCCCGGCCTCCGTGCCGCGCACAGGCCCCGGGTCCAGGTCCCAAACGGCCACAGCCCCGCCTGAGCCCGCCAGCCGCTGGGCAATCCCCAGCCCAATCCCCTTGGCCCCCCCGGTAACAACCGCCGTCCGCCCACCAAAGTCATATTCAACCATCTTTACTCACCTTACCCGACCTGAACGGGCCGGGCTCGAAACTCAACTGACCACTAACCACTGACTACTGACCACTGCAGTTCTCTTATACCCCAAGTCGTGGGAAAGTGCTACAGATGAGGGCCGCGCAGACTACCTTTTCGTCCGAAAACCGTGTTGGTCAGAACCGGTGCAATTCAGCTAAAATGCCAAGGGGAAAAGCCGCCGCACAGGAGCAAATGTGAGTAAACTGCGCATAGTCATAATAGGCGCAGGAACTATGGGCCGCCGCCACATCGAATATGTTAAAGCAAGCGGCGAATGCCAGCTGGTCGGCATCTGCGACTCCGATTCCGGGGTGGCGGAGCTGGCGGCAAAGGTTGAGGCGCCCTTCTTCCACGACGCTTTTGAAGCGCTCGATCTCGCCGCTCCGGATGGGGCGATCATCGCCGCCCCCACCAATCTGCACGAAGAGCTTGCCCTTGCCTGCATCCGACGCGGGATCGTTCCCCTGGTAGAGAAGCCGGTCACCGCTGCACTTGACGAGGGCAGAAGAGTGGTCGACGCAGCCGGCGCGGCCGGCGTGCCCGTCCTGGTCGGCCATCACAGACGCTACCATCCGCGCATCAGGCGGCTCTGGAAACTGGTGAAGGAAGGCGCCATCGGCTCCCTGATCGGTGTCTCCCTCCTGTGGGCTGTCAAGAAGCCCGACGCCTATTACGATATTGTCTGGCGGACACGAGCCGGCGGTGGACCGGTACTGACCAATCTCATCCATGAGATCGACACACTCCGCTACGTCTGCGGCGAGATAACCAGCGTCTACGCAGCCACCAGTTCGGCGACACGCGGCTTTGAAGTGGAGGACTCCGCCGCCATAACCCTGAGGTTTTCAGGCGGCGTGGTCGGCTCGATCTTTCTTTCCGACGCGGCGCCTTCACCCTGGTCATACGAGCTGACCATGTTCGAGAACCCATCCTACGCCCACGTGGCAGGCAACTTCGCCTTTTTCTTTGGCACAGGAGGCTCAATTGCCTTTCCCACGCTGGAGCTGTGGCGCTATCCCTGCGCCGACAACGCCGGCTGGGAGCATCCACTTGAGCAGGAACAGCATGAACCGGACGATGCCGATCCCCTGGCGGCGCAACTGGCCCACTTCTGCCGCGTCATACGAAGGGAGGAACCGCCTCTAGTCAGCGGCGAAGAGGGCCTGCGAACGCTGGCAGCAACCCAGGCCGTGCTGACCTCCGGCAGCGAGGGCATACCCGTTGAGCTCCGACCCGTTTGAGTGGAACTGCTCGGCCACTGGTCTGTAGAACCGCTCTCTCTACACGTCAATGAAAGTGACAGTCCCGATACAAGAGTAAAGGAGACTCCCTATGGCATACGCAACCTACATGGGCGCACAGATCAAGCGCAAGGAAGACCCCCGTCTGATCACCGGAAGCGGCTCATACGTGGGCGACCTGAAACTGCCCGGCATGCACCATGTCGCCTTCGTCCGCAGCCCCTACGCGCATGCCCGCATCGGCGAGATCGACGCCTCGGCCGCCCTGGCCCTCGACGGCGTCGTCGCCGTAGTGACCGGTGAGGAACTCGCCGCACACACGGAGCCGATGCCCTTCCCCTTTGAGGTCGGTTCCGCTGACGGCGAGGCCAACAGCGTACGTACCCACCATGCCCTCACGACCGGAAAGGTGCTTCACATGGGAGAGTGCGTGGCCGCGGTAATCGCCTCTGACGCCGCCACCGCTGCGGATGCCGCCGAGGAGGTCTATGTCGACTGGGAACCACTCCCGGCCGTCGCCGGGATCGAGCAGGCGCTCGATGCCGATGCCGCAGTGCTCTTCGACGACATGGACAGCAACGTCCAGGAGGTGTGGCGGCGCAAAGTCGGCGATGTTGATGCCGCCTTCTCCTCCGCCCACAAAGTCGTAAGCCAGCACATAACCAGCCAGCGGCTCGCCGCTGTGCCTATGGAGGGCCGCAGCATCGTCGCCGCGCCCGATCCAACCACGGCAGGCTTGACCGTCTGGACCAGCACGCAAGCGCCCCACCTGGTGCGCGGACAGCTGGCCGCCGTCCTGCGCATGTCCGAAAACGCCATCCGGGTTATCGCCCCCGAAGTCGGCGGCGGATTCGGCGTAAAGATCGGTATCTATCCCGAGGAAGTGGTGATGGCCAGCCTGGCCATGCGCTACCAGCTTCCGCTGAGCTGGGTCGAAGGGCGCAGCGAGCACCTGCTCACCACGACGCATGGCCGCGGCCAGATAGCAGACTACGAGCTGGCGGTCACCGAAGACGGCCGCATCACCGGCATGAGGATGCGCGTCGTGGCCGACATGGGCGCCTATCCCATCGTGCTGATCATACCCGAGCTGACGGGCTGGATGGCTGTCGGCGTCTACGACATTCCCGCACTGGATATAGAGATCGACTGCGTTTTCACCAATACCACGCCCATCGCCGCCTACCGGGGCGCGGGACGGCCGGAAGCGGCCTACTACATTGAACGAATGGTAGACCTGGTAGCAAATGAGTTGGGCCTGGATCCGACGGCAGTGCGCCGCAGGAACTTCATTGCCCCCGACGCCTTCCCCTACGACACGCGTACCACGCTGACCTACGACAGCGGCGAATACGAGAAGTCTTTGGACAAAGCCCTCGACGTATCCGGCTATGCCTCGCTGCGCGCCGAACAAGAGCAGCGCCGCAGCCAGCGCAACGGCAACCTGCTTGGAATCGGTCTCGCTACCTACGTGGAGATCTGCGGGTTCGGCCCCTACGAGAGCGCTGAGGTACGCGTCGAGCCCAGCGGAACGGTCACCGTCTTTACCGGTATCTCCCCGCACGGCCAGGGACAGGAAACGACTTTTGCCCAGATTGTGGCCGATCAGCTGGGAGCAGACTACGATCAGATCGTCGTCAAGCACGGCGACACCGCCAACACGCCCATGGGCATCGGTACGATGGGCAGCCGCGGTCTGGCGGTGGGCGGCACAGCCCTCGTGCGCGCATCCGGCAAAGTGCGGGACAAGGCCAAGGAGATAGCAGGGCACATCCTCGAAGCCGCCGCCGAAGACATTGAGCTGACGGAAGGGCAGTACCAGGTGCGGGGCGTCCCCGACAAGGCCGTAACCCTCGTCGATATCGCCGCACGCGCCTACAGCGATGACCTGCCAGACGCGATCGACACGGGTCTCGAAGGCACCGACTATTTCCGGCCCGACCTGGTCTATCCGTTCGGCACGCACGTCGCCGTGGTCGAGGTCGAGCAGGCCACAGGCGGCGTTACCATACGCGAATACTATTCCGTCGACGACTGCGGGCCGCGTATCAGCCCCAAGCTGGTCGACGGCCAGGTCCACGGCGGCCTTGCCCAGGGCATCGCCCAAGCGCTTTTGGAAGAGGTGGTCTACAGCGAGGAAGGTCAGCTGCTGACGGGTACGCTGATGGACTATGCCATCCCCAAAGCCGCGCAGTTCCCCCGCTTTGTGACAGACTCAACCGTGACGAATACGCCCCATAACCCGCTTGGCGCAAAGGGCATCGGTGAAGCCGCCACCATCGGCTCCACGCCTGCTATCGCCAACGCGGTCATGGACGCTCTCAAGCCGCTGGGCGTACACCATCTCGACATGCCCCTGACACCCGAGAAGATCTGGCAGGCAATTAACTCGAACGGGGCCGCCGCCTGAACCGCGTCGATCTGAGAAGAGAGGAGACCCAGGGTGAGCAGCTTCCACGTGGACATTGGCGATAGCGTTTCATTCAGCAAGACCGTCGGCGAGAGCGACGTTTACCTCTTCGCCGGCATCACCGGTGATCTGGCGCCGAACCACGTCGACGAAGAGTACATGAAACGCTCCAGCTACGGTACCCGTATCGCCCACGGCGCGCTCCTCATCGGCTACATGTCTACCGCCTCATCCATGGCGATCGCAGACTCTCGCGGCAGCGACGAGGAGACGCCGGTCTCACTGGGTTACGACCGCATCCGCTTTCTCGCGCCGGTCTTCCTGGGCGACACGATCACCGTTCACTACGAAATCGTTTCAATTGACCAGGAGCGCAGACGGTCCGTATCCGACATACGCGTAACCAATCAGTCTGGAGAGCTAGTTGCCGTAGCCCAGCACATCCTCAAATGGGTGGCGAACAGGTAGAGAAGAGAGGGGTACCATGAATCAGGAATGGCGTAAACAGATAGAGGAGACCGCGGTACTGAATCTGGGTCAGGTTCTGGAAGGCGAGGAGTTGGACTATTTCCGCAATATGTTCGACACGGATCGCTCAGACTACCGCTACTTCTGGCGCGCTTACGGCCATCACCAGGTCGCCAACTACGACGCGCTGATCACCACCCCGCGCTTCGACGAGCTGATTCGCCATCCGCGCATACTGCCCGTCATCGAAGAGCTGATGGGCGGTCCCGTCTGCTTCGGCGAAATAGGCCTGCGCTATATGGGCCCCTACGACGGCCAACTCCACCGCGGATGGCATCGCGACAAGCCGCACCTGCCCGACCACCCGCTGCGCATGGACTACATTCAGCTTATGGTCTACCTGACCGACGTGGACGAGAGTACGCACTGCATCTCCTTCTCGCCCGAGTCGATCGACCAGCCCGTACTCAAGGACCAGCAGGCCCAACTGGACCGCGGCGGCATCTACGACCTCCACGGTCCGGCAGGGACCTGCGCACTCTTCAATGTCGCTGCCCTGCACACCGCCACAACCCGCCCTACCATCTCAGAACGCAAGACAGTTCAGATCTACTACGGACACCGTGACAGAGCCCCTCTTGCCAACGACTCCGGCATTCCAGCCACTTTGTGGCGCGATCACCCGGACGCAGAAACACGGGCCTTTTACGGAGTCTTGAACCAGCGTACCAAACTCTATATGGCTGCCTTTGGCAACTGATCAAACCTGCTTCAGACCGGGCTGATCTCCCGGCAGCGCTCCAGAATCTCCACCTGCCGCCGCACACTGGCCGCCGAAATCGCCGTCTGTTCCCCTGTGCGGATGGTCGTATAGATGTCTTCATAGAGACTGAACATGCCCGTGAAGAAGTTGAACTCGGGCGTGAAAGTCTCCTCTTTCCAGGGCAGTGTTTCGCTGTTGTAGCTGCGGTCCGGGGTCGGCTCTGTGTCCAGCACGAGCGGCGGCGCCTCTTCCGGGTCGAAATACTTCCAGCTGACCGAGCGCCGGTCCGCGCTCACGAGCGTCCCCTGCGTTCCCATGACCAGCCACGCGTCCTGCGGATAGGCGCAGCAGTTGGTCATCTCCACGTCGATGACAGGCCCGTCGTTCGGCTTGATGACCAGCTTGACGTGGCTCTCCGCGTCCCCGGCGAACAGGGGCGTCGTCTCCATCTGGCAGAAGATCTCCGGGTTGGGATCGTCGAAGAAGTGAATCGCCCAATCGATCGAGTGGGCTCCCTTGTTGTTCAGGTCGCCGCCGCCGTATTTCTTGAGCGTCTGCCAGTCCCAGCGCCTGCGAAAGCCGTTGCCGGTAATCCGCATCTGCACGATGCGACCCAATACGCCTGAATCGACCACCTCCTTCACCTTCAGGAAGTCGGCGTGATAGCGGTAGTTCTGATTGACGGTCAGAAGCATCCCCGTCTCTTCGGCGACTGCGATCATTTCGTCAACACCGGCCAGCGTAGGCGCCATCGGCTTCTCGACGATGACATGCTTCCCGGCCCGCATCGCCGCGGAAGCGTCGCTCACGTGCAGCTGGCTGGGCGTCGCGACGACGAGCAGCTCCACCGCATTGTCGGCGATGATCTCATCGATGTTTGAGTAGGCCAGGCAGTCAAACCGTTCGATCGCCTCCTCCTGGCGTGCAGGATCTGGATCGCAAACCGCCGTGACGCTGAACTTCTCACCGATCTGGGCCAGGACGTTTGCGTGGATGCTCCAGCCGCTCCGGCCCAATCCGCTGATTCCGATTCTCAAGGGCTCGTCCGAGGTTCCGGTCTGATTACCGTTGCTCATGTCCGGGCCGCTCCTTGGCGTAGACTCTGCCATGCTATGCTTCCTTCCTTGTGTGATTTGTTTGACCGCTCAACGCGCGAAACATCAACCGCCGCTAAGCAGAAATGTCCTGTAAGGGAGTGAAAACAGTGCTATAATGGGTTGTTCGGACAACGGCACTAGCATAGCAGATAGTCCAGCTATGTCGTAAAACCGCACGTCTTTCGTTGCCCGTCAGGCCTTTCACAATCGGAGATCACGAGAGTTCCTGTTTTGGCTTTCTCTCCTGTACCGGTCGTAAACGCTTGCAGACTCTCATAGACTTTCGTACGAGAATCTCAGTACCTTGTGCAACACTTGTAAGCGCTCGCAAATCCACTAAGAAATATTTTGTGCACCCTTGGAGCCCTTTGCAACACTCGTAAACGCTTGCAGACTCTTGCGCTCTCTTGTGAACGGTCGCAATGCGCTATTGACATCAAAGGAGAATCGTTGGCCGGGCCTATTGCACCATGTTGCGTTGAACTCTTTGGAGGTTGTCCGAAATGGAGGAGCAGGCCTTGGACCTGCCCACGCAAGTAGATGCACTTTTCCCTCAAAACATCTTTCCATTCTCTCAGTTGAGGCGTTAATGGAACAGGGGGTCCCCCCAAAAACGTGCCAAATTGTGCCAAATTGTGCCATGTCGAGCCTAACTCCTTCTCTGCTCTCTTAGTTGAGCAGTTGAAGAGAAAAAGGGGGTCCCCCCCAAATACGTGCCAAATTGTGCCAAATTGTGCCATTTCGCGCCCAAATCCTTCTCCGCTTTCACTTTTGAGTATATGAATGGAACCGGAGTGGCCCCCAAAACCGTGCCGCAAAAGTGCCAACTTGTGCCAAGTCGCGCTTTAGAGCTTCTCCGCTTTCACTGTTGAGTAACTGAATCGCAAGGCTCGCTGACGCTCGTCAGAAGAGCAGTTTGCGGGACCAAACAGCCCGTCCGCGCAAGGCGCCGGCAGTATCGCCGGTAAAGTCCGATACGCTTCATCTGTTCTTCGAGGCATTTCGCGTCGCGTTCCGCGTCGAAGAGTGTTGCTCTGCCTCGCCGCACGGTCCGCCGAAGTCTGAAATCGCATTACGTAGCCGCCAAACCTTTAGATGCTTCTGCGCTGACCGTTGCAGGCACTGCGGCGGTCAGTGGGTTTTGGGCTTAGAAGACATGCGGGAGGGCAGGCTGGGCCAAGGCCCTCCTAGGGACCCGAACTCGCCGGTCGCGCCAGACCTGGACTCGCCTGCAGGAACAATAGCCGCTACGGCGAATCAAGCGAGTTGGTATATAATCCAGGCGTGTATGACTTGAATGGCCTTCCTGTAGAGTTGGCGCGGACCGCCAACCAAGCGGCCGCACACGAGACGGTGCCAATGCGTTTCTCAGTCCTGCTGGTCTCCTGCTACGAACTCGGCCATCAGCCTCTCAGCCTGGCCTGGCCGCTGGCCGCCCTCCGGGAAGCCACCCTTGACGCCGCAACTGCCGACCTGGCCGTCGAGGAGTTCCCAACCGGCAGAGCGGCCGGCGCCGACCTGATCGCCATTGCCGTACCCATGCACACTGCGCTGCGCATCGGCGTGGACGCGGCGCGGAAGGCGCGCGCAGCGAATCCTGACGCCCACCTCTGCTTCTTCGGCCTCTACGCCTGGCTCAACCGCCACTATCTGCTGCAACTTGATGGAAGCAAGGGGCCGGTCGCCGATTCGGTTGTCGCCGGTGAAGCGGAGCCAGTCCTGGTCGCTCTGGCAAACGCCCTGCACGCAAGCATGCCGGCAGCAGATGTCCCCGGTCTTACCACCCTCGACCATGAGGCATCACCTCATCTGGGGCGGCACTCTCTGCCGCTTCCGGATCGAACATCATTGCCCTCCCTGGACAACTATGCTCATTACGTTCCAGGTTCGTCTTCAGACGCCGAGGGGATGTCAACAGGCAACGGTGAACGGGTCGAAGATCCTGTAGCCTACCCGGCCGGCTATACTGAGGCCAGCCGCGGCTGTCTGCACACCTGCCGCCACTGTCCGGTCGTGCCAGTTTACAATGGCCGCTTTTTCGTCGTACCCGTCGAAACCGTCATCGCCGACATCGCCCAGCAGGTCGAATACGGCGCCCAGCATATAACTTTCGGTGACCCTGATTTTCTCAATGGTCCCGGCCACGCCCGCAAAGTAGCCAGAGCCCTCAATTCCGCCTTCCCCCATGTCAGCTTCGATTTCACGGCAAAAGTGGAACACCTGCTCAAGCATCGCCGGCTCCTGCCGGAAATGGCGGAGCAAGGGGCATCATTCGTTGTCTCTGCCTTCGAGTCAACCAGCGAACATGTACTCTCCCGTCTCCAAAAAGGCCACACACGCCAACAGATGGAGGAGGCCCTGGCCGTCGTGGCGGAGGCAGGCCTCTCGATCCAACCGACCTGGATGCCCTTTACACCCTGGACCAGCCTGGACGACTATCTCTTCATGCTGCAATGGATCCGTGACCAGGGCCTGATACCGCAAGTACCCGCTGTGCAGCTCTCGATTCGAATGTTGGTTCCTCCAGGGAGCGCCCTACTCTCTGAAGAAGACACTGAGGCATGGCAGGGAACGCTGGACGCGCCAAATTTCACTTTCCAATGGCAGCACCCAGACCCGCGCATGGACGCACTCCAGCAACAGGTAGCGCGCATCGCGGAATTGGCGGGCCAGTATGAAGCGGAAGGTTCGTCCGGCGCCGGCGGAGGAAACCTGCCGGATCCAGTCGGAGACGCGGCCAGTCCGTACGCTGTATTCCATCGCATCCAATGTGCCGCTCACAATGTCGCCGGTCGCCCGCCCCCCGTTTTGCCGCCTCTCTCCTCTTACATTCCCCGGCCGCCGCGCCTGACCGAGCACTGGTTCTGCTGAGCGGAGCCCACCGCCGACCAGTTGGCCGGCTGAAATGAACGCATGAACGACCGTTCCACAGCTGAAGGCATCCTGTTTACCGATCAGTATCACCTGACGATGGCGCAGTTGTACTTTCGCCTTGGGATGCACGAACGGCAGGCCCAGTTCGACCACTTCTTTCGAAACTATCCGGACTACGGCGAGCACAGGGCCGGCTTCTGCGTCAATGCCGGGCTGGAGTGGCTGCTGGACTGGATGGAGGGTGCCCGTTTCGGCGAGCAGGAAATCTCGCTGTTGCGGGGCATGACCTCCCGTAGCGGAAGCCGGCTCTTTGACGAAGATTTCCTGTCCTGGCTGGGCGAACACGGTGACTTCAGCGGCATCTCGATTCAGGCAGTTCCCGAAGGGCGGGTCGTACATGCCCACGTGCCTCTGACCGTTGTGAACGGCCCTCTTGCCCTGGCCCAGATCCTGGAAACACCGCTGCTGAACATTCTCAACTACCAGACGCTCATCGCTACCAAGGCAGCCCGCGTGCGTGAGAGCGCCGGCGACGCGCTGGTGCTCGAGTTTGGCGTGCGCCGCGCGCATGACCGGGGCGGCAATGCCGGTACGCGCGCGGCACTGATCGGCGGCGCCGACTTCTCCTCCAATGCCGGCGTCTCGCACATGCTGGGCTACCCCCCCAAAGGCACGCACGCCCACTCACTCGTACAGGCCTTCCTGGCGCAGGGCATGACCGAGCTCGACGCCTTTCAGGCGTACGCCGATATCTATCCGGACGAATGCCTGCTCCTCGTAGATACGATCGATACGCTGGAGAGCGGAGTGCCCAATGCGATTCGCGTTTTCGAAAGGCTGAGGCAAAAAGGGTATGCGCCCGTGGGCGTGCGCCTTGATTCAGGCGATCTCGCCCGGTTGAGTACGCGTGTTGCTCAAATGCTGGATGAAGCCGGCTTTCCCAACGCGTCGATTGTGCTTTCCAATGAACTGGATGAACTGAGGATACGGGACATCAGGTTGCAGATCGTTCGCGATGCGGCGGAGAGCGGGCAGGACGCCGATAGTATTGTCAACCGCCTCGTTTACGGTGTAGGGACCCGCCTGGTCACTTCGGAGGGGGACAGTTCATTGGGCGGCGTCTACAAGCTGGTCGGTCTGAAAGTAGACAAGACTTGGAAACCGGCGATAAAGGTCTCGGAGGATCCCGGCAAGACGGCGATCCCCGGCAACAAGCGGGTATGGCGCATCGTCGACGCGCGCGGCCTGGCTGCCGCCGACCTCTTGACGCTCAAAGAGGAGGACCCGGCAGGCGACTGGCAGAACGAATGCAGCCGGGACAGCCTTGCGGACCGGCCGGACGGCTTCAATTTACAACTGCTCAATCAAAGTCATATGTCCCAGCGCCGGTGCATGCCCTTCGCGAGCATCTCCCGGATTGAGCCGCTGCTGTCAGACGTGATGACGGCAGGGCGACTCGTGTACGAAAGGCCTTCTTTGGAGGAGATCCGGGCCTTTCGCCAGGCGGACGTGGCCGAACTTGATGAGGAGGTACGCAGGCTGATCGATCCGAAACCGTATCAGGTAGCAGTCAGCGGGAGCCTGTGGGCGCTGCAGGAGAAGCTTCTGCGCAGGCTGTCGACCGGCAGGGCTGGCCCGAATTCTTGACCAAGCACCGTCACATCGATAGAATACATCCTGCACAAAGAGCGCGCCGCGCCGCGACAGTTCCGCAGTACTGCATTTGCCGGCGATCAAGAGGCCGCTTCGCCTGCTGAAGAGGATAAAATGTCCAAGCGCAATCCCGATCCGAATCCCGAGCTATTCGAACTCGCCACTTCTCTTAAGCCGGACACTCTTCAGGACACGATCGTCCTGAACCAGGCGCCGTTTCCCGGTTTCCAGACCCCGACGGCTTCCATGCCGGCAGCGGGGAGCAGAGGCGCATACCACATCTGGACGATCGGCTGCCAGATGAACGTCGCCGACTCGAATCACGTGGCTGCGGAACTGGAGAGGATCGGCTTTCGTCCCACCGATGCCATCGACGAGGCCGATGTAGTAGTACTCAACACGTGCGTCGTGAGGCAGAGCGCGGAAGACAAGGGCGTCGGCAAGGCCAGCAATCTCAAACCGTGGAAGAAGGCCCGATCCAACCGAACTCTTGCGCTGATGGGTTGCATGGTCGGCGTCAAGCCCAGTCTCCAACTACAGGACCGTTTTCCGCATGTAGACGTCTTCATGCCGCCCAGCGAGCCTGCACCGTTGATCACCTTCCTGCAGAAGGACGAGATCGCTAACGAGTCTACGCGCATCGAAAGAGAACAGCTGGCCCTCCGCCACGCCTTGCAGGACGATGAGCAGCCGCCCCTCGCCGGACAGTCCATCCGTCGCCTGAGCATGAGTGGAGAGGCCGCAGTCAGTGCCCATGTGCCGGTCGTCTACGGCTGTAGCCACGCCTGTACATTCTGCATTATTCCCTTCCGCCGCGGCATTGAGCGCAGCCGCCCGGTGGACGAAATCGTGCACGAAGTGAGGGGCCTCGTCGCCCAGGGCGTACGCGAAGTTACGCTTCTCGGGCAGATTGTTGACCGCTATGGACATGACTGGCGCAACGGCGCCAGCGGGGGTCCAGGCAAGCCGGATCTGGCCGACCTGCTGCACGCCGTTCACAAGATTGAGGGACTCTGGCGAATCCGTTTTCTGACCAGTCACCCCAATTACATGTCGGACAGGATTCTTGAAGCGGTACGCGACCTGCCCAAAGTGTGTGAACACATCGAAGTACCGATCCAGGCCGGAAACGACCAGGTACTGGCACGCATGAAACGGGGTTACACGCAGGCCCAGTATCGCGGTCTCATCGAACACATTCGGGCAACCGTTCCACAGGCGGCAATCAATACTGACATAATTGTCGGCTTTTGCGGCGAAGAAGCGTCACAGTTCGACGAAACCTACCAGCTGCTTGCCGACCTGAAGCTGGACAAGGCCCACCTTGCCCGCTACAGTCCTCGTCCGGGTACGGTAAGCGAGCGCCGCATGGCCGATGACGTGCCTGAGGACGAAAAGGTCCGCCGCCACAAAGCGCTGGAGAAGCTCCAGGAGCAGGTCTGCGGTGAGATCAATGCCCGGCTGCTGGGCGAGACGGTCGAGCTTCTCATCGAAGGAGAGCACAAAGGCAAGTGGCGCGGCCGCACGCGCCAAAACAAGCTGGTGTTCGTCAATGTAGACGACCGCTATGGGGATCTTCGCGGGCGCCTCATCGAAGCCCAGATTACATGGACGGGCCCGTGGAGCATGCAGGGCCGCTTCGCCCGGGACGTGTCACCGGCCGAAGCCTGATTCCATGCCGGCGCGTGCGCTGTCTGCGTGCGCTGGGACGAAACCAACTAGCGGGCCGCGGCCTGGTCGATTGCTTCCCATATGAATTCACTCGTTTTCAATATCCTGATCTTTCTTGTCGGCTTCGCGCTTCTCACCGGCGGAGCCGATTTTCTTGTACGCGGGGCGAGCCGTCTGGCGGTTCGTCTGAATGTGCCCCTGGTTGTCATCGGGCTGACCGTTGTGGCGTTCGGCACGAGTTTGCCGGAGCTGGTCGTCAGCCTGATAGCGAATCTTCAGGGGGGAACCAAAGCCAACCTGGCCATCGGCAATGTCGTCGGTAGTAACATCGCAAACCTCGCCCTGATCCTTGGTGTTGTCGCCCTGCTGCGTCCGCTCCCCGTTGACCGCCAGCTGATTCAGCGTGAATATCCCCTGATGATCGGCGTTTCTCTGCTGTTCACTTTTATGGCGTGGGACGGGCAGGTCGTTCGCTGGGAAGGGGTCCTTCTCTTCCTCGGGCTTCTTGGATTCATCTACTGGAGCTACGTTGGCAGCCGCTCACTTGCCGCGGAAAAAGAGAGCGAAGCGCTGGAATACATTGGAGGGGAGGCAGAGGCTGGACCCTCTTCGGAAGATTCCGCGGACGCCGCCGGCAGCGAAGCGGAAGGCCCCGAGTCCGAACTTGCTCAGTCACAGGAAAGAATCGCCCGCGCAGCCAGGAATCCGTTGCTGCCTGCCGCCATCTCCGGACTGCTACGCTCTCTCCTGCTGCGGGATATCGGCATGGTCGTGATCGGCATCTCGATTCTTGTCTTTGGGGCCGACCTGCTCGTCGACTCGGCAACATTCATCGCCAGGTATTTTGGCGTCAGTGAGCTTGTGATCGGGTTGAGCCTGGTGGCCCTGGGGACGAGTCTGCCTGAGCTTGCAGCCTCGGTCGTGGCCATTCTGTACAAGAGAGGCGACATCGCCCTGGGCAATCTCGTTGGCAGTAATCTGTTCAATATGCTGGCAATCGTGGGGATAGCGGCTGGTGTCCGGGCCTTGCCCGCCCCCTTAACCATGCGTTGTGTAGATTTCCCCGCCATGCTCGTGATAGCAGTACTACCGCTCCTTCTGGTGCTGCGGGCTCCCCACATGGTAAGTCGTTGGAAAGGGGCGGTTATGCTGACCCTCTATTTGGCCTACACAATCGGGATATTCGTCATTGAGCAGGGCAACGGGATTTGCTAGAGAAGTGACGTATGTCCTGGGAAAGTGGGACCCTCCTCTCAGAGTAGTACGTGAAAGATTCTGAAGCAATCGGAGAAAGGTGGCCGGACGAACGACAGGCCCCGAGCCCTCAATGTTCTAGTCCAGTTGGAACAACGTGGCAAATTCCGGTACCCGGTTTTGCACAAGAGGGGAAGCCAAAGCCGATTTCACCGAATGAAGGAGTGATCGCAGGTTGGAGGGAGAGCAACCAGTTACTCCGTCATCTGAATGGAAGTCGCGATCTGGCGATAAATCTCTTCAATCGTCGTCTCGTCGGCGCGATAGAACCGGCCTTTGCCGATCCGGGCCAGGTCTTCCAGCAGACCTGCATCAGCATCCCGGCCAAAAGCCACCGTATGGACGAAGACCTGATTTTGGCCTCCCTGTATGGCCCTCTGCAAATCTCGCAAGCGGTATTCGCTGTCGTTATCGCGACCGTCAGTCAACACGACAATTGCATATGTGGCTTCGGAGTCGACCAAGTCCGTAAGCTCACTTTGGGCCGCCCACAGCGCATCAATTAGCCGGGTGGAGCCGCCGGCCTGCATGCTCTCGATCATGTACAGCACGTGACCGCGCCCCTCAGCATCCAGCATGTGTAGTGATCCAAACTGCTTCACGCCAGATCCGAACTCCACAAGTCCGATTCTGTCACCATCTCCCTGCATCTGGTCCACGAATCCTTGAAGGGCAATCTTTGCTCCGGAGAGTTTACTGCCTTTCATCGAATCGCTTGTATCCACAACCAGCATCACGTTGACGGGAGGCATTGACAGACGCCAGGCGTCCATTACGATTTCCAGTACCGGTTGCGGGGGCAGCGTCAAGAGCGTCTGCGGCGAGAGAGGGTCGACTATTCCGGTCTCTGCGAATGGGCTTGGCTCCGCCATCAGGTCAATAGTCAAGTCAACCGGTCTGAATCCAGCCTCAAGCAGTGCATACTGGCTGTCTTCGCTGAGCAAGAATCGGGTGAACGCACGGTAGGTGCTGCGCTGGTTCCGGGTCACGGCAGGACCTGCCCGCCCGTCCAATTCCAGCAGTGCGAAGGGATAGTCCGCCCAAAGCGTTCCCTCTTTCGGATAGATGGCAACCAATTGCCCGTTAGGAAAAACCGGACCGGCTTTGCCTTCGCCGGACAGCCAGGAGAGACCGCGATCAGAGGACCGGTTCCAGGCGATTACTGCCTGCTCTTGCGTAACAAAGGCATCGAGAGGCCCTTTGACTTTACCTTCCTCACCGTTTGCGCCACGCTCCCCCTGCATTGGTTCTGCGTGCGACCGTCCGTTTGCGCCGAGAACAATCGCTGCTCGCTCCGCCTGACGTACATAGTCTACAACGTCAGCTCGGGTTGCGATTTCTGTCGTGAGTCCGCGTGTGATGCCGGCGCCGGCATGGAACTTGGACAATGTCGCCGCGATGCCGGAGATGCTCTCCGGACTGGGATGGCCCCAACTGAAATTCGTCGAAGGCGCGGCCGCCCGAGTATGGACCTCCTGCCAACCGATCGACTGATGCGGCCAGCCCAACTGCTGTGCCGCGTTTAACTGCACGGCGATGACGACCGGGCTGACGGCAAAGAGCGTGGTCTGGCCTACCCGGCTCGCCGTCAAAGTTCCTGACTCCGTCGGAAACAGGGTTGCCCAACGCACTTCAATCAAATCAAGCCAAAGTGAACTGTCCGGCACGACTGCCTGAAAGCCCGGCTGCTGTAACGACTCCGCGACGATTTCAGAGGAGGAACGGGTAACCATCTCAACTTGCATCATTTCCCCGTCTGGCGTGCGGAGTCTGAGCCCGTTGAACTTGCCGGCCCGCTCCCTCAGCGATTCCGCCACAGATGGAGATACGGCCACGGTCAATGATGCACTGTTGGAAGGCCATGGGTAAGCAGCTGCTCTTTTGACTTCGGATGTTGCAGAACTTTCGCCGGACAGAATGCCCGCGATCCAGGCACCAGCGCGCACAGTTGTCATCCCGCAGGCGCACAGCAGAAAGCAGCCAACCACCGCAAACGCGAAAAACTGCCGTCGCGGCGGGAAGCGCGAAAGCTTTGCTTCGCTGGGAACTGCCTGCTCCTGCTCTTTCCCGTCCTGGGTCCCGCTCATCTCTTCTCGTACATCTCCTGCAAGTGTAAGAGAGCCGACAGGAGCTCTCGGTTCAGAGGCTGCATCACATTGACGCTGGAAACGTCGTCCTCTACGCCCAACCGGCTCCACTGTTCGAAGAGGCTCCCCTCCGCGGCGTTTACCCGCATGCTGGAATCGGCCGGTCGCAGCCCGAATTCGAGCGCCCTGCGCTGCTGCCCTTCGCTGAGCAGGAAATTCTGAAACGCCAACGCCGCCTCCTTTTGCGCCGTTGATGTCTCAGGGCCTGCCCAGATCGCGAAAGGGAAGTCGAACCAGGTAGTCAACTTCGGGTAGTAAAGAAGTACCGGCTCCTGCCAGCGGTTTTGAATGCCCGCCATATTTCGGAGAAGCTCGCTTTCCAGGAACTGCCCTCCATCTCCCGCTGTATAGCCGAACAGGGCGACGCTCTTCGCAGTACCCTTCTCGCCAGCTACCAAATGGGTCGTCGCGCCCATCAGCTCAGACAGCCATGTTCCGAACTGGGGGTCGACAACGTCTTCAGCGAGGACATCGGTTCTGTCAAAGTATTCACCTGCCGCTGTGACGATTGCCGCCAGGCCGCTCACACTCTTATCAGCTGAGTTGACCGCCAACTTGAAATTGCCCCAGCCGGGATCTCCGCCCAACTCCTTCCAGCCGGTGGGGGCGACGGCCGCTTTGTGAAATGTGTACCACGAGGGCGGGCCGAGATTCTCAAGCAGCGGAGCGCCCCGGCTGCGAAACAGTCCCCAGACGAGAAGTGTATTCGCCAGCGGGCTCATACGGTATTGCCCGTCGTTCAGGAACTGATCTCGCCCCAGTTGCTCCCGAAAGGACGCGTTGGCCATTTCCACGAGAAAACGGCCATCCGCTATCCAAGCAGTTGGAAAGGATTCAAGAGCTTCTAACTTTTCCTGGGGCAGGTCTTCGAGGGGCACGTCCGCCGGCAATGCTGCGAAGTCGTTGCGCTCCCACTTGCCCAGCGCAGCCAAGCCGTCCATCGGGATGAGTTCCACCTCAATGGCCGCGCCATCCGCCAAGTGGCCTGTAGCATTGAATTCATCGGCCGCAGCCTGCACCCACGATGTCACAGGAAGGGCTGTGATGACCTGAATTCGGACGACCTGTGGGCGAACGGGCGCCAGGCCGAGGGCGGTAGCATTCCCAGTTATTGTGCGCCAGACCAGTGTCCCTACTACCAGGACGACCGCCGCCGACAATAGCGCAACAATGAAGAGCCGCGTACGAATCATTGTTCCTGGGCGAGAGGTGTGCCGCAGAATCCGCAGACCGCGTTCAGTTCGGTGGCCGTGCCTTCAATGAGGTCCTTCGGAGTCGTCGCGCCGCAAGACGCGCACTGCGCCGCATACCGCACCTGGGCTCTGGGCTCGTCCTCAAGAGGCTTGTCGACTCGCAACGGAATGTCCTCGTCGTCCGAATCCGAATGCCCCAGGTATGCTCCCAACAGACTGGTTACGCCGACGAGTACGAGAATCCCCGGCCAAATCCAGTCCGTGGCGAACAGGATGGCCAGCCCGATCATAAATACGGCACCGGTCAGTCCTTGGCGGGGAGCGGTGAATTTCTTAGTTTTCATGGATACAAGATTCCTACTTTGGTCCACACCGTCGCTGTCGCGTTAGATTCTACTACAGTCTGGCTGGAGGTAACACTATCTGCGAAGGTAGGAATTGCAGCTGTTACTAAGTCTCAAAAGATTGCGTTCGAGCAGAGGAAACCACTGTTTTCGTTCGGCTTAGGGGTCTGGGACAGTACCAGAGGATGCAGAAGAGGCAGAGGTCCGGTCTTTCAGAAGGAGTGTTTGCGATACGACCCGTGGCGACTATGTAGAGATTTAGCCTGATGTTGTGAAGCTTTCGAATTTCTACCTCGAGCTAGAGTTTCACGCCTGTTGTCGACGTAACTGTTCCAAGCTTCGTGGCCCATGTCAGAAGCTGCAGCGTGAACATAGTGCACCAGGCGCCCATCGACCCGGCTGTCGCCCGCGAACTGGCAAAGTTTTGTGCGACTAATGTTTCCATTCTGGATTTCACCGATGAGCCAGTCTTCGTATTGGGACGTGTTTCGAGCGGGTGGCCGACGTTTCTGGACCCGTCGAATGACGTCTATCCCGTCTACTGAGTCTGCTCTGAAAAGTGCATCCCGTTTCTGTATACGGATAACTGTGGCTTCAGCCTCCTTAAGCGTCTGTGACACTTCTGCAAAATGTCGATCGTGGCCAGCTTCAGTTTACTCGCTCTAAACTGACCGGCCTCAGCCGCAACAGCGCGTTTTTCGGCCGCCTCCCGCGCGTATTCACTCTCCTGAGCCAAATCCTCGGCTCTTTGCCTGGCGACTTCCGCGGCGCTTGTCTCACTTTGCGCATGGGCTAGCGCGATCTCGGCAGCCCGGGTCTGCTCATGTGCCTCAATTGTGAGCTCTTCAAGGACTCGCGCCCTATTCTCGGCCGCGAGTTTCCCCAAATTGGCCTCTTTCAGCTTTGCCTCCAGTTCCTTCACAAGGGCTTTTCCTGCTCCTGAGAAAGACCAGGCTGGGTCTCCTAATTCTTCCCTGAGACGGGATACGGCCTCGTGTTCTTCCCGAGCCCTGATACTTTCGAGCAGATAGGCAATGTGGCAAAGACTTCCCTGAGTGAATTCGTCATCCAAGTCGCGCAAGTGGGTAGGATGCGACGCCCGGTTCCTAGCCTCTGTAACCCTCCTCAACTTCCGAAGGACCTTGATGTCGCCGCCAAATCGAGCTGAGAAAATGTCTTCCCAGTAACACTCAGCGATTGTCGCCAAGAAGCTGACTTCGATGGCAGATTCCAAGTCGGAACATAATCGCAGGTTTCTGGCAAAGCTCATGCTCTGATCACCCCTCAACGATCGCTCCAAGGAATCTTTCGCTGATGCGCCTGGAGCGAGGTCAAGACATTCAACAAAAACTGGACGCATGGTGTCCATAAATATGTCCAACGCATTCAACAAAGCTTCTTTGTTCGGGCGGTCTACGACGGCCATTGTTTCCCCTCCATCCTTTGGGAAGAGTTCAGCGCTCTTCAACGTCAACAGATTCCATCTCGACAATACTTAAGAGGGATTACCATGTGGGGGAGGGACTTCACCTTTCTGATGTTGCACCAACTTCCAGCCGCAACGGCAAACAGAGGCGTATAGAACAAGGTAGCTTTTGGAATTGCAAGCGGGCCCACGCTCTCTTCTCTGCCCCCTGTACTTGTATGCTGGCGCCTCTGGATGAAAACAATCGGAGGATGCCATAGTCTATCAACCATTTAGTGACGGACCGTGACATCCAGCTGACCAGGAATCTGACAGAATGCCGACATGAAATCCTTTATCTGACAAAGACGACCTACCGATTTATTGCTCCCCATCC
>VXRG01000070.1 GCA_009838625.1 Caldilineaceae bacterium SB0664_bin_27
CCGCCGCCCTCTGATCTTCTTAGTAGCCCTTCGTGGACAAAAAAGTCTTCGCAGCCGCCCTTCGCATGACTTCGCCGACTGATCGGGTTCAACTCTGAACGAACTCCCCAAATTGCCGGCGGAACCTGGCGGTCGCGCCGCCAGGACGGTGGAATCGCAGCTACAATTGGGAAAGCTTCGCCATCAATACCGTCGTAGAAGGCTCGGTCAACACATCGCCGTCCGGAAATACTATCGTCGGCACCGAAATGTTGCCATTATTGAGCCTCTGCACCAGCTCTCTGGCATCTTCATCGCCCTCGACGTTGATCTCTTCGAACTCGACGTCTTGCCCCCGCATCACCGACTTCGCGCGCCAGCAATCCGGGCACCAGTCGGTGGTATACATTTTGATCTGAGCGCCGTTTCCGTTTACGCTAGTGGACATTCGATTCTCCTGTTGTGCGAACCGGACTGGAACAAGGCATTGCAGCGCATTCTTGAACTGGATATTGCCGATCTGTCTGCTGATCCGTCTTCCGGCATTGATACGCGAGTATACCGTAGATGTCGATTCTGTTAAAGTGCAGCCGAATTCAATCCTTTGCCGCAAGGAGTCTCGAACTGGCTCGGGCGTCGTTCCGTCAGAGTCCCAATTGCAGCTGCAAACCGTCTACATATAGGACGAGGCAACTATGACGCAGTACAACCCGCCACTGAGTCCGGCCACCCTGACGTCAGCCTCTTTTTCTGAGTCTTCCCAGGAGACGCGGGATCTGGTCCATGAGTTGGAGCAGGTTGTCGAGGGCGAGGTGCGTTTCGATGGCTACAGTCGCATGCTTTACAGCACCGACGCCAGCCAGTATCAGATCCAACCTCTGGGCGTAGTCATTCCCCGGTCGGAAGATGACGTCCAGGCGGCCGTGGAGCTGGCCGCACGCCATAGTGTCCCCCTCTTGCCAAGGGGCGGCGGCAGCTCGCTGGCCGGCCAGTGCGTTGGCCCCGGGCTGGTCATCGACATGACCAAATACATGGACCGCATCCTGGCAGTGGACGCGGAAGCCGGCGCCGTCACCGCCCAGGCAGGTGTCTCCATAGGAATTCTCAACCGCACGCTCGCCCCCCTCGGTCTCATGCTTGGGCCGGACCCCGCCAGCGCCGACCGCGCTTCCATTGGCGGCTCTATCGGCAACAATGCCACCGGCAGCCACAGCATCCTCTACGGCATGATGGCCGACAATCTGCTGGAGACCAACGTCGTCCTCAGCGACGGCTCCATGACCCGCTTCGGCCCTGTCTCCTCCGCAGAGCTGGAAACTCGCGGCCGCGGCGACTCGCTCGAATCACGGATATATCGCGAAGTTCCCGCTATCGTGCGTGCACACTTTGAGCAGATACTGGAGCGCTGGCCGAGCCACTGGCGCCGTGTCTCGGGATACGGGCTCGACCGCCTCATGCACGCACTGCTCCAGGACGAAGCCGCCTCCAATGGAGATGGCCGCAGCAGTGAGAGCGCCTCGCTCCTGCGCGCCCGCCTGGGCTTCGACAAACTCTACCGCTCCGAATACTGCGATACCTCCCAGATCGACCGCATCAACCTCAGCCAGCTTATCGCCGGCAGTGAAGGCACGCTCGCTACCGTTACCAGTGCAACGCTGAAACTGGTTCCCAAACCCGAAATGACCGCGCTTGCCGTCGTCCACTTCGACCGCCTCGTCGACGCCTGCGCCGCTATTCCCGACATCCTGGAAACGAGCCCCAGCGCATCCGAACTCCTGGACAAGCACCTGATGGATCTGGCCCGCGCCCAACCGGAGTGGGCCAAGAGGCTTCACTTTGTCGTCGGTGACCCGGAGGCGGTGCTGCTGACCGAGTTCTACGGCGCCGGCGAAGACGAGCTCGCCGCCAAATTGGACGGGCTGGAGCGCCACCTGAAAGCGAGAGGATGGCGAAGTACCGTCGTCAAACTGCTCGATCCGGTCCGCCAGAAAGATGTGTGGGATGTGCGCAAGGCCGGTCTGAACATTCTGATGGGGCGCCGCGGCGACTACAAGCCCGTGCCGGGGATCGAAGACGTGTCCGTGCCCCAGGAAAAGCTTGCCGAATATCTCCAGAAGATACTGGACTTCTGCGGAGAGCAGGAGGACGTGCCCGGAATCGCGGTCTACGCCCACGCCTCCGCCGGCTGCCTGCATGTGCGGCCGCTTCTGAATCTCAAGAACCGGACCGGCATCGACACACTGCGTACCGTAGGCGAGCACGCCTGTGATCTCGCCGTCAGCTTCGGCGGCGCCATGAGCGGTGAGCATGGAGACGGGCTGGCCCGCAGCTATCTCCATCCCCGCCTGTTCGGCCCAGAGCTGTACGGCGCCATGCGCCAGGTGAAGGAGGCCTTCGACCCGGACAACCGCATGAATCCGGGCAAAATCATCGACGCCCCGCCTTCGACAGAGAATCTGCGCTTCGGCAAAGAGTACGACACCATTCCGCTGCAGACCGTCTTCGACTGGAGCAGCGACTTCGGTTTCGACGGCGCGGTCGAAATGTGCAACGGAGCCGGCGTCTGCCGCAAACTCGGCGCCGGCACAATGTGCCCCAGCTACATCGCCACCAAAGATGAGAAGGACACGACGCGCGGCCGCGCCAATGCTCTGCGAAACGCCATGGCCGGGCGCATTCCCCGCGAGGAGCTGTTCTCACCGCAAATGTATGAGGTGATGGACCTCTGCATCGGCTGCAAAGCCTGCAAAAGTGAATGTCCTTCGGCAGTGGACATGGCGCGCATCAAAGCCGAGTATCTGGTCCACTACTACGACCGCAATGGTCTGCCCCTCTTCAACCGGCTTATGGGAATGCTGCCCACGTTGAACCGGCTGCTGTTTAAGTATGGCCGGCCCCTGATACCGCTTGTCAACTGGGGACTGAAGGCAGCGCCGGTTAAAGCGACTCTTGCAGGCATCGGCATCGATCCGCGCCGCAACCTGCCCGCCTACGCCCGGCAGCCCCTCTCGGACTGGTTTGCCCGCCGCCCCGCGACCGCGCGACCAAACGCCTCGAACGGGAAGAGTCGGGGCTCGGTCATACTCTTCCACGACACCTGGTCCGAGTACAACCATCCGGAGATCGGGCAGGCCGCAGTACACGTACTCGAGGCTGCCGGCTATGACGTGCGTCTGGCCGAGGGACGCGCCTGCTGCGGACGGCCGCTCATCACCGGCGGCCAGGCCGACAAGGTGCGCGGATGGGTCGACAGAAACGTGGGACTGCTCGCTCCCTTCGCCCGCCAGGGTCTGCCAATCGTCGGCCTGGAGCCCAGCTGCATCCTCACGCTGCGGGACGAATACCTGGAGCTTGCCACCGACCGCGAAAGCGCGCAGATCGTCGCCGAACACGCACTGACATTCGACGAATTCATCGCCCGCGAAACAACTGCCCTGGAGGAGAACAAGGAGGGAAGCCAAGAGGGTACCGACACGCCTGGTTCCGGCTTTTCCGAAATCTGGCGCGACGAGCCGGGTACCGTCTCTCTCCACGGTCACTGTCACCAGAAAGCGCTGATCGGCAACGAGGCCAGCGTGGCGGCACTGCGCGCGGCCGGGTACGCTGTGCAGGTTATCGACAGCGGCTGCTGCGGCATGGCCGGAGATTTCGGCTACGGGAAGGGGCATTTCGAGGTGAGCCGTGACATCGGCGAGGAAAGACTCTTCCCGGCGGTACGCGAGTTGCCCGCCGGCTCTTTGCTCGTCGCCAGCGGTACCAGCTGCCGCGAACAGATAGAACAGTTTGCTGGGCGGGCGCCCCTCCACATGGCTCAGGTACTGGCCAAAGCGCTCAAGTAGGAGCCGCCTCCGCCGCGGACGCCTCCTGGCATCTCGCCCCCAAGTGGACCGCGGCCCGCGCAAGCGCCTGCCTTGAAGCCGTGCTGCCAGCCTCCCGTCTACCAGTACGTCATCGCATCCCGGAACAGCGCCTCCAGATCCTCCGCCTCCGCCGGTCGCGGCGAGAGCTTCGTCACCCGGTGCTGCGGCAAAGTTCCCTCGACCAGCGCCGGAATATCGGCCTCGGTGAATCCGATCGCCCCGAGACCGTTCGGCACGCCGGTCTTCTGCATCAGTCTGATGATCGCCCCCGCCAGCAGCTCGCCCGCGTCCTCTGCGGCCGCGCCCGTCGTGTCAACGCCCATCAGCCGCGCCGCCTCCAGATGCTTCTCAGGATTCGTCGATGCGGTAAACCGAAAAACGGCCGGCGCGTTGAGAATGACCGCCATTCCGTGCGGAATGATGGGGTGATCCGCCGGGTAGCCCGGCGGTCTGTAGTCCCGAACCATCCCACTGACGGGGTAGCTCATGCCGTGCGGCAGATGCACGCCCGCGTTGCCGAATCCGATGCCTGCGTAAGCCGCGGCCAGAAGCATCGCGCTGCGGGCCTCGTCATCCTCAGTGTCCTGGATCGCACGCACAATGTTCGCCGAGACCATTTCGATCGCTTTAGTCGCCCAGATGTCGCTGATTGGATTGGCCCCCTGGTAGGACGGCCTCAACTCGGGCGATTCGGGCGCGACGCGCCCGTCGTAGGGCAGCGCGGTCAGCGATTCCAACGCATGGCTCAGTACGTCCAATCCCGTGGCGGCGGCGGCCATCTGCGGCAGCGTCCGCGTATTGTGCGGATCGAGGACGCCGATAAGAGGTCGCAATGCCCTGTGCGCGATACCGGTCTTTACATGCATATCCGTAAGATCGCAGATCGCGACGCCCGTAGTCTCGCTGCCGGTTCCTGCCGTCGTGGGCACGGCAATATGCGGCCGCAACACGCCGGGAACCGGGACCCCCTTGCCGATCGGAGGATTGACGTAGTCCAGAAAATCGGCTGGGTAAGTAGCGTAGAGGTTTGCCGCTTTTGCCGTATCGATAGTCGAGCCGCCCCCTACTGAGAGATAGCCGTCAAAGTTGCCTTCGCGGGCAAACTCGATGGCGTGCAGAAAGGAAACGTCGGTCGGCTCGACGCGGACCTGGTCGTAGAGGACCGCATCGATGCCCTCCGCCCCTAGGGCCTCCATCGCGACCGCCACCGGCTCGCCGTCAGCCAGCCTGGGATCGGTGACAACCATCACCCGCTTCGCGCCCAGCTTTTTCATGTCAAAACCGACCTCGCGGGTTACGCCCGGCCCGTACTTGATGCTGGACGTGTCCATCGTAAACGCGCTCTCATTCACCCGGTCGGTTCCTTCCTCCTGCGCGGCTGAACCGGCCGGACCGCCGCTCTGGGCACGAAGCTCTGCCATACCTGAACTCTCCTTGTATAGGACCAGTTGTATTGGACCAGTTGTATTGGACCAGACTGCAGTCTACCGTTTGTAGCCGACTATCTGAGGGGGCCCCGACGTCGATTTACTCCAAAGAATAACACCGCCGACCCTGCCAGCGAAAAAGGTCCGTTCCCCTTCCACATTCCCCCATCAGAAGCGCAGCACCCTCCTCTCCGCCTCAATCTCACTCCTCACTCCCCTCCACTCTCCCCTCGCCACTGCTCCTGCCCGCCCAGCCCAAGCCTCGCCGCCACTAACCACTACCCACTACCCACTC
>VXRG01000054.1 GCA_009838625.1 Caldilineaceae bacterium SB0664_bin_27
ATCCCAAAATGGTGGCGAACTTTCATATATCTTATCCAACGACAACACCGCGGCCGGCCCGCAATCCGACTTCCTCCAGAACCGCCGGCAGTTCCCGTTCCTCGCTCCTTGCCTCTGTTCCTACCCCAATCTGGACTGCATCCTTTTCCTGACCAAATTGGCCGGAGGGTCCAGACATGATACTCTTTCCCCGCGGTTCAAGGCGCTGTACCACCTACAAGAACCAGACCGTTATAAGGAGTCAAAACCGAAATCATGCCTAGTTACATCGTTATCGGCGGAGGGGCTATCGGACTGAATGCCGCCTACCAGTTGGCGCGCATGCAGTCCGGCAAGGTCACGCTGTTGGAGAAGGGCCTGGTCGGCGATGGTTCCAGCAGCCGTGCCGGCGGCATCATTACCGGGCTGCTTTGGTCGGAGACGGGCGTTCTGGCGCGAATGATAAGTCTGCGCCTCTACCAGGAGTTGAGCACCGACCTGGAACAGTACGGCTACCGTTTCCAGGACGTCGGCTGCCTGAACCTCTTCGACCCTGCGTCCTGGCGGGAGCGGGAAGAGCTACTTCCCATGTATGACCGGTTGGGATTCGGCTACGAGATTCTCGACGATGCGCAGATGCGGCAGCGCTGGCCCGATCTGACGCCTGAAGCCGACCTGGTTGGACTTCACGACAATCTGGGAGGCTACAGCGAGCCGCATGAGTTCGTTCCGGCGCTGGCCAGGCGCTGCCGGGATCTCGGTGTGGAAATACGCGAAAACGCGCAGGTCGAAGACCTGCTGATCGATAACGGTCGCGTCGTGGGAGTGAAGACTGCGATGGGCCTATTGGAGGCTGATGTGGTGATCTGCACAGTCCACGCCTGGTCGGTGACGTTCATGGAGCGTTGCGGCGTGCGGTTGCCGATCAAGTCTTTTGTTCACCAGCGGTACGTCTCATCGGAACTGCAGGAACGCGTAGCGTTTCCGGTCATCAACGCCAACCCCTACGGCGGCTATATCCGTCCGGCGCGTTTGGGTACGACAGACTTTCGCATTCTGGCGGGAGGGGAGACGGAAGAAAGGGAGGAGCAGCGCGTCAATGATCTTTCGTTCCGCATGTCGGAGCTTTCGGCTCCAGAGAGTGTACGCAGCTGGCTGGCGACGAATTTGACGCCCCTCGTTCCTAAACTGGCTACGACCCGCTGGGAGACAGAGCAGGTCGGGCTGATCTCCTACTCGCTAGACAGTGAGCCGATTCTGGGAACTCTGCCGGAGTTGCCCGGGTTGGTCGTGGGGGCCGCCTTCCATTCGGGCGGGCTCGCCTACAGTCCGGTGGCCGGTCTGCTGCTGGCTGATCTTGCGGCCGGCAGGTCGCCGAGCGTTGAAATCTCCTCTTTCTCGCCGGACCGGTTTTCGGCAGAGGATACGGACGCCTACCTGGCATCGACTTGGGCTCAGGGCGAAGCTCTTCGGCGGCGCCATTGATTTGGCAGCGCGTAGCGGCTGACCAACCTTGACAGAACGTCTACATTTTGGCATAGTTGCGGCGTCCGCACGGGCCGCCCACATTGGCACGCGCGTCGCCGCGCGAATCTTCACAGGCGATCACCCGTTGCTGAACCTGGTTGACGCTCTACAGGCCCATACTCTTGGGAAAGCGAAAGTCAGATAGACAGACGGCTTGCACGAGTCACTTCTGTCCTGTCCACCGTCGCCCTTCTGAGGGCGATTTCAACCAAAGCTCCATCAACTTCATAGGGGGAAACACACATGAGACAATTGCATCTCCGTTTCGCAATATCCGCGCTTCTCTTGCTCTCGGTTGTTCTGGGCGCGTGCGCGGCGCCGGCGGCCCCGGCGCCTGCCGACTCAGGCGCGGACATGGCCAATGAGGGCGAAATGATGGGCCGGCCTTTGCCGGACGACGCCGCCGAAGAGCAGGTCATTCGCTATGTTGCGCGCGGCTTCGGCAGGTTGAATCCTGCGGCAGAAGGTGGGTTCGGGCGCTTTATCATCTCCCACATGTTTATGCCTTTCTTTATCCGCGATGCTAACCACAACCTTTCGCCCTGGTTGGCTACGGGCATTGACGCCAACGAAGACCTGAGCGTATACACCATTCATATCCATCCGGACGCCGTGTGGAATGATGGTTCGCCTGTGACTGCGCAGGAGGCCAAGGCCTACTGGGAATACGGTCTGCACCCCGACAAATGTGTTGGCTGCTATCTTTCCCGCTTTACGGGCTTTGACCTGATAGAGGGTGCGCAAGCCGTGATCGATGGCGAGGCCGATGAAGTATCCGGCGTCGTGGCCGTGGATGACAAGACGCTGGAGGTCCGCCTGGTCGGGCCGGACCCGCTGTTCCCTCAGCGCGTGGCGCTGTTTGACACAGGATTCGTCAAGGTGAAGGACATCACTGGCGAGGACTTCTCGGCGACATCTGAGACGCGCGTAAACGGTCCGTTCATGCTTCAGGAATGGGACGTGGACGAGCAGAAGTTCGAAATCGTTCAGAATCCCAACTGGTGGGGAGACAAAAAACCGTTCATAGAGCGGATCATCGCCACCCCCTCGGCTGACGAGAACATCTCCTTCATCATGTGGCAGAACGATGAGGTTGACATTGCTTTCTTCCTGACCAATGTGCGAGAGCAGTTGGAGGAAGGGACCTTTACAGTGATTCCCTACGCCACCAACCTGTTCTACACCTTCTGGGCCGGCGTGGAGCCGATCGATGACCTCAATGTGCGGCGTGCTCTGGTGCACGCGGTAGACTGGCGTCCTGCGATTTCGGCCGCCTGGGAAGGCACACGTGACGACCGCTTCATGTCGACGCTGCTGACGCCTGAGCTGCAGTGTTACAAGGAGGGCAACTGGCCTGATTTCGGCTTTGATCCCGAACTGGCCAAGGCGGAGCTGGCGGCCTCCAAGTACGGCGGGCCGGAGAATCTGCCAACTATCCGCATCAGCACCGGCGGTCAGTCCCCGAACTACATCCGCACGGCAGAGATCATGGTAGAGCAGTGGAAGAACAACCTGGGCATCACGAATGTGGAGATTCGCCCCGGCTGGCTGGATGTCTGGGGCCAGGACGCAGACCTGGTCAACCTTCGCCGCCAGAGCCTGGGCGCCATTCTGCCCGATCCGCCCAACTTCCTGGCCGGTCACTGGGCCAACTACGGCAACCCGGATGCAGCGGGAAGCATGGCGGATGACGCGGAACTTGCCGAGATGATCGAGTCGCTCAAGTCGATGTCTCGCGACGATCCCGGATTCTGTGACCTGGTGCAGGAGACTGAGGCGCGCATGTTGGGCCACTATCCCATCATCCCCATGATCTGGGATCCTTATGGCTACAGTGTCAAGCCTCACATCAAGAACTTCGGCACAAACGTAGACAATAACTGGGCTACCCTGTTGGATATCTACGTTGCTGAGCAGTAGATCGCAGGGGGTGAGAGTTGTATCAGGCTCTCACCCCTTTTTGATTTATTCTGGTGGTTCCAAAACCGATTCACTCAAACGGAGGTAGAACCCGATGAAAGACAGAGTTCATCTTTTCTACGTAGTAACTCTCTTCCTGGTCGCTGCACTGGCTCTTTCGGCCTGCGCGGCGCCGGCTGCCCCGGCTGACTCCGGCGCGGCCATGGCGGACGAGGGAGAGGCGAAGGAAGGCAGGCCGTTACCGGACGACGCCGCCGAAGAGCAGGTTATCCGCTATGTGACGCGTGATCTCAGCCGACTGAACCCAGCCTCAGAGTCAGGTTTTGGCCGCCCCTGGATCTCTCACATGTGGATGCCGTTCTTCCTGCGCGATCGCAACCACGATCTGCATCCCTGGTTGGCGACCGATTGGGAAGTGAACGACGACAATTCAGTCTATACGATCCACATCAATCCAGACGCCACCTGGTCGGACGGCTCTCCGGTCGTGGCGCAGGAGGCGATCGACTTCTGGTCATGGGCGCTCAGCCCGAGTTGCATCAGCTGCTGGACCTACCTGCGGCTCGGCGTTGTTGAGGGCGCACAGGCTGTCATTGACGGAGAGGCCGACACGATTTCCGGCTTGACCGCCATTGATGACAAGACACTTCAGATTACCCTTGCGGAGCCAAGCCCGACCTTTATGGCCAGCATGGCCCACTACAACACCGGCTTCGTCAAGATGGAGGACGTGAACGCCGACGAGTTCGCTGCCGATGCCAATACGCGCGTCAACGGGCCGTTCCAGATCGAGGTCTGGGACCTGGATGAGCGCGAGTATGAAATTGTGCAGAATCCCAACTGGTGGGGAGACAAGAAGCCGTATATCGAACGCATCGTTGCCCAGTGGTCCAACGACGAGAACATCACCTACATTATGTGGCAGGACGGCGAGGCCGACATCGCCCACTGGTTCACAAACATCCGTGAACCTCTGCGTGCCGAGAGCCCCGAGCTGTTCGTCCTGATCCCGTATGCCACGAACTTCTACTTTGCACTGCACACCTCCAAACCACCCTTGGATGACATCAACGTGCGGCGGGCGCTGCTGCACGCGGTCGACTGGGATCTGGCCATCAGCGCTGCCTACGAAGGCTCGCGCGATGAACGCGTGATGAAGACACACATCACGCCCGAGTTGCCCTGTTACGTAGCGGACAACTGGCCTGACTTCGGATACGATCCTGAACTGGCCAAGCAGGAGTTGGCGGCCTCGAAGTACGGCGGACCTGAAGACCTGCCCAAGATCCGCATCTCCAGCGGCGGCCAGTCGCCCAACTACCTGCGTACCGCTGAGATTATGGCGGAGCAGTGGAAGAACGTGTTGGGCATCACCGACGTCGAGATCCGGCCGGGCTGGAGCGATGCCTGGGGCCAGGAGGCGGACCTTGTCAACGTGCAGCGCAACAGCTGGGGCGCGACGATTCCCGATCCCGCAGCCATGATCACGGGTCTTTGGAAGTACTACACAAATCCTGATCATGTCGCACTGGTGGATGATGAGTTGGACGCGATGATGGCCGAGCTTCCAACCCTCGACCCCAGCAGCGCTGAGTATTGCGAGAAGGTCTCCGCAGCAGAGAAGCGGCTGCTTGGCCACTACTACTTCCTGCCCATGATCTGGGACCTGTACGAGTATGTCGTACAGCCCCACGTCAAGAATTTCGATGCCAACGTCGACAACAACTGGTCCACGTTGCTCGACATCTACATTGCAGAGCGCTAAGTCAGATTTGATTGAAAGAGGGGTGGAGGTAACCGTTTCTTCCACCCCCCTTCATTGCCCTAGAGTATTGTGCTTCGACTTGCAGAGAATTGGAGGATGATACCCATGAAAGGCAGATTACAGCCGTACCTCTTGGCTTCACTACTGCTCGTGCTGGTGTTGATCGTTACGGCCTGTGCGGCGCCGGCCGGACCGGCCGCGTCAGACTCTGGCGCCGCCATGGCGGATGACGGGGAAGAGATGGCCGGGCGTCCGTTGCCGGACGATGCCGCGGAGGAGCAGGTCATCCGGTACGTGACTCGCAACTTCAGTCGCATGAATCCGGCCTCGGAAGGCGGCTTTGGCAGGCCTTTCGTCTCGCACATCTGGATGACTCTATTCCTGCGAGACTATGAGCACCATCCGCAGCCCTGGCTGGCCACCGGCTATGACGTCAGCGATGATGGCCTGACCTACACGATCCACATTCACCCCGACGCCATCTGGTCCGATGGTTCGGCGGTAACGGCCCAGGATGTGAAGGTTTACTGGGAGTATGCGGTGAGTCCTGAATGTATTGGCTGCCGCATGTTTAATTACAGCGCCATCAAATTGATCGAAGGTATCCAGCCGGTCGTTGACGGCGAGGCGGACGAGATTTCGGGCCTGGTGGCGGTGGATGACAAGACGCTGGAGATCACGCTGGTCGCCCCGAAGCCGATTATTATCGACACGCTGGCGAACTACAACACCGCCATCGTCAAATTGGACGACATTCTGGAGGGTGGCGAGATGTGGGCCGCCGACGGCACGGCGCGTGTAAACGGCCCCTTCAAGGTCAAGGTCTGGGACCCGGACACACAGGAATATGAGGTAGAGCAGAATCCGATGTGGTGGGGCGACAGAAAGCCCTACATCGAGCGGATCATTGGCCAGGCTTCGGCAGACGAAAACGTCTCCTTCATTATGTGGCAGAACGACGAGGTAGACATTGCCCACTGGCTCACCAACATCCGAGAGCCGCTGCGCGCCGACAATCCGGAGAGCTTCACTCTGATCCCGTATGCCACCAACTTCTTCTACACGTTGAACACGTCTCTGCCACCTTTCGACGACATAAACGTGCGGCGTGCCCTTGTGCATGCGGTGGACTGGGACCTGGCCATCGAGGCGGCATGGGAAGGGGCGCGCAGTGACCGCGTCATGAAGACCCATCTCACGCCGGAGATCCAGTGCTACAAGGCGGACAACTGGCCGGATTTCGGTTACAATCCGGAGCTGGCCAAGGAGGAGCTGGCCGCCTCCAAGTATGGGGGGCCGGAAGACCTGCCTAAGATCCGTATAACGACGAACGGCCAGTCGCCCAACTATATCCGAACGGCCGAAATCATGATGGAGATGTGGAAGAACAACCTGGGCATCACGAATGTCGAGATGCGCCCAGGCCGCATCGACGCCTGGGGCCAGGAGGGCGAAGAGGTTCAGGTGTTGCGCCGCAGCTCCGGTGCTGTCATTCCGGATTCCGGCGAGTGGATGAACGGCTTCTATCAGCGCCTGGGCGATCCGGCCCGCCAGATCAATATCGTGGATGAAGATTTGGGTGCACTGGTTGACGAGATGGCACTCTACTCGTCCGCTGATCCCGAATACTGTGACTTCGTGCAGGAGGTCGAGTCGCGCATTCTGGGGCACTACTATCTGCTGCCCATGATCTGGGACCTGTACGAATACAACACAAAGCCCTGGATTGTCGGCTTCGATACGAACGTGGACAACAACTGGACTTCGCTGCTTGACATGTATGTTGCGAAGCGTTAGCCGTCGACAGGACTTGAGTTGAGCTATCGCTGCCCTGCCGTGGAGCCCCGGGCAGCGATAGCTCACAGTGTTTCGCATCCTTGAGGAGATGCCGCATGTTCTTCTATACCCTGAAGCGCCTGGCCATCGCCGTTCCCACATTCATCGCGGTGCTCCTCATCACCTTCACGCTTACCGTGATCAGCCCGTTCGATCCAGTGGCGATGATGATGACCCAGTTCGAGGGAACGCTCGACACTCTCGCCAAGGAGGAGGTCATAGAGAGAATCCGGGACCAGTACGGATTGAACGATTCCTACTGGGTCCAGTTTTCACGCTGGATAGGGCGTCTGTCGCAGGGAGACCTGGGAATTTCCATCAACGGCCAGCGCAACGTGTTGCGCATGATTGTGAAGACGTTTCCCATCTCGTTCCAATTGGGTCTCGCCGGGGCCGTGGTCACCACTATTCTGGGAATCCCACTGGGCTGTATAGCGGCACTTAAACAGAATACCTGGCTGGACTATACGATCGTAGGCGGCACACTCGGCTTTCGAACCGTGCCGGTCTTTGTGCTTGCGCCGTTGCTTCTGGTGCTCTTTGTCCTTGTACTCGATATAATGAGGGTGCCTCGCGGCTGGGACGGGCTGTTCCAGTCGAAAGTGTTACTTCCGGTCTTCATTCTTGCGCTGGGGCCCCTGCCTGTCGTTGTTCGGCAAACCCGGGCTGCCGTCCTTGAAGTCTTCTCAATGGACTACGTGCGTACCGCCAAGATGAAGGGACTGCATATGTGGCGCATCATTCTTCGCCACATTCTTCGCAACGCACTGATTCCGGTAGTAACCACGCTGGGCTTCATCGCTGAAGGGCTGATCGTTGGCAGCATTTTCCTCGACAGCATCTTCGCCATACCTGGATTCGGAGGCGTGGCAGAGGCCGGTTTTCGCGGATTTGACTACCCGGTCATCATGGGCGTTACCATGGTCAGCGCAATCATGATCATTCTCACAAACCTTATCGTCGACCTGGTCTATCCCTTCCTCGATCCCCGCATCAAGATTGAATAGAACCGTACGCGCGTTTAGCAGGTGTGCGGCCGGATACCATACACTGCCGTTCCCGCTTTATGGGGAATCCCAGGACAATATTAGATGAGCGAAAGCAGCGAAACAGTTTCGAACGAGAATTTGGTGGAGGAGCTGGCCGGGGAAGGCTCCGTCAAGACGCGGTCACTCTGGAAGGATGCCGTGGGACGGCTCCTGCGCAATCGTCTCTCCGTCATCGGTCTCATCATCACTTTGTTTCTGCTGATCGGCGCTCTATTCGGGCCGTACATCGCCCCCTACTCCTATACCGAGCAGGACCTGCTGAATGTAGCCAAGATGCCCAGCCCAGACCACTGGCTCGGGACCGACGAGATCGGGAGGGACCTGTTCAGCCGTGTGCTTTGGGGCGCCCGGACCGCGACGCTCGTCGCCATCTTCACCACCTTTATCAGCGTAATCATTGGAGTCATTGTCGGCGCTATCGCCGGCTACGGCGGCGCGCTGGCTGACAACATCACCGGGCGCATCATCGACATCGTAATGTCCGTTCCCGGCCTGCTCCTGGCGGCGCTGATCGCTGTTTCGATCAAGGAGCCGGTGGTGTCGTGGGCGGAGAATATCTACGATACGAGCGGCTTCCCTCTCTTTGCAGATACGACCTGGCTCGATCTTCTGGTCGTCTTTGGAGGGTTGGCCTTTGTCTCCTGGCCCGGTTATGCCCGCTTGATCCGAGGTCAAATCTTCTCGCTGCGCGAAGAGCAGTACATTGAAGCGGCCAAGTCGGTAGGCGTCTCCGAACTGAAGATTGCGCTGCGGCATCTTCTGCCAAATGCGCTCGGACCGGTCATCGTTACCTTGACTTTCAGCTTCTCCAGCGCAATGGTGCTCGAGTCTTCGCTCAGCTACCTGGGCATCGGCGTACAGCCGCCCCAGGCCAGCTGGGGCAATATGATTGCCTCCAACATCGGCAGCTGGTCCTACCGTCCCTGGCTGGTGGCTGTGCCTGCGTTGACCTTGGCGATCGTCACGCTTGGCATCAATTTCCTGGGCGACGGTCTCAACGACGCACTTAATCCCAGATCGAAGCGTTCGATCTGATCGGTTTGTGTCTGTGCCAAGTTTAGTGCACAGAGTGCCTGGCTGCAGCGACCCGACTGCATTCGCTCCGACAGCTGTCATTCTCCAGAACAACAGAGCCGGAAAGATCCCCGACGATAGAAAAAGTCACACTACGACAAGGAGTTACCATGTCAGAGGAAAAGCTGCGCGCGGCCGTAATAGGAGGCGGACTGGGCGGTTCCCACGGTTATGCCTATGCGCGTGCGCCAGAGTACGAACTGGTGGCCATCTGCGACCTCAATCCGGAAGTGTTTCCGCGCTTCTTTGAGAGGGCCGAACTTCCCCCGGGCAGCATCAAGCAGTACACCGACTACCATGAGATGTTCAAAGAGGAGCGGCTGGATGTTGTCAGCGTTGCGACACCGGACCACCTGCACACAGACCCGGTCTGTGACGCCTCGAACGCAGGTATCCGGGGCGTGATCTGCGAGAAGCCTCTGACCACAACGATAAAGGATGCCGACCGTATTATCGAAACGATCGAAGCCAATGGCACGAAGATGTCGGTGGACCACACGCGCAGCTGGATACCTTCATATCAAGGCGTCAAGAAAGCGGTATGGGACGGTGAGATCGGAGGGCTGACACGGATCGTGGCCCACATGGGTGGTCGCCGCTCTATGCTTTTTCGCAACGGCACACACCTGATCGATGGCGTCTGCTTCTTCGCCAACGCTTCGCCGGTCTGGGTGATCGCGGCGCACGAACAAGGCTTTGAGGACTACGGCCCTGTCTACGACGGCAAAGGCGGCAAGGACCCACAGTATGACCCGGGGTCGACGATTATCATTGAGTTCGCGAATGGCGTGCGCGGCATAGTCAATAGCGCCAAGCTGACGCCTCAGTTGTTTGAGTATGACTTGCAGGGCCCGAACGGACGGTACTGGCTCACCGACAAGCACTGTACGGCCTGGAAGACGGAAGAGAAGGAAGGCACGCCTATCCAGGTGCCGCCGCCGCCTGGGCGGAGCTATATCGATCCCTTCGGCGAAAACCTGATTCCGGCGGTCCAGGAGATGGCCAACATGGTATTGCATGACGCCCCCAGCAGCTCCCCACCCTACCGGGGCAGGGAGTCGCTGGAAATTATGCTGGCAGCACTTATTTCGCAGACAAAGGGCAGTGCCAAAGTCGAGTTGCCGCTGCCCCGCGAATAAGGTGGAGGACGATGTCAAAAGATAGAAAGCTGGTCGTGGGCGCGATATCCTCTCACGGCCATGAACTCGGTCACGTCAGTGTGCTGGAACAGTTGGAAGAAGTCGGGTCGATTCACGTCTGCGCGGCCACGGACCTGGTCGACGTGGAGGACCTGGCCGGCGAGTCGGCGCGGGTGGCGGGAAAGTATACCAGTGTCGACGCTCTGTTGGAACGAACGGACTTAGACGCTGTGATCATGTGCGCACGACCCGATCACGCGCCCCCGATCATGGAAAAGGTCGTAAGTGCCGGCCTGCCGGTCCTTTACGATAAGCCCGCGTCTACCCGGTCTGAAGACTTGAAAAGGGTCGCCGAGCTCGCTCGACGAAAAGGCCTTACGGCCGGGGCCATGCTCCAGTGGCGCTATCACCCGATGACGCTAAGCCTCAAGCACGCCCTGGCCAAAGGCGCCCTCGGCGATGTAATGACCATCGAAGGCAAGATGCTGAACGGCTTGCTGCAGTACCGGGACACCTCGACCTATTCGTTCGATCCGGAGAAGGCCGGACACGGAATCCTCTCCTGGCTCGGCTGTCACTGTCTCGATCTTGTCCTCTATCTGATGGAGGAGCGAGTGGTCGAGGTAATGGCCATGGTAGGCAACCTGAACCCGGAGAAAGTCGCTGTCGAGGATACTGGGTTCCTGATTCTGAAGTTTGAGAGCGGCCGCATGGGTACCTTTCAAGCCGGTTACCACCTGCTGGGCGGGAGAGCCACGTACGACTTTTACATTGGCATGCGAGGGACAGAAGGCTTTGCAATCCTGCCGTATCTTGAACCCCAGGAGGCAACGTCGGGAGGAAGCGAAGTCGAATATACTGCAACCTACTCACTTTTCAGTGAAGCGCGCGGCTGGAACACGGGAGGCGTGCGCAAGGAACGTTTTGCGATTCCCCATTCGCCGGTGTACGGCGGCGTCATGGCGGAAGAGCTTTTCCGAGATTTCTTTGACGCAGCACAGAACGGCGCGCCGGCGCCGGCGCCGATTGAGGACTCGGTGCATATGCTGGAAATCATTGAGGCGGCCAAGGAGTCATCGGAATCGGGCCGTTCCGTTGGCATCGCCATGTGACACCGGAGGGCCGGGCACGATGGGTAGCATAACCTACCGCGAGACTTTCGAAGTTGGCGCAGGCGGCTGGATAGCCTGGTTAGGACCTGGCCAGCCGGCTCCGGCCGTCATTGAAGAAGAGGCGCTGGTCACGCGCAGCCCCTGGGGAATTGACTCCAACCACGCTCCGCCCGGAGGCGGCTATCTTCATCTCCTGTTCATTCTGTATACGGCCCACCAGGACAGCCCCGGCGATAGTTATGCGCCGCTCCTGGGCGGGAACCGGTTTATCGATGGCGGCTACCCGCGCGATTTCCGCAATGCCCGACTTACCCTACGGCTGAAAGGCAATGTCGACCTGCAGGGCGCTGAACTGAGGCTGCACTGCCAATCGCGCGTGGGGGACAAGGCGATCAACTTTGTACTGACTTCGCAGTCCTTTGAGGTGACGCCGGAGTGGTCGGAGCAGACGATAACTTTGACGCCGGACCCGGAGCAGTGGCTCTGCCTGGGCGCCCGCCACGACCTCCATGAAGTGTACGATTGGGGCGACATTGACAGCGTGCTGCGAGATGTCAACATCGACATCATCCTTCTGTTGCATCCGCTGAAAATCGTACCCTTGAGTCCGCAGCAAGGCGGTCCACACGCTCGACGCGCAGAAGTGGACTACGAGGTGGATCGAGGGTATCTTCCAACAGGAGAAATCAGGTTGGGCGAAGTTCAGATTGATTTCGACGTCTCATCAGCGGAGTCGAATTGTCGGTAAGTCAGTTCGAGCACATTCCTGCCTGGGATGATACCAATCCTGGAGAGTTATGCTGTCAGGTTTTCAATTATAGACGGGGCTGGACGCCTCAACAGTATTACCAATTGTGATTGCATTGCAATCATGCTATTTTCCAGATGACATTGCATACGAGGGTGAATTCATGGCCAGTATAACAGTGCGTAGCCTCGACGAAGATCTGAAGAGGCGGCTACGAAAAAGAGCAGCTGAGAACGGCCGCTCCGTGGAGCAAGAGGTCCGTGAAATTCTGCCCGCTGCGCTGAATCAGGAGGCTGCTCCAGCCAGGAATCTCGGATCGGCGATCCATAAGTTGTTTAAGCCCTTCGGACATACAGAGCTGGATATCCCTCCAAGGGAAGCGATGCGCGAATTCCAGCACTTTGATGAAACTCTAGACGATGTTCGTTCTTGATACCAACGTCATCTCGGAGCTTAAGCGCGACAACCCTCATTCAGAGGTCCTGGCATGGCTTGACAATCAACTTACGAGCACTTTTTTTGTTACTACCATCACCGAGGCAGAAATCCGAACAGGTATCGCTCTCTTGCCTGAAGGAAAACGTCGGCGAGGATTAACTGCAGCTGCGGAGCGCACCTTCGGAGCGAT
The DNA here is from genome assembly GCA_009838625.1 of Caldilineaceae bacterium SB0664_bin_27. Taxonomy (GTDB): domain Bacteria; phylum Chloroflexota; class Anaerolineae; order Caldilineales; family Caldilineaceae; genus Bin5. The sequence goes on from VXRG01000054.1 coordinate 12,778, forward strand.
ATTCTCTGAGCGTGTCTTGTCTTTCGACAGTGAAGCTGCCCGCGCCTATGCAGAAATAGCGTCCAGTCGCCGAATGGCTGGCCATCCAATCAGCCAGGCCGACTGCCAGATCGCAGCGATTGCCCGTTCACAGGGATTGTCCATTGCGACAAGAGACGTAGAAGACTTTGAGGGCTGTGGAATAGAAGTGTTGAATCCCTGGACAGATCCTTAGAGGCTCAGAATTCACGTGTCCGGACACTGTGCTTGTTGTTCGGCTTACCAGGTCGCTGACTGCTTTCAGCACACACAAGCCCAAACTCTTTGAGTCCCAAGTTCGGCAAACAGGCAGGTGGAGAACCCATGCCTGGGGCTATGTGGTGCAAGACATGTGGAGAAGTGCGGATCAACTTCAGCGATCCATAGCCTCTGTTGAGTAGACGCCGCAGAAAGCCCAGGCCCGCGGAGCGGGCGGGGGATCATTGACACGACCTGTTCTCCGTGCTAAACTGCGGCCACATTCGGCAGAATTGAGCGTTCCCAGTTCAAGCCTCACCGGGAAAAATTTACGCGCGGGCGGTCCAACCTACTTGAATCCTGCGAAGTGGGTCAAGAACGAAACACAGAGGTTGTAAGCGGTCCGTGATTGCCTGGCGCCCCGGAACCAGATTTCACCCAGGCGAACGTTACGCCAGTCAACTCGAATGAAGCTGCGGCCGAGACAGGACATCCAAGCTCTCTGTGCGGCAAAAACGTGGCAATGAATTCGAAGAAGGCACAAAAGTGAAGGAAGGAGGAAGAAGACGCGAGCAATAAAGACGGGGGCTGACGCACTCCCATGGCAGGACACTGTGCTCATTGTCTACTGACAGAACCACCTCTCATTCAAGCTTCAAGAACCAGATGGAGTCAAAACCATGAAGAAGTCGAGACTTTCGCGCCGTGATTTCCTGAGCGTCTCAGCGACGGCTGCCGCCGGCGTCATGCTGACCGCCTGCGTGCCGGCCACCGCGCCGAGCGATGAACCCGCTGCGATGGCTGAGGCCGAGGCGCCGGCCGAAGAAGCTGCCGCTATGGACGGCGGAACGATGACGTTTTCCACAGGATCGCCTTGGGGGACTTTCAGCCCCTTCCGGCCGACCTACCAGTACGGCTACAGCAGCAACACACCGGCCATGCTGACCCACAGCCGCCTGTTTGACCTCGACCGCAACAACGACACGCACCCGAACCTGGCAACGGAGTGGGACATTTCCGACGACGCCACCGTGTACACGTTCAAACTGCGTGAGGACGCCAAGTGGCATGACGGAGAGCCGGTCACGGCTAACGATGTGGTGGAAACGGTCCGGTTCATCTTGACCCAGGCCACCAACATCAATCCCCGGCGCTGGATCAGTGCCCTGAAGGGTGGGCAGGACTTCTATGATGGCGTATCTGATGAGCTGCCGGGCGCCTACGCGCCGGACGACTTCACAGTCGTCTTTGAGCTGGAGGAGACCAACGTCGGTTGGCATCTTTCGGCGACGACGGACCTTCAGATCCTGCCGGCGCACATCTTCAACTCTGTGGCGCCCGAAGACATTGTAGAGCACCACGCTCCGGCCTGGTACACACCCGAACTGAACATCGGCTCCGGTCCCTTCAAGTTCGTCCGCGCAGAGCGGGACCAGTTCGTTGAGCTGGTTCGCAATGACGATTACTACGGCGGTACGCCCAAACTTGAGCGCATAATCTTCAAGAATTTCGGTGCGGCCGACACCCAGTTCATCGCTTTGCAGAAGGGCGAACTGGATGTATGGAACGTCCCGCAGGACTTCTACGAGCAGTCCCTGGAACTGGACAATGTGGACGTCCACCTGGTCAACCGTAACTACATTCGCGTCTTCCTGCTGAACTACGAGTCACCAGTCCTTGCCGACAAGCGCGTGCGCCAGGCCCTGGCTTACGCCATTGACCGCGAGGGAATCTGCGAGGGCCTATATTCCGGCCTCTGCACACCCTACAACTCCTACATGGAGATGCGCCCATGGCTGGCTGACGGCCTCAACCAGTACGATTACAATCCCGAAAAGGCCAAGGAGCTGCTTGCCGCGGCCGAAGCCGACGGCACCTGGGACCCGAGCAACGTACTGCGCGTCAACTGGTACTACAGCGACGCCCTCCATCAGGACATTATGGCCGCCGTCCAGCAGAACCTGGCCGCTGTCGGTGTTGAGACGCAGCTCCAGTACCTGGAAGGCACTTCAGCCGTCGAGACACAGAGCGCCTGTGAATTTGAGATGTACTATCAGGGTTGGGGCTTCTCCTTCCCCGAGCAGTACAACTCCTTCTTCACCGATGCGGAACGCTGCCGCACGCCTTGGGGTGATCCCGATGCCCAAGCCCTCTTCAATCAGACGGCGACCACGGTCGATGTGGAGGAGCGGATGGCGATTCACGAGCAGATCCAGCGGCGTTTGAATGATGAACTGCCGATGATGCCGTTCCTGCAGTTTATCGGCCCGGTGGCAGTCAACAAGCGGGTACAAGGCTTTAACGAGGACGCCCTCTGGAACCGCTACTATCCGTGGAGCAACGGCTTCGCCAACGCGGTAAACTGGTCTGTGTCGGGTTAACTTGTTCATAGAGAGCAAGAGAAGAGTAGAGAGGCATTCCCCTCCTCTCTGCTTCTCTCTTTCTTTCCTCCGTTTGTGAGAGCATAGCTTTGCGAACCTACATTCTGCGCCGCCTGGCGATCTCAGCACCCATCCTCCTGGGACTGACAATGGTGACTTTCATATTCACCGAACTGATGCCGGGCGACTTTGTCGACGCATTGATTCCACCTCTGGCGATTGTCAACTACACAGAGGAACAGTTGGAGTCGATGCGGGAAAACTACGGCCTCAATAAACCACCCCATATACGCTACTTGATCTGGCTGCGTGAGCTGGCGAAGGGCAATATGGGGAAATCGCTAATATCCGGTGCGCCGGTGCGCGACGAAATCCTGCAGCGGATGCCGGCTACCCTTCAGCTCACCGCGACTTCCCTACTGTTTGGCATCGCCTTTGGCGCGGCCCTGGGGATTCTTTCCGCGGTAAAACAGTACACTTGGGTGGACCAGACGCTCACGCTGCTTGGCTTCATCTGGATATCCACACCCGGCTTTGTATTTGCGATCGGGGCGATCTTTCTGTTTTCTTTGAAGATAAGTCTTTTCCCCACCTCTGGCATTACAAACTATGGCGAAGAGGCGTCAATTCTGACGCGCATTCACCACATGTTCCTGCCGGCACTGGTGCTGGGTTTGGGAAGTATGGCCGGATTTATGCGCTACTCACGTAGCAGCCTGCTCGACGTTATCCGCCAGGACTACATCACAGTAGCACGCGCCAAGGGGCTGGCCGAGAAGGCTGTTCTGCTGGGGCACGCTCTGCGCAACGCGCTCATACCCCTTATAACGATAATTAGCCTGGACATACCTTTTCTAATTGGCGGCACTGTCATCATTGAGCACATTTTTGCCTGGCCGGGAATGGGAACATACAGCCTGACTGCGATCTATTCACGCGACTATCCGGTCATCATGGGCGTGAATTTCATGGTCGCGCTCGTCGTCCTGCTGAGCAACCTGCTTGCCGACATCACGTATGCGTTCGCAGATCCGCGCATTCGCTACGAATAAGAAGAGATCCAGTCGCGGTGCGCGGAATAGCTGAGAATCCTATGTTATCCCATCTACTCTATCGTCATTGTCCCGGACAGGCGCGGTCCGAATTGGAGAGGTCGGTCGATGTCCGTTTCTGAACTTTCTGATACGCTGGACGTGCCCCGCAGGGACTCGGTACAGCAGCGATTCTGGCGCCGGCTGTTCAGGCACAAGCTGGGCATGGTCGGCCTTATCATGCTGTCGCTCCTGGTGATCGCTGCGGTCTTCGCGCCGATCCTGGCGGGCATCGACCCGGCGGCCATGGATCTGAAGATGAAGAATAAGCCGCCCAGCGCCGAGCACATCCTCGGAACGGACGCGATAGGCCGGGACGTTTGGGCCCGCCTGGTGTTCGGCGCCCGCGTCTCGCTCTCGGTAGGCCTTGTGGCGGTGGGAATCTATACTTCGATTGCTCTCATTCTTGGCAGCGTATCGGGCTATGCCGGCGGCCACGTCGACAACGTCATCATGCGCTTCACCGACATCATTATGTGTTTCCCCACCTTTCTGCTGATCATTACAGTAGCCTCGGTGCTACCCCCCAATATCTTCAACATCATGGTGATCATTGGCATCTTTGGCTGGCCCGGCATGACGCGCCTGATACGCGGCCAGTTTCTCAGCCTGCGCGGCCAGGATTTCGTTATCGCTGCAGTTGCGGTCGGTGTCCCGACCCGGCGAATCATCTTCCGTCACATTCTGCCTAACGTTGTCGGTCCAGTGGTCGTGGCCGCCACATTGGGTCTGGCTGGCGCTATTCTGACTGAGTCGAGTCTGAGTTTTCTTGGTCTGGGCGTTCAGCAGCCGACGCCAAGCTGGGGCCAGACCTTGACGACCGCCCTGCAACTTCCGATATTGGAGAACCTGCCCTGGCGCTGGCTACCTTCGGCGACGGCGATCGCTTTCGCGGTCTTGTCGATGAACTTTTTCGGGGACGCCTTACGCGACGCATTCGACCCACGCCAGCATCTGGACTAACCCCGCCCCGAACCGGTCTGCCTATTCGATGGACTCGCACATCAGACCATTTCTCCCTCTTGAAAATTGACATAGTCCCGCATGGAATAAAGCGATGACCAGCGATAAAGACAGGCAGTTTCCAGCGGGAGAAAGGCAGCTCTTCCTGGATGGAGACGATGTCGCGCGCGTGGACGGACTGCGTCGCGTATTCCATGAGCCTCAGAAGCGGGGGGCTGTCATAAGGCGCGAGGCTGCCCTGGGGGGAAATCCTGAGATCCGAAGCGCGCCGGTTTGGGATCCGGAAGAGCAGGTGTGGAAACTGTGGACAATCTGCATTACGCCAGAGGAGCTGCACGGCATCGCCGGCCTTTCGGGCTACCATGAAAGCCGGGACGGGCTCCACTGGTACCAGCCCATTTTGAGGGAGGCGGAGTACCTGGGGACGCGTGAGAACAATCTCGTCTACATTCCGATGGGCGACGGATGCACGGCCGAAATCCTCGGGGCGGTCTACGACCAAGGTGACCCGGACCCTAGCAGGCGGTACAAGGCCTTGAGCTTCACGATGGCGCCGCAGCTGGCGGTCCTCTTCGCCACTTCGCCGGACGGGATCCGTTGGACGCGAGTGGACATTCCGCCAATTGCCTCGGGCGACGAGCCGAACTTCAGTCTTGACAAAAAAGAACGTCTCTTTATCGCTACGGTAAAGGTCCCGGGGCCGTTCGGTCGTTCCCATGCCTTGATCGTTAGTGAAGATTTCGCGTCCTGGAGTGAGCCGGAGATGGTTTTCCATGCGGACGAAGAGGACCAGGAGCAGGCGAGGCAGATTATCGCCGAGCGACTGGCCGACCCAACGCTGCAACAACCAGTCTTCAACCACCCGGAGGAACACGCAGTAGACGTCTACAATTTCGCCATCTCCCGCTACGAGAGTCGTTACATCGGCTTCGCATCCATGTTTTACCATACGGGGCGGGCCTGGAATGACCGCAATCATGACGGCTTTCATCATGTCCAGATGGCGAGCAGCCGTGATATGCGCAGCTGGCGGCGGCTCGGTGAACGCGCGCCCTTCATCGGACCGTCGCCTCTTGGCAGCGGCGCCTATGACACGATGCAGATTTTGGGTCCCTCCTGCCCCGTGGTCCGCGAAGACCAGCTCTGGTTCTACTACTCCGGCATCCGGCATCGCTGGCGGCCGCCCAAGGTCAGTCCCGAGAGGGCGGCCATTTGTCTGGCGACAATGCGGCGGGATGGCTTTGTCTCGCTGGATGCAGATGAAAGCGAAGGCTCAGTCACGACGGCGCCTTTTCGCTGGGAAGGGGAGCGGCTCTATCTGAACGCAGAGGCCGATCAAGGCGAGATTCGATGCGAGCTTATCAGTTCAGAAGGCCAGCCATTGGAAGGGTACGAGCAGGGCGACTCCATTCCTCTGGTCGCGGACGGCGCTCGACAACCGGTGGAGTGGCGCGACAGGGAATTCATGCCCGCTGATAGCAAGTGCCCAGTACAGTTGCGAATCCGGTTAAGAAAAGCGCGTCTTTACAGTTACTGGCTCGAATAGAGGGAGAGCGAAATGGCATCTGAATCGAACCGCAAGTTCGCACGTAAGGAGAGGCAGCTATTTTTCGACGACGACGACATTGACCGGATCGACAGACTGGAAAGAACACTGCACCAGCCTGACAAAAAGGGCGCGGTCATCCGTTCGGACCCGCACATGCAGCTGCTGGCGGACTCTGACGGCGGTCCCGCCTACCGGCCCCAGACGCGTACGGCGCCTGTATGGGATGCCGAGGCGAAGCTGTGGAAGTTTTGGACGATTGGGGCAAAACTGGACTGGAACCAAGGCCGTTCCTCCTACCACGAGAGCCGCGACGGACTGCACTGGTACCAGCCCAGCATAGGCCAACTGGAATACCAGGGCTCACGTGACAACAACCACGTCGCCATCCCACTGGATGAGACGCGCACTTCAGAAGTGCTGGGCGTGATCTATGACGCCGGAGATCCCGACCCGAACCGCCGCTTCAAGGCCATCAGCTTCATCATGGAGCCCGATCTTTCGATCATCTTTGGTGTATCCCCGGACGGGATCAACTGGAAGAAGCACGAGGCGCCGGCCATCCTGTCCGGCGATGAACCCAATTTCAGTTTTGACGCCGCAGATCACCGTTACATCGCTACGGTCAAAGTACGGGGAAAGTGGGGGCGCTCTCATGCCGTAACAACCAGTCAGGACTTCGACGAGTGGAGCGAACCGGAGCTGGTATTTCAGGCGGATGACGAAGATCAGGAGCTGGCGCGGGAGGTGATCGCGCTGCGTCTAGCCAATCCCGCCCTGCAACAGACGATCGTCAACCACCCGGAAGAGCACGGTGTGGATGTCTACAATTTCAGCATTTCGCGTTACGAGAGCCGTTACATCGGGTTTGCCTCCATGTTCCACCACGTTGGACGTTCCGTCGACGGCCGCAATCACGACGGCTTCCATCATTTGCAGCTGGCCAGCAGCCGTGACATGTACACGTGGGAGCGGCAAGGAAATCGCCAGCCGTTCATCGATTCTTCGCCGTTGGGGGGAGGCGCCTACGACACGCTGCAGATGCTGGGTCCTTCCTCGCCGGTGCGCCGCGAAGACGAGCTCTGGTTCTACTACACAGGCGTCAAGTTCCGGCGACCTCCACAGAATTGGGACCCGGACCACGCGGCCATCTGTCTTGCAGTGTTGCGGCGGGACGGGTTTGTCTCGCTCGGTGCCGGCGGGGAGGCTGGTTCGTTGGTAACCGAGCCCTTCAGCTGGGAAGGGGATCAGCTCTATATCAACGCGGCGGCGGACGATGGTGCGGTCACAGTTGAACTGCTGGATGTCGACAGCCGGCCTGTACCCGGTTACGGTGTTGAGGACGCGAGTAGCCTGAATGAAGATAGTGTCCGGCAGCCGGTAGTCTGGGGGGAGAACAACCGGATGCCTGATCCAGCCAACGGTCCGGTCCGGCTGCGCATCAGTCTGACGAATGCGGAGATTTACAGCTATTGGTTCGAGTAACCACTTTTTAATTTTTGAACTGGATACTGGAAGCTTTTCTTTAAGGCAACTCAGTCATTGAATTGCTTTAAAATACTTGGTACAACTGCGAGGAACTAACAATGGGTCAGACTGCGACAGCCGTAGAGGCAACCTACGCCTCGGAAACGCCCAGCTCACGCGAGCAGTTCGAAAGGGACCGCAAGTCGATGCCCGGCGGGGCGAAGGGAGCCTACTTCTACGCGCCCTATCCGATTACCATGCAACGGGGTGAGGGCTGCTATCTCTATGACATAGACGAAAGACGGCGGGTCGATTTTGCCAACCACCATACCGGTCAGATCCTGGGACACAACAATCCCGCGGTACATGCGGCCGTCGAGGCACAACTCACCAGGGGCATCGCCCTAGGCGCGCCGACCGGTGCAGAAGGGGCGCTGGCAGAGGAGATGTGCAGCCGCGTGGCGTCGCTGGAAAAGGTCCGCTTTTGCAACTCCGGAACGGAGGCATCCCTGCATGCGATTCGCCTGGCGCGAGGGTTCAGCGGCCGTACAAAGATTGCCAAGATGGAGGGCGGATACCACGGCAGCCATGACCTTGTTGAGGTGAGCGTTGCCCCGGCAGTGGACAAGGCAGGCCCTGCCGACGAACCATTTTCCGTGCCGACCGCGGGCGGGATGTCTCCCAATGCCCCCTCTGAGGTGATTGTATTGCCTTTCAACAACGAGGAAGCGTTGGAGAGGCTGGTTCGCCGTCACCGCGACGATCTGGCATGTGTGATTCTCGACCCCAAGACAGGTATCCTGCCGGTCCGCAAGGAGTATGTACAGGCTGTGCGCCGAGTGACCGAGGAAAACGACGTGCTGCTGGTTCTCGACGAAGTTGTCGCATTTCGCGTCGCCCGCGGCGGGGCACAGGAGCACTACGGCATCAGCCCGGACCTGACGACGTTCGGCAAGTTGGTGGGGGGCGGGTTTCCGGTCGGTGCGTTTGGCGGCCGCGCGGACATCATGGATCTGTTCGACAGCAGCGGCGAGCCCACGGGCTTCTTTCAGAGCGGCACTTTCAGCGCCCATGCGGTGGTGATGGCGGCCGGTCTTGCCACTTTACAGCAGTTGACGCCGGGCGCATTTGAGCATCTGAACGGGTTGGGGGAGCGGCTGCGCAAGGGACTGGAGGACCTCAGCGCGCGGATAAGTACGCCTCTGCAGTCGGTGGTGCTAGGTTCTCTGTTCAGCGTCTATTTCACCGACGGGCCGCTGGTCGACTACCGAAGCCTGGCCGGCAACGACGGTGAAATGGCTCAACGCGTATTCCTTTCTCTCCTCAACCAAGGTTACTTTCTGAGCCAGGGGCTGTCGATGAATGCGCTCTCGCTGCCGATGGAGAACGAGCATATCGATGGACTCGTGTCAGCGTTTGAGAAGGCAATTGAAGAGAGCAGGCTGTAGCAGTACATCTTGCAGTATTTCCTGAGGCAAGTGGCCGGCAGGGACAGAAGTCGCGTGAGTCATGCCTCAAACCAGTTCGGTTGAAAGGACCAACAATGTACGCTATCGACTTTATTTCTGAATTCAGTGTGAATCCGATCCCCGAGCCGGATACAACGCTGGAGGCGCTGCTTCGTCAGACTGAGGAGCACGACACGACGCTGACGCTGACGACTTCGCGGCGGGGATTGGTCAACCAGGTCAACCCGGAAGCCGTGGCCGAGACGCTCGAAATCACGGCTCAGCATCCACGGCTCCTGGGCGTGGGCACGCTCGATCCCCGGTATTTCCTCAATTGGCGGGACGATCTGCAAGCTTGTGTGGATGGGGGTTGTGTAGCGATCCGCTTCGCGCCGGGGCCGCAGAATTGGAGCCCCGAGACGCTGGTCTTCGAGCATATGGTTGAGGCGGTCGGCGAGGCTGGGCTGCCGATCATTGTTGATTTCAAAGGATCGGACCAGGCGTTGAGCTGGATCCGGAAGGTGGCGGAGGTCTGCTACCGTAATGATGTACAGGTGGTCATGAACGAGGTCAGCTATGCCCATATGGGTGAGTTGATCACGGTAATGCAGGTATACCAGAACGTTTTTGCCGCGATTCGCTGGCTGTGCCTGGCGGACGGCATTGAGGTGATGGTGGAGGCGGGCATCGGCGACAGGCTGCTCTATGGCAGCAACTCGCCCAAGTATTCGATACGGTCTCTGCGAAACCAGATCTTCATGGCGAAGATTTCGGATGAACAGAAGCAGGCGATCCTCGGAGGCAACGCCTTGCGGTTACTCGACATGGACATAGAAGAACTGCCCGCGGATCCGCTCATGATCAAGGCCGAGGCGGACCTGCCGGACGAGCCGATCATCGACATCCACGCTCACGTGTCCGGCTTCCACTGCGCGGAGCCGTTCAACACGCGATTCGAGTCGAACGTACCGGAGATGACGGAGCGGTGCAATATCCAGTACACATTTGTTTCATCTTACAACGCGATCAACTATGACATGCGCGAGGGCAACGCCGACACGCAGGCCTTTCTCGATCGGTATCCCAATCTGCGGGGTTACATCGCAATAGACCCTCGCGACCTGGCCGGTTCGGTTGAGCAGATGGAGCTCTATTTTCAGGATCCCAGATTCGTGGGGGTAAAACTTTACTGCCCCTTTGGCGGCAACATGGCGACCAAACGGATGCAGGACCTGCTGGACGAAATCGCGCGCTTTGGCCGGCCTACCAAGATTCACATGGATGAAGGCGGTTCACCTTATCCAGGTGTGCGGTCGGCGGCTGAGCGCAATCCGGATCTTGTGATCATCAAGGCCCATGGGGATGATGCAGAAGGGGCGCGGCAGGTCGTCGATCTACCTAACGTGTATTTTGAGTTCTGCAGCAGCGGCATCAACGCGGGCGTCATCCGCCGATCGATGGACATTCTGGGGCCGGAACGGATCCTGTTCGGCACTGACCAGCCGCTCTTTGCGCCGTGGTTCGAGTACGGGGCCTATGCCGACGCGATACAGACTCAGCGAGAGGCCGACCTGATTTACCGGGAAAACGCCAGGCGCATCTTCCGACTGGACTGACACAGTGTCAGACAGGCGCGCTAAGTGGACACCACTTGCCACGACGGTTCGCGAAGATCAGAGTTTTGCAGGAATACGCAGCCGAAACTTAACAAGGAGATTTCTGAAATGGCCATCGCAATCGAACGCGACTCGCCGCCTGTGCGGAGCGGATCGTTTGGACCCCAGTGGGATATGGGCGACGAGGAGATAAACGAACTGATCGAGGTGATCCGCTCCGGGAAGCTGAACCGGCTGAGCGGCAATAAGGTCGACCAGTTTGAGCGGGACTTCGCCGAGATGAACGGCGTCAAGTATGCCCAGGCGGTGACGTCGGGGACGGCCGCGGTGCATACGGCGGTCGGCACGATTGACCCCAATCCGGGTGACGAGATCATCACAACGAGCATCACTGATATGGGCACGATCATCGGCATTCTGTACCAGAATGCGGTGCCCGTATTCGCGGACGTCGATCCCCGGACAGGCAACCTCGATATCGAGGATGTGGAATCCAAGATTACCGAACGCACCAAGGCGATCATCGTCGTACATCTCTTTGGCAATCCTGCTCCCATGGAGGCCTATGTCGAACTGGCGCGCAAGTATGACCTCTTCTTGATCGAGGACTGCGCGCAGGCTCAGCTGGCTGAATACGGCGGCAGACCGGTCGGTACCTGGGGCGACTTTGGCTGCTACAGTTTTGGCGGCAAGCACATGACCACCGGCGACGGCGGCATGGTCATCAGCAACCGGGACGATTTGGCCGAACGGCTGAAATGGTTTGCGGACAAAGGCAATCCCCGCAGCCCGGTCTACGAACACTACTATCTGGCCCCCAATTATCGTATGACCGACCTTCAGGGGGCGGTAGGGGTCGCCCAACTCAAGAAAGTGACGGACGCGGTGCGGAGGAAGCAGTGGGTCGCCAACCACTTGAATGAGGTTGTCGACGGCGAGGCGGGCCTTTCATTGCAGCCGGTCCTGCCGGAGGCGACGCATTCTTATTGGGTCTACGGTTTCCATGTGGACGCAGCGGTTATGGGTGCGAAGGCAGAGCAGTTTGCGGCCGCATTGCAGGCGGAAGGCGTGCCTGCAAACTCGCCCTACATGGTCTATCCGGTCTACAAGTACCCGGTGATGGCACAGCAGCGCGCCTATGGAACGGCTGATTTCTCCTATGCCGGAGAGAAGGCTGCGGAAATGGACTATGGCTCGATGTCGCTGCCGGGCGGGGAGAATTTCCTGGAGACGGCGGTTGTGATGCCGATGAGCCCCTCGTATACGGACCAGGACGCGTCCGATTTCAGCACTGCGATCAAGAAGGTCGGCGACTACTACCGTTCGAAACTGTCAAGCCAGGGTTAAGACTCATGCCTATTCAGTTCAATTTTCAGCCGCGTGTCCCCGTTTTCGACGCGAATGTCCGAGTAGGTGACCTTCATTATCAGCCCTCGCCTTGCCGCAATCGGGACCAGTTACTGGCGGAGATGGACCGGCATGGGGTCGAAAAGGCGCTTGTCTACCACGCCCAGACGGAGGAAGTCAGTCCGTTAGATGGTAATGGCTTTCTTGAAGAATGGCTGGACGGTAACAGGCTCTTTCCCCAGTGGTCCATGACCCCTACGCCCGACTCCCTGGCGCAGGTGCAGGGCTTGCACGGACAGGGGCGCGTGCACAGTGTCCGACTGCACAATGCGCGACGCGTCGGGCTGCCTTTCCGGCCTTGGGCATGCGGGACCATGCTCTCCTGGCTGAGCGAAAACCGGATCCCATTGTGGATTCCACTGCCTGATGCCGATGCGGACGAGTTGGCAACGACGCTGAGCGCATTTCCGGAGCTGGTCACGGTCCTGGTGGGCGCTCATTACAGCCACGCGCTGTGGGTGCGGCCGTTAATGACGGCGCTGCCCAATGCGTACCTGGAACTGAGCCGAATCGAGCCGCTGGGAGAGGTGGAGGCGCTTTGCGACGAGTATGGTGCGGAGCGCTTTGTCTACGGCTCCTGGTATGACCGCCTGGCGATGGGGTCGATGCTCTTTTACCTTCACCACACGGACATCAGCGATTCGGAGCTGGAGCTGATCTGCGCGGGGAATCTGCACCGCATATTACAGGGAGAGGGCCGGCATGATTGAAGAGCAGAGAGTGATCGACTTTCACGGCCACACCGGCCGCTTAGACCTCTACAATGGGGTTGACGATCCGGCGCTGATTCTGCGAGCGATGGACAAGGTTGGCATCGACGTATCCTGCGTTTTCAACATATTCCACCCGGACGGCACAACCGGGAATAACATCACGGCCCGGTTTGTGGCAGAGCATCCGGACCGCTTTGTCGGATTCGCGTACGTTTCGCCGATGATGGCGGAAGGGATGGTAGCGGAGCTGACGCGGGCGATCGATGAGCTGGGGCTGGTTGCGATCAAGCTATACCCACCATATACGCAGTGGGACCTTAATGAATCGATCTGGCATCCGATCTATGAGTTTGCTAATGAGCGCGGTCTGGCAATCATTTTTCATACGGGTTCGGACCCGCACTCCGATCCCGGGCTGCTGGCCGACTGTGCGGCCAAGTTCCCCAACGCGAACTTCGTGGCCGGCCACGCGGGCAATGTTGCCGAGCCGCGGGAGGCCGCGATCAGGGCGGCGCAGGACTATCCCAATGTCTATATGGAGACGTGCTCGACGTTTCGAACACCGGGCGTAATCGAGCAGTTGGTGAACGAGGCGGGGGCGGACCGGGTCCTGTTTGGATCGGACATTGCGCTGATGGACTCTCGTCCGCAGCTGGGCAAGATCATAACGGCTGATATCTCCGATGAGGCGAAGCGGCTGGTGTGCGGCGGGAATGCGGCAAGGCTGCTGGGGATCTGAATCGGGTCGGGGTGGAGAGCCTCAATACTCAAAACAGAACTGCCCTTGTTCGTTCTTCAGCGGGCGCTAAGCGGCGAAGCGTGAGCTAGCGCCCGCTGAGCGCGTCTTCGACCGCCGCGATCAGTTCATCCTCGCGCCATGTTACGGCGATGGCGTAGTAGTTCTCTTGACTGTAGAGCGGGTTGCCTGCTGCCTGGCGGGCATCGGCAGCAAGCCGCATGGAGGGGTTGTAGTAATACATGGTGACGCCTTGACCGTTGCCGCGGACTACACTGGAGGGATATCCGAGGTCGGTGCGGCGGGACTCTTCGGCGGTGTAGCCGTAGAGGTGGCCGGAGAAGGTCAGAAGGCAGTCGAGCCAGGTGTGCCCGCGGTCGCGGCTGATGCGCCCTTCTATGCGGTAGGGCGGCGTGCGGTTGCCGTAAGTGAGCAGGATGTCTCCATTGGAGAGGAGGATAAGGTCAGCGGGATGCTGACGGGCGCGGGTGATTTGGGTGGTGGGGGACCAGGTGCGGCCACCGTCCTGCGATCGAGTGCTATGCAGCGCCTGGGCGGTGTCGTCGCGCTGCACAGCGAGGAGATCACCTCCGGATAGGACGATTAGAGCGGTTTCATTCCTATGCGGTGCGATCTGCGAAACACTTTCCCATGTCCGGCCGTCATCCTGGGAACGTACGAGATAAGCGATGTCAGACATCTGCCCGCTCTGCTCGTCTGCGAAGGACCGACTGTTGTAAATGGATGCAAGAAGTGTCCCATCGTCGAGCGAGACTACTTTCCCGAAGAACGACGCGGTCGCCAGGGATTCAAACGACAGAGGATATGGTTCTTCCCAGGTGAGGCCACTATCGAGGGAGCGCGTAGCCATCAACGAAATCGGTTTGGGGTCGGCGATGCGGAGCCCGCCCTGGTAGTTGCCGTCGGCGTCGTATCTGTGTTCACGCTGGTAGAGGAGGACAAGGGTTCCCTGGGATGAGACACCGAAGGCCGCATCACGGTCATCGTCCTCACCGTCGGCGACTGGATTCGGGGGCGTCCAGGTTTGGCCGGCGTCGGATGTACGCACAACCTCCATGCGCGCCTGGCGGCCGAGATGGCCGGCGCCGCCGCGAAGGGCGGCGACCACGTCACCGTTGGGGGCCAGTGCCAAAATGGGGAAGAGGCCGCCACCCTGATAAGCAGTGGTTTCCCTGGTGCCGCGGAGAGTACGTATGTCGACGATGCGGTCGGGGGCCATGGTGGTCACTGCAATGTCTCCTTTGGTGTGAGTTCGGCAACAGTTGGCGAGCGTGTTCGGAATCTGCGCTGTACTCTGCAGGTCCGCCACTTTCTGTCAGGAGCGATAGGCAGACGGCGCTGATCTATTGCTCGCTGAGCGCGTCTTCGACGGCTGCGATCAGTTCATCCTCGCGCCATGTTACGGCGATGGCGTAGTAGCTCTCGTGCTGATAGAGGGGATTGCCGGCGCGCTGCCAGCCGACGGTTGCGTTCCGCATTGAGGGATTGTAGTAGTACATGGTGACGCCCCGGCCGCCGGCTCCGCTGTTGCTGACGACGCTTGAAGGATAGCCCAGATCGGTGCGGCGGGACTCCTCGGTGGTGTAGCCGTAGAGATGCCCAGAGAATGTGAGTGCAATGTCCAGCCAGGAGCGTCCGCCGTCGCGGCTGATGCGGTGCCGTCATTGGAGAGGGCAAGGTCTCTCAGTGGACGCGTCACTTGTGGAGGCGGCCGAGAAAGTCGACCTGCGGCCAGCCCAGCCCACTCCTGCCTGCGTTGGACTCTGATAGAGCCCCGGGCGGCCCAGGGAGCGCCCCTGCGCCATTCTCATTTGTAGTCAGGCTCAACTATAGGGAGGAGACGCCCCCGGCATGGTGACAGGTTGCGAAGACTGACCTATTGCCCACTCGTCGCACGCGCAACGGCTGAGATCAGCTCATCCTCCTTCCACGTCAAGGCGACGGCACAGTAGTTTTCGTGACCGTAGAGAGAGTTGCCAGCGCGCTGGCGGGCATCGGCAGCAAGCCGCATTGAGGGATTGTAGTAATACATTGTGACGCCCTGGCCGTTGCCGCGGACGACGCTGGAGGGATAGCCCAGATCGGTGCGGCGGGACTCTTCCGCCGTGTAGCCGTAGAGGTGGCCGGAGAATGTGAGAAGTATATCCAGCCAGGAGCGTCCGCCGTCGCGGCTGACGCGTCCTTCGATGCGGTAGGGCGGGTTGCGGTTGCCGTAGGTGAGCAAGATGTCACCATTGGAGAGGCGTACCAGATCGGCTGGATGCTGGCGAGGTTGCGTGATTTGGATCGGATCTGACCAGGTGAAGCCCCCGTCCTGTGAACGAGCAGTGTGCAAGCCTTGGACGCCGTCATCGCGTAATATCGCGAGCAGATCTCCGTCTGGCAGCGCGATGAGCGCGGTCTCATTCTTGTTGTGGGCGATCAGTGAGACTTCGCCCCAGGTCCGGCCGTCGTCGCGGGAACGGACCAGGTAGGAGGAATCGATCTCCTGATCGCTGGCGGCGTCTGCCCAGGCCTGACAGTTGTAGATGGGTGCGAGCAATGTTCCATCGGCGAGGGAGACGATTTTGCCGTAGGGTGACCCCGTTGGCAGGGAATCCATCGACAGAGGATATGGCTCCTCCCAGGTTAGGCCGCTGTCGAAGGAGCGGGTGGCCATGAGGGCGACCGGCCTGCGGTCGGCGACGCGGACTCCGCCCAGGTAGTTGCCGTCGGCGTCGTAGTTGTGCTGGCGGTGGTAGAGGAGGATGAGTGTGCCCCGGGATGAAACACCGAAGGCGGGGTTGCGGTCGTCGTCTTCGCTGTCGGCGAGTAGGTTCGGGGGCGTCCAGGTAAGGCCGCCATCCAGTGAGCGCACTATCTCCATGCGGCCTTCGCGGCCGATATGGCCGGCGCCTCCCCTGAGAGTGGCAACTGCGACACCGTCACGGGTCATGGCCAAGACAGGGAACAGGCCGCCATTCTGATAGGCAAGAGTTTCGCGGGTGCCGGGCAGAGAACGAATGTCGAGGATGGGGTCAGTCGCCAATTTGATCACTCCGGTTGCTTGCTTTGTTCGACTGGTTGCTTTGGGCGTATGGGGATTATCGGGATTCCCGTTGCTCCTTACCGCTCCACCGTTGCCCTCACCAGCCAGACACTGTTGGTATCATCCATGTCTTCGGGAATGCGGCGCCAGCCGTTGGGCACGCGGTCGTAGGTGTAGAGAAGCGTGCGGTCGTCGACTGCAACCACTTCGGTATAGGAAGTGGTCTTCTGGCGAGAGAGATCTTCTGAGTAGATGATCTGCTCATGTGGTTGGCAGCTGTTGTGGTGGGTGAGGATGTCGATCTGCTGCCAGTCCTGCCCGGTTCCGTCCGCGTTGAGCCAGAGGTAGAGGCCTGGGCGCCCTCCTGAGAGAGCGACAGCGCCGTCGGCCATTACGGCAAGGCTCGGCTGCACGGAGAAGGGGCCCGGCATGGTGACAGCCGGGGTCCAGGTGCGGCCTTCGTCGCTGCTCCAGGTCTGGCCGAAAGGAAGTTTGCTTTCGACGCGGAAGACACACATGATGCGCCCATCCTGAAGTCGACAGATGGCGGACTCGCTGGGGCCGCCATTGCCGGGGACAGGGCAGGCGGCGTCGGCGACGACGGAGCGCACTTCCCAGTTGGTACCGTCCGTGGACTCCACGGCCACGATAGAGTCGCGATCGTCGCCTTCGAAGTGACCGTAGGCGGTAGCAAGGTAGGTACCATCCTCGAGCCAGAGGGTCTGGCCGTTGAAGGAGAAGGTCACGACATCGAGGCCGGGCACAATCAGGGGGACGGGCGCGGGCATACCGGTGATGACGACGCCGGTGGGCACGTAGTCGAAGACGCGCTGGCCGGCGGGGACAATGTTATGCGGCGCGCCGATTCCATCAGCACGGGGCCGAAGATCGTAGGGGAGCAGGATGCTGTCGCCGGAGTGGAGGTGGATGAGGGTCTGGCCGCCGTCACATGAGACCTGCGGTTCGGTCCAGGTCAGTCCGCCGTCCCGGGACCAGAGGACCAGGTAGGGGACGCCTGAGAGATGAATGTCAGGCACCGGAGAGATGGTGGACAGGAGTTCGCCATTGGGCATTGTCCAGAGGTTGGGGAACCAGAAGTAGCCTCTACGCCGCCCCACCAGTACGGGTTCGGAGAGGGTGACTCGCATCCCTTCCAGGTCGACGGTTGCGGTATCGGTCCATGTCGTTGCATTTTCAGCCATCGCGCTTTCCTTGATCAGTCTTGCAGGAGATATTCAATTTCATCCGCCCCCTACTGTGGATCTTAGTTCGTGCTCACCGGAGAGGTCGGCTGTGATCTGGGCGAAACGGTGGCCGTACCGTTCCACGGTGGGTGCGTCGACTGTTTTGCCGTCGAGCGCGAAGGATGACGCTGGGGCTCCATTTGCAGGGAGCAGGTAGAGCAGAGTCGCTTCGTTGAGACTGTCTTGTGACTGGATGCGGTATGAGCCTTCGTGGGTGGAGGCGCCGTTTCCCTGGTGAGAGATGGATACGCGGCGGCGGGAGCGCTCCCAGGAGTTGATTTCCTCGCTCGTCCACCACTCCATGCCGAGGCTGCGGGCGTGGGCGACCGTTTCGCGAATGGAGCGCTCGCACTCGGGGTCTTCGACGTGGGAGGGGTGGTAGAGAACATGGGCGCAGCCGTAGGCGGCGTGGCACTGGTCGACGAGGGGGCGCATAAAGCCTTGTGGGCAGACGACGGTAAAGTCCTGGATCAGGAAGGGGAGAGCGATTACGTCAAGGAAGTCTCCGTGCGGGCGATCGTCTTCCATGGGAAACCAGGGGTGGCAGGTTCCGAAGGTGAAGCCTCGGTCGCCGCGGGAATGTTCGAGCTGGATGCCTTTATTCTGGCACCAGTAGTAGAACTCAAGGCGGCCTTGCCAGGCGATGCCGTGGTTCTTGTTGGATACGATATTGGAGAGGCCGGTCTCGTAGGAAAGGGTATCGTACTGCCAATCGAAGTCCATCTGGCTCCAGCGGGGGGCTTCGCGCACGGGGGCGTTGCCGGTGGCGTAGTGGAGGGCGATTTCGGAGGTGGACTCGATGAGCGCCTTGTAGAAGGAGCGATCGTAGCCGGCAACAGGCATTGTACACCAGGTTGAGGGCACGTTGAGCTCCTGGAGCAGGTCGAAGAGAGACCAGCCCAGGAGAGGACGGTTGCCGTCGGTATCGTGGGACATGTGGGCCATTGAGGTGTGTCCGCGGGGCCAGTACCAGAGGAGCGGCAGGGATTCACCGGCGGCGCTGAGAAGGTGGAAAATGGCGCGCAGCAGGAGTTCCCGCAGGACATCGGCCATGGGGGAGAGGATGATGCGTTGGTGGTAGTAGGTCCGACCATCCTGGAGGGGGATGCTGCTGGAGTAGTAGAGATCGTCGATGTCGTCGATGTCGACGATATCGCCGTCCCGGTCCGGGTCGAGTATGGAGCCGGCAAGGGTGCCTGAGGACTCGCGCGGGGGGATGGGCACGACCGGCTTTCCCTGATGGATGTGGAGCACGGATGTTATCAGGTCGAGTGCGAAGAGGATAGTACGGCCGCGACCGGGGGCGTGCGCTATCACGGCATCGGCTGCGGGTACGCCCTCCTGCGGTGGAGGCAGGATCGACTCGACCTGGGCGAGTCCAGTGCCGGCCACGGCCTTGACCAAGGTGCCGCCGAAGACGTGAGTTTCCCTGCTCAGGCCGCCGGTCACAGGGTGGGCCGCGGCGGGTGGCTGCAGGTAGCCCTCTTCGAGCAAGCGAATGGTCTGGGCGCCGAAGAGGTCGTCCATGCCTGAGGTGCCGGCGTTGCCGATGAGAAGGCCGCCGGCGTGAACGAATTCGGCCAGACCTGCCTTCTGTTCCGAATCCAATTCAAAGTCCTGCGCCAAGATCAGAAGTCGCGGCAAGGGAGACTCGCCGGCCAGAGCCTCCTGCGGCAGCAGCGAAAAGGGGATGCCGGCATGGTGCAGGATTTCAGTGATATAGGCGGCGGCATAAGGGGGAAGATCGCCAGTTCCCTTGCGAGGCTGTTCCGGATTGAGGATCACTCCTATCATTTGGACATTCTCCTTACCCCAGCGAATCTTTGTTCTCTCGTGCGAAAGACATCAGGCGGGAATTCAGGCGTCGCGTGCGCAGCGGAAGCCGACATGGCGGCGTTGCATTTGGGGGAAGCGATCGTAGCGGGCGGCACAGCGGGCGCGTTCGGCGATGCTGTACCAGGATCCGCCGCGCAGCACATTGTGGGCGTCGTAGTGGACGACAGGCTTTGTGCAGACGGGGTTGGCCTGCGGGCTGAATGAGTAGAAGTCGTCGGAATAGCGATCCTGGCACCACTCCCAGACGTTGCCGACCATGTCGCAGACGCCGAACGGGCTGACGTTTCCGGCATCGGTGTAGCGGTCGACGGGGGTGGGATGGCCTACGCCGGATTCGCGGGTGTTGGCACGGTCAGGGTCCCACTCGTTTCCCCAGGGCCAGGGGCGTCCGTCGGTCCCTCGGGCGGCGAATTCCCATTCAGCTTCGGTTGGCAGGCGGAGTCCGGCCCAGTCCGCATAGGCCTGAGCATCCCAGTGGGCAACGCCTATGACCGGCTGATTGGGTCCTGTGAAGCGAGGGTCGTCCCAGCATTGGGGTGGAATGGCGCCGGTCTCCTTCAGGTAGCGGTCGTACTGTGCGACGGTGACCGGATACTGGCAGATGTAGTAGGGATCAAGTCGAACCGAATGTGACGGGCTTTCATCCCGGAAGCGGGTAGTTCGCCAGCCGTATTGGTCGGCAATTTGCTGGGCGTCGGCTGGGTCGGTCCCCATAAGGAAGTCGCCGCCTGGGATGGGAATGAGCGTTGAGCCGTCCTTGTTTTCGATTGTGTCCACGGCTATTTTCCTTCGGTTCTATTGCGCTGCCTGCTCGGCGTAGTGCAGGGCTACTTTGCGCATAGCGGCGGCTATGTCTTTGGC
Organism: Caldilineaceae bacterium SB0664_bin_27; assembly: GCA_009838625.1. Classification (GTDB taxonomy): domain Bacteria; phylum Chloroflexota; class Anaerolineae; order Caldilineales; family Caldilineaceae; genus Bin5. The sequence goes on from VXRG01000054.1 coordinate 33,352, forward strand.
GTCCTGTTCGGTGTAGGAGTTGCGGAAGAGGATGAAGCCGGTCTTGGGCAGTTCGCGCTCGGTATGGGGCAGGTGAAGCGTGCTGTAGTCGATGCGGCGATTGCCCTGCTCGTCAACAAAGGGATAACGGGACTGACCGTAGGTATCCTCGTCGGTGAAGATCGGGTAGCGGTAAAGGGGGCGACCCTGAATGTAGGGGCCGTAGCAGTCTGGGATGCCTTCGGCGCGGACGGCTTCGGAGAAGTCGTCGGAGGAGATGCCGGACTTGGATTCGTCGATGGTGTAGGCGTAGGTGTAGTAGGCGCTGCGGTCTTCGGGGTGGACCTTCTGGATCTTGAAGCCGGGCAACTGGGGCACGACTTCGTCGAGGATGGCGGCGGTCATGCGGCGGACGCGGGTGGCCTCCTGCCAGCGGTCGAACTGGGCGAGGCCGACGGCGGCGTGGAGGTCGGTCATGGGATGGGAGTCGCCGAGGAAAGCGTAGCCCTTGTTGCCGCCGCGCCGGAAGGAGGTGGGCGCGAGGGAGCTGCGGAGGGCGCTGTCCATCTCGGACCCTTTGCGGGAGAAGCCCATGGCGCGACGGGCGAGGGGCTCGTCGTTGGTGATGACCATGCCGCCCTGGTCGGTGGTGAGGGTCTTGCCGCCAAGCGAGAAGCAGCCGATGTCGCCGATGGTGCCTACGAGTTGGCCGCGGTATTCGGCGAGGTGGGCCTGGGAGCAGTCCTCGATGACGGGCAGGTTGTGGGCGCGGCCGATTTCGAGGATGGGGCCCATGTCGCAGGGATTGCCGTAGAGGTGGACGACGAGAATGGCGCGCGTGCGGGGGGTGATGCGGCGTTCGATGTCAGCGGGGTCGGTGTTGAGGGTTTCGGGATCCCAGTCGGCGAAGACGGGGATGGCGTTGTGGAGGATAATGCCGAGGACGGAGCCGATATCGGTGATGGGCGTGGTGATGACTTCGTCACCGGGTTCGGGGTTGACGGCGGCGACGGCGGCATGGATGGCGCCGGTGCCGGTGGTGGTGGCGACGGCGTACTGGGCGCCGTGGAGGGTGGCGAAGGCGTCTGCGAATGCCCTCACTTTGAAGCCGGAGCGCCAGCCGTCGGTGGCGTTGTCCATGACCTCCATGAGATGGCGGCGTTCTTCATCGCCGAAGATCCACTTGGGGCCGAAGGGCTGGCTGCGCAGGGGCTCGCCGCCGTCGATCGCCAATTTTGCGCTGGTCATGGGATGTTTCCTTTTCTGCTAGTGGTCCGGACCATGTTTACAGATTGCGGCGTTCAGATGTCCTCAAGGCGCCACTTTGTGTAGGCGGCGTGGCAGATACCGTCTTCGAGGGTTATCCAGTAGCAGGTAAAGAGGCTGCCATCTTCGAACTGTACGGTGATGGGGTAGCCAACGTCGGAACCGCCGCTGTGGTTGGGGTAGTCGGGCCACATGGGGGAGGCTGTGCCGGCGTCGTCGCGCATGATGATGGTGTTGTCGGTATCCCAGGTCTTGCCGTTGTCTTCGCTGAGGACGAGGCGGATGCCCATGGGTTCCCAGCGGTAGGTGACGCCGCAGAGGATGCGCCCGTCCTGGAGGCGGAGGAGGTGGGGCGGGTAGCCCTGGACCTCGGTGCGGAGCGGCTGGGACCAGGTGAGGCCGGCGTCTTCGGACCAGCTTTCGAGCAGAAAGCCGCTGGTGAGGTGGCCGGGCGTAGAGTGGCGGATGTGGGCGAGGACCTTGCCGGGCTCGGTTTCGATGAAGCAGGTCTCGTCGCCGGTGACGCTGGAGACGCTGGAGGAGAGAGGGATCAGACGCCAGTTGTCGCCGTTGGTGTCGGAGCGCCAGACGAAGACCTGACCTTTGTCGCCCTCCTGATCTCTGGCATAGACGGGCAGGAGGATGTTGCCGGCCTGTAGCCTGGTCCAGCGCGGGAAGGCGGTCATCCAGCTGAAACCGGGGACGAGCCAGTCGCGGCGGTCCCAGGTTTTGCCCTGGTCGTGGGAGCGCATGACGAACAGTTTGGGCATGCCGATGAGGAGGTCGTTGCCTGTGTTGTTGGGATGGGGGCGGGCGGTAAGGCCGAGCTCTTCGGCTTCGGCGGCGCGCTCTTTGGGCCAAGACTCAAAGCCGACGGTGCCGGCGGCGAGGTAGCTGCCGTCAGGCTGAACGTCGGCGTAGCGGTCGTAGTATTCGCGGGGCAGGGCGGCGGGCCAGGCCAGGGGAATGGTCTGGTCATTGGTCTCGGTAAAGGTCTCGCCCTGATCGTCGGAGACGAGCACGATCCAGTCGGCGAGGCCATAGTGGTCGGCGAAGGGGGAGGAAACGACGCCGACGGTGAGGCGGCCGTCGGGCAGGAGCTGGGGAACGGGGCCGAGGGAGTAGCGGCCGGGGCGTTTGTAGAGGATGCCGTGCTGCATGATCGTTCTCCTGACTGGGTTTGCGGGTGACTTTCGGCGTGTGCCGGACGTGTCCGTCGCTGCTATGAGGCGCGCCAGCGGGGGTCGAGAATGTCCCGCAAGGCGTCACCGATGAGGTTGAGGGAGATAACGGTGCCTACCAGGACGCCTCCCGGCGGGACCCACAGCCACCAGAAGCGCTGAATGAGGGAGAGGTTGTTGGCGGACGTGATCATATTGCCCCAGCTGGGCGTGGGGGGCTGGACGCCGAGGCCGAGAAAGCTGATGCCGGCTTCGGCGATGATGGCGACACCGATATTGAGTGTCATGTTGACGAGAACGAGGGGCATCAGATTGGGCGTAACGTGCTGGCGGACGATTCTCCCGGTGGTGGTGCCGATGGAGCGGGCGGCGAGGATGTAGTCGAGCTCGCGAATTGACAGCACTTGCGAGCGAAAGATGCGGGCGTCGAAGGGCCAGCTCAGGAAGCCGAGTGCGATCAACAGGGTCCAGGGGGTGGGGCCGATGATGGCGATGACGATGAGGAGGAAGAAGATATCGGGGAAAACGATCATAATGTCGACGATGCGCTGGCCGAAAAAGTCGATGACGCCGCCGAAGTAGCCGGAGAGCGAACCCACAATCAGGCCGATGACGGTGCGAATGATGACGGCGGCAAGACCGATGAGGAGCGAAACGCGACCGCCGTAGAGGATGCGCGTCAGCATGTCGCGGCCGGTGAGGTCGGTGCCGAGCCAGTGATCGGCGCTGGGGGGTTTGCGGATGGCCTGAACATCGATCTCGTGCGGCTCAAAAGGCGTCAGCCAAGGGGCCAGAATCGCTGACACCGTTATTACCAACATGAATATGACGCCGCCGACTGCGCCGGGATTCTGCATAAAGAGGCGGAAGTTCTGGACGGCCAGCGACGGCCTATCGATGGTGAGGGCCTGAGTCGATTCCGAGGCGTTTTCGTTTTGCGCGCTCATGCTGGCGATTCACTCCGAAAAATTTGCTCTACGAATAGGTAACGCGCGGATCGACCCAACAGTAGCAGATGTCCACGATCAGGTTGCTGAGGATAACGAGTACGGCGGTGACGGTGATGGTGGCGATCATGATCGAAAAGTCTTTGGCTTCGGCAGCCTTTGCGGTCCACATGCCGACGCCCGGGTAGTTGAAAACGATCTCGAAGAAGGCAGAGCCGCCGATGACGAAGGGAATGCTGCGGCCGACGATGGTCAGGATGGGCAGGAGGGCATTGCGGAAGATGTGGCGGCTGCGGACTATGCGTTCCTTGAGGCCTTTTGCGCGGGCGACGGTAACGTAGTCGGCGCGCATTGTTTCGAGAACGCTGGTACGGGTCCAGCGGATGAGGCCGGCCGAGCCGCTGATCCCCATAGCCATGACGGGCAGGATCAGATAGTAGACACGGTCCCAGAAGTCGCCTCCGGTGCGCGCGTTATACATACCACCGGCGGGGAACCAGCCCAGCCTTATGGCAAAGATGATGATGACCCAGGTGGCGAGGAGAAATCCGGGCACGCTAATGAGGATGTAGGTTATGAAGGAGACGATGTTGTCGAATGCCGAGTATTGGTAAAGAGCAGAGAGCGAGCCGGCGACGACGCCGATGCCGACGCTGAGAAGCGTCGCGAGCACTGTCAGGCGGATGGTGACGCGGACGCGGACTGCCAGTTCGGGGCCGATCAGTTCGGCGGTGCGCATGGCGCGGCCGAAGTCTCCTTGGACTACCCTGCCGAGCCAGCGGAAGTATTGGATATGAATGGGGTCGTTGAGTCCGAGTCTTTCGTGGAGGTAGTCCCGATTGCTGGTGCCTTCATCTTCCCCACGCCCTTTGTAGGCCTCCTGGACGCCCAACTGATCCCGCACTTGCTGGGGTGTCATTCCCTGTGTTTCGGCCGTGACGAACATGAAGAGTGTGGGGTCGCCGGGCGCGAGGCGCATGAGGGCGAAGTTGATGTAGGTGATGACGATGAGCATGGGGAAGGCGACGAGGATGCGGCGGATGATGTATTGGGTCAAGATGCGATCCTTTACTTATCCACTAAGGGCCACTAAGGGCCGCGAAGAACACCTTTTTCTTTCCACGAAGGGGACGCTAGGGGTCGCGAAAGACTTTTTTGTTGAGCGGCGAGCGGGCGACCGTCGTAGCTTTCCGCTGCTCAGGCTTGCCTTTTTTTCAACAAGAGAGGAGTGAGAAGAGGAGGGAGGAACGGTTCTCCCTCCTCTTTGCTGTCTGTTCTCAGACTAAGTCCTATTCGATCCAGTACCAGCTAGCGACACCTTTTTCACCGGAGGTGCCGAGCCAGTTGAAGGCTTCTTCGGGGATGAAGCCGCCGAGGGCGTCGGTCATCACGTAGAATTCGGCGATCTGGGTGACACCCCAGATTGGGCCGTCGTCGAAGTAGATTTCCATCAAGGCCTGGGTGGCGCGCGTTTTCTCGTCGGGGTCAGTGGTGCCCATGGCGGTGCTACACATGCTTCTGAATTCTTCGTTGCACCAGTGGAAGCTGGCGGGCCAGTAGTCCTCTTCGCAACTGCCGACCCAGTACTCGCAGTTGCGCAGCGTGTTGGAAACCCAGCCACCGATCATGCTGATGTCATAGTCGCCGCTGGCGCTGCGCTCCTGTTGGAGTTCCCTACCGGCGAGGATCTCGGTCTGGATTCCGACATCGGCCAGCTGTTGCTGGAGCAGGACAGGGGCGTCACCGCCTGTACCGCCAAGCACAATCAGGACGCGACTGGGGTCCCAAATGCCTTCGGCTTCAGCTTCGGCGAGGAGCTGTTTGGCCTTTTCGGGGTCAAATGAGCGCGGCACGACGAGGCCCTCGTCGCAGTCAGCGCAGAAGGAGTCGGCTGCGGTCTGGTGGCCGCGCAGCCCGAAGACGGAATCTTCCGGATCGCCGAAGCCGAAGTAGAGGACTTCAGCCCAGAGCTCGCGGTTGACGGCTAGGGCGATGGCGTCCATGACCTTACGCGGCAGTTTGCGGTCGTCGCCGCGATTTAGACCGTAGCCCGTCATCATGAAGGTACGTGGATGAATGGCGGTATCCGGGAGGTCACTGACGGTCTCGTAGTCGCTGGCACCGACTTTGACCATGTCGGATTCGCCGGCGAGGAAGTTGTCGAGAGTCAGGCCGGAGTGTTCGGCGTAGCGTTTGATGCCGGGCTTGCCGTAGATGGCGTTGCCCCACCAGTCCTCATTGCGGTGCAGCTCAAGGACTTTCGCCTCTTCGTCCCAGCTTACGACGCGGTAGGGGCCGCTGGTGACATCGGGAACCCAGGCATCGGGGAAGTCACCGGCCCAGAGCTGGGCGGCGGTGTACTGGCCCAGGTGGTGTTTGGGCAGAACGGAAAGGAAGGCCAGTGGGCGCCAGACGAGGCCGATGGGTTCGTCAGCTTCGATACGCATATTGAAGTCGTCGATGATCTTGATGCCGGAGATGGAGTCGGCTTTGCCTTCGAAGTAGTCCTGTCCGCCGGTAATGTTGGGGAAGAGGACTTTGGCATCGCCAAGCCAGTAGTCGGCATTCTCGTGATAGAGCAGTTCGAAGGTGAAGGCGACATCTTCGGTGGTGATGCGCTCGCCATCGCTCCAGACTGCGTCCTCGTAGAGTTCGATCTCCATGGCCATGTTGTCGTCAACGCGCTCGATGCGGCGTGCCAACCAAGGCGTGGGAGTGGTATTGCCCATGGGGCCCATGAAAATGAGCGGCATCTGGACCATGTAGAAGGACTCGCTGCCGAAGTTCCAGTTGCCGGCGGTGATTCCGCCCCACATGCCGACACCGAAGCGTGTTCGACCTGGCAGGACGAGCAGGCGGTCGGAGTCGACTGTGTCCGGGTTGACGGCGTATTGGATGCCGGGTAGCTCGGCCATTTCATCGCCCGCACCTTCCTCCATGGCGGCGCCGTCGCCGGTCGTTGCCGGCGCGGCACAGGCGCCGACGAGCAGGGCGAAGACCAGCAGGAGCGAAAGGAGGGTACAGTTCAACCAGTTACGTTTGATACGCATGTTTCTTTCTCCTTTGGAAAATGGAATTACACAGGTCTAATCCAGGTTACGCCGGTGCAAGGAGTCCGAGGGGGTAATCTGGTGGGCATTTTAGGGAAAAGCGGGGGGTGTGTCAAGGAGGGAAAAAGTGTGCAGACGGCCGTACTCAGTCGGTTATGAGCCCTTTGTTTTGGCGCTTATCTGAAGCAGGACTTTCGGAATTGTTGAGGACTTACGGGAGGAGTGGATAGAGGCGGGGGATGGTTAACCGGGTAAAAGACAAGGGCGGTACTTGAGGGTACAATAGATCTACAAGAGAACCAGGGAGGTTTTCGCTTTCGGGCGCCATTTGGCAAGTTCGAAGTTCAGGAGGCGGCTTGCGTGTACTTTTGCGTAAGAAATCGGGGGCGCGAGGGCAGGCACGAGTCCTGCCCCTACGATGGAGTGGTTATGGGCCTTCATTGCGCCACCAGCGGACTTCGTTGCTGCCGCGTTCGGCGGCGGCGACGATGTCGAGGCGGCCGTTGCCGTTGATGTCGGCGGCGATGACCATGTTGGCGTTGGTCCAGCCGTCTTTGAGGAGTTGCATGTCCCAGGGGCCGCGGGGGTCGCCGCGGTGTTTGAAGTAGGCGACGCGGCCGGTCTCGTGCCAGGCGGTGGCGACGACCTCGATGTGGCCGTCGTTGTCGAAGTCGGCGGCGATGGCTTCAAAGGCGTTGGGGAATTCCTGGCAGATGATGTGCTTGCGCCATTTGCCGGCGGCGGGGTTGCCGTCGTTTTCGTACCAGACGATCTGGTGATGTTCGAGGGGGACGCCGGTGGGGTCGTCGGGCGGCAGCATGCCGAGGGCCATGACGACGTCGAGGTCGCCGTCGCCGTCCATGTCGACGGGGTGGCCGTGGATGGGTTGGGGGGCGTCGTCTATGATGTGCTTGATCCAGGACTTGTTGGCGAGGTCGCCGGTGTTTTCGTACCAGATGACCTGATTTGCAATGCGGGCAGTGCCGAGGAGGTCGGTATTGCCGTTGCCGTTGATGTCGGCGGCGTGGACGGCACGGGTCTCAGCGATGTCGTCTTCAATGATATGTTTGATCCAGTTGCCGTCTCGGTTTTCGTACCAGACGAACTGGTTGCCTTTACGCCAGGTCGATGCGGCGATATCGAGAAAGCCGTTCCCGGTGAAGTCGGCCACGGCGACGGCATAGGCGCCGGTGAGTGTGCCTTCATCGACGTAGCGGGTGCGCCAAGAGCTGGCCAGGCGCGGGTCTCCCTCATATTCGAAGTAGAGCAGGCAGCCGTTAATGTTGTCGATAAAGACGAGTTCGGGGCGGCCGTCGCCGTTGATGTCGGCGACCTGGTGGCGTTCGAGCCATTCGGGGGTGCGCTCGTGGATGACGTGCTTGGTGAAGTTGCCCTGGCCGTCGTTTTCGAGCCAGTAAAGGCCGACGTCGGTGTCGGGTGTGATGAGGTCAGGGACGCCGTTGCCGGTGAGGTCGTAGGCCGATATGCCGTAGGTGTATTCGAACCCGTCCTGGGCGAGATGTTCGGTGAGGTTGATCAGGTGGGTCACTTTGGCCCCCTTATAGGTCGTTAACTGTCATGGAAGATCAGAATCAGAACTCAGTTTCCGCCACCAATCCATTCAAAACTACGTACCTCCCCTGTACCGCTGGCGGGCTCGAGACTCAGACCCTCCTCCTGTTCCAAATACACCCTGACAACCGAAGTTTGCCACCTGTAAGTGACGTCCCGGTCCGGCGGCGGCGCCCACTGGCTGGGCAAGCGGTAGCTGGTGGCCTTCGTCCAGACAGGGGGTGGCAGCTCATAGATCCCTTCCAGGGGCCAGACGTAGAGAACGTACCATTCATTCTCCTCTAGGAGGCCTCCGCTCAACCAGCGAAACAACACATCTTCGGAATGAGGAATCCGTTCGCCGTCATTCGGCCCGAGCAGCTGAAGCGGCAAGTAGGTCTGGCTTGAACCCGGGTCCTGCTGCGAGGGAGTTCGTGCCTCCACGGCAAGAATGGTGGAGGGCACGCCGGAGACGGGCAAGCGCAACACCTGCTCTGGCCGGATAATGTCATCCGGTCCGATTCCGTTTGCTTCCTGGATTGCCGCGACAGTAGTGCCGAATCGTACGGCGATTGAAATGACGGTATCTCCCGGTCTGACGACATAGCGGAAGACGGTAGATATTGTCGGCGCGCTACTGCCGGTCCCGTTTTCCGAGATCGAAGCAGGTACGGGGATGAGCAAAATGTCTCCGACCCGGATAAGTGTACCGCTAAGATTATTTGCAACCTGGACATCTTCAACCGTCACCCCGTAGCGGCCGGCGATCCCAAGTAAGGTCTCCCCTGACTGCACGGTATGGCGCCCGACAAGAGAACCTGATTGTTGCCCCTCCGGTTCCGGGGCTGGCACTGTTACTACGTTTTCCGACGAGGAAGGCCTTGTTTCAGTGTGGGAACCGTTCGTCCGTTGGAAGTTGACGCCCAGGCTGCCGAACCGCCACCAGCCGATTACGATCGCCAGCAGCGTGAGCGCCAATACTGCATCTCGTATATTCAGGCGCGCCGGTCTTGTCCTGGGCGTTCCGGTCAGTTCATGACCGCAGAAGTAGCAGGTATCAGCTTTTTGGGCGACCCGTGAACCGCAATTCGGACAGCGACGGCCCGCCGGAATCGTGGAACGTACGACCTCAGACATGCAAGGAGTTTAGCTTTGAGAAATTGTCTCGATTGGTTAGCGCCGTATAGCAGGCGTTCATTGCTCGCGCGCACAACCGAACTCCGACAGTTCCCGCCGCGACGGGCAGGCGGTCGGTGCTCGGTTCAGTAGTCTCCTACTCCGGAGAAAACACCACTTTCACACCTTCGCGGCCCTCGAAAAGGTCAAAGGCTTGCTGCCATTCATCCAATGGAAGACGGTGGCTGATCAACGGACCGGTCCGGAGCTCTCCGGTCTGCAGAAGAGCCAGGGCTTTTCGCCAGGAACTGGCCACCGTGGCGAAGGTGCCCTGCACCTGCACCTCCTTGATGCAGACTTGCTCGAGATCCCACAGCACCGGCCTGCCGAAAAGACCCACCTGCACATATCGTCCTCTGTGCCGCACCAGCTCCAGAGCCGTCTGCGCCCCCGGCCCCGCCCCTGAACACTCGAACGAGATATCTGCGCCAAGCCCTTCAGTGCGCTCAGCTACGGCGTTCTGAAGGTCATCTTTGCCCGCGATCAGGGTCGCATCCGCTCCAAGCCTTTCCGCCAGTTCCAGGCGCGCCTCGTCCGTATCCGTCCCAATCACCAGGGCCCTGGCGCCCGCCGCCTTCACGACCTGCAGCATCATCAGCCCAATTGCGCCGGGCCCGGTGATTACCGCCAAGTCCCCCGGCTCCACCCTCGAGTTTTCCAGCGCGTGGACGCAGCAGGCCAGCGGCTCGGTCAATGCGCCCGCCCATTCGTCCACGCCTTCCGGCAGCAGATGAATGGACCGTTCCGGCACGAGCACGTAGCGCGCAAATGCCCCGTTGACTCCGCTTCCTATCGATGCTCGCTGAGGACAGTGATTCGGCATTCCCGCCTTGCAATAGGGACACAGGCCGCACAATGTATAGTATGGTTCACTGGTAACTGAACTGCCGGCAGTGTATCGAGAAACACCGTTTCCCACATCCACGATCTTGCCAGCAACCTCGTGGCCAAGAATGACAGGCGGCCGGCAGGGATATTCGTCGTGATAAATGTGGGCGTCCGTACCGCAAAGGCCGGCGGCGGTCACTTCTATAACAAGATGGCCCGGGATCGCGCTGGGCTCCGGGGCATCGATCAGGCCCACCTGGCCTACGCCTGGCCGCAATTTGGCTACGCCTTTCATTCAGGTCTGCTCCTGAGAAATCGATCGCGCCGTCCCATTCTTCAAGAAGCCGTTCTCTCTGCCGGTTCTTCCACAAAAACAGTGCCTGACACCTTGCACAAAAGAATGTGCGGCGGCTACGTCATTCATGTGCAGAATAGATCACGGGGTTCAGCGGTGTGTCGATCTGTTCACCCAGCTGCGCGCCCGGCAGCCAGCGTTCCCAATCTCTCTGCTGACTCTCATTTTTGGGCGGGGCAACCCGCATCCCATCTTCCATGTAGATGATGGTCATTACGGCCCGCATCCGATCGCTCCGGTTCGGCCCCGCTCGATGAAATGTCCAGCCGGAGTGAAAACTGATCTCCCCCATTGAAAAGGGAGTAACATATTTCGGATAGTCATGCAAAGTGCCGCCGATCTTCCGTTCGCTCTCATCACTGATGGACAGATTCCGGTTCTTCAGCAACTTGTGGCTTCCGGTGCAAAACGAGAGCGGCCCCATCTCCAGTGGGACCTCCTGCAAGGGAATCCAGGCAGTGACCGTATTGTCATTTGCGAGAGGCCAGTAAAACTGGTCGACATGCCAGGGGGTAAAGCCGCCCCCCGGCTCTTTGTAAAGGGCCTGATCGTGATACATGCGGACACCGTCAACGCCCATGAGCTCGGCTGCGATTTTGCCTAGGCGGCGGCAGAGCACAAATCTCTTCACCTTATCACTGTGCTCCCAAAGATTCGGAATCTGTAGAAAGGCCTTCCCGTACGTGTTCCGTTCTTCCAAGGCCAACGTCTGCTGGTTCAGTGCATGAACCAGACGCGTAAACTCGGCCCCGTACTCTTGCAGCACAGCCGGCGACAGCACGTCCGGCAGTTTTACGAAGCCGTCGCGACGGTAGCAGGCGACCTGTTCATCGGTAAGAGGATAGTCGTTGCTCAATTCGTCCATCTTTATTCTCGTCCACAGACTTCAGTTTCGTTAAGTGGTTGTGCTGCAACGGGCGGAGGATACTGCGCCAAGCGGCGCCATCTGAAAGAGCATAAGTAAGCAGGCGCCCGGCAATTTACTGAATTCACGCTTCCCGATTATAACTGATACCTACAGAAAGAGCATCCACCCGAAATTCAATGCTGCGGTCGAATGCCAAACCGTATATAATCGGCCTGAGGCCCTGCCGGAACGGGGCCCGGGAAAGCAGGCGCTCCGAACCGAGGACCACGCCCAGCCTCCTCTCCTTCTACAGGCACTTGGGTCACTGGAAGAAAGATGTCACACACAGCGTTCATTGCCCTGGGCAGCAACATCGGCAACCGAGCAGGCTATATCCACACTGCGCTGGATGCGATGTCGGCATATGCGTCTGTCTTGGAAACTTCTCACCTCTACGAGACAGTTCCGATTCTCGTGACTGATCAGCCCCTCTTCTTGAACGCAGTCTGCAAAGTTTCCACGGACCTTACTCCTACGGAACTGCTATCTGCGGTCAAGCAGACCGAAGACTCTCTGGGAAGAACGAAAACAGTCCGTTACGGTCCGCGCGAAGTCGACCTTGACATCCTATTTCATGACGACTCCGCTATTGAGACTCCCGACTTGACGATCCCCCACGTGGGCATTCCTGAGCGGGACTTTGTGCTGGCCCCCCTCCTGGACGTGGACAAGGATCTGCGCCACCCCCGCCTGGGCGTGACCGTGCAGGAGCTCTGGCAGAGACTGCAAAAGCCTACACCGCCCCGGGTGATGCCGGTCGGCGACAGTTTGTGGTACTGGGGCCAGGGAACTAAAGTCATGGGCATTCTCAACATCACTCCGGACTCCTTTTCCGGGGACGGCCTCGCCGGCGCACACGATACGATGGGAGCAGCACTGGCGCAAGCCCGGCACTTTGTTGCCGCAGGGGCCGACGTCCTGGACATCGGCGGCTATTCCACGCGGCCCGGGCATGCTTACCTGGATTTCGAGGAGGAAGCCGGCCGGGTAGTTCCGGTAATCCGAGCCCTGCGCGATGCCCTGGACGTCCCTCTGTCGGTGGATACCTTTCGCGTCGAAGTCGCAGAGGAGGCCCTCGATTCCGGAGCCGCCTGGCTCAACGACGTGTCAGGTCTGCGACCGCCGCACCATGCGACCCATGCGACCTTCACTGGAAGGGAGGGAACCTCCCGCTCTACCCTCCACGGCCCTTCCGGTCCGAGCGGTATGGCCGCCCTTTCGGCTCGGCGCCGCGTTCCACTTGTTCTCATGCACAATCGCGCGCCGCTCCAAACCGACCCACCCCCCGTCGACCCACAGGGCGAACCTCCGACAGCACTTGACGATCCGGCGCAGGATATAGTGGCGGTTGTGCGTCAAGGACTTTCTGAGGCTCTGGAAGTCGCCCGTCTAAATGGAGTTCCCCGCTGGCACCGCATCATCGATCCAGGTATCGGGTTCGGCAAGACGCCTGCGGAGCACGCCGCTCTCATCTCCCGTCTGGAAGAACTTCAAGCGCTGGACTACCCACTTCTTTTTGGCTGCTCCCGCAAGGGATTCCTGGGCAAAATGGCAGGAGGCGCCCCGGTCGATGACCGGCTGCCGGGAACGATCGCAGCCAATACCTTGGCCGTGGAGCGCGGGGCGCAGATCGTTCGCGTCCACGATGTTCTAGAGAATCTGCAAGCGATGCGGGTCGTCGACGCAATAATGGCGGGTTCACCCGACCGGACTCCCACTTGATTTTCCCGAAAGAAGGAGCGGAACCACCATGCGATATCCTCTGACCATGACCAGCCTCAGCGGACGCATTGCCGTGGTCGTCGGCGGCGGCGTCGTCGGCGAGCGCAAGGTGCGCAGCCTGCTGGCCGGTGACGTCCCCGTGCGCCTGGTCAGCCCATCCGCAACGGAGCAGATTGCGGCCTGGGCAGAATCCGGCGAGATCGAGTGGACGCGCCGGCGCTACCAGGACGGAGACTTGGATAATGCAGCTATCGTTTTCGCCGCAACCAGCGTGCGCGCGGTCAACCGGGAAGTAGGGGAGGCCGCGCACAGGAAGAATCTGTTGATAAACGTTGCCGACGCACCTGCCGAGGGGAACTTTCACTCTCCCGCGGTCACGCGACATGAAGATCTGATCGTCTCCGTCAGCACTTACACGGGTCAGCCCGGCATAGCCACATCGGCGCGCGACCGCATCGCTGCGTTGCTGGGATGAGAGCATTGAACGCCGCGCCGCTTGTGGAATGGAATTGTCTCTCCGCGTACTGTCCCATTGGAAAGGGCAGCAGATCATGAAGGGCAAAGCTTACCTGGTGGGCGCCGGGCCCGGGCGCGCCGACCTGATTAGCGTACGCGGCCTTGCTCTTCTGCGCGCCGCTGATGTCGTAATCCATGACCGGCTCATCGCCCGGGAACTCCTGGATGAAGTCGGCCACCAGGCCGAGCGAATCCATGTCGGCAAGCAGGGCTTTGGTCCCCGCACGATGCAGCAGGAAGATATCAACGCTCTGTTAGTCGATCGGGTAAAGGCAGGACTTCAGGTTGTGCGTTTGAAAGGCGGCGATGGCTTTGTCTTTGGACGGGGGGGCGAGGAGTGCGCGGCGCTTGCCGGCGCGGGGCTGCCCTTCGAAGTCGTGCCCGGCATCAGCGCGGCCATTGCTGCGCCCGCCTACGCCGGCATTCCCGTCACACATCGCGGTAAGGCGGGCTCTTTTGCAGTTGTAGCCGGTTTCGAAGATCCGACCAAAGAAGGGTCAAATACCGACTGGTTGGCGATGGCGAACACACCTACCCTGGTCGTTCTGATGGGGGTCCGTACCGCCGCCAAGATCTGTGACGCCCTGATGGCCCACGGTCGCGATCCGGCAACACCGGCTGCCGCAATTGCAAGCGCTACAACCATCCATCAGAAGGTGGCCCGCTCCACGGTGGCCGGACTGCCGGGGGCGATGGAATCGGCCGGTATAACTGCTCCGGCCGTACTCGTGTTCGGCGAGGTCGTCGCACTGCAGGACCAGCTCGCCTGGTTTGCGACCGAAGAAGGCGGAAGGGGCTTCGTCCCCCTCGTAGAGCCGGAATAATGAACTGCGCAGATGAGACCCGGTCTGCAGATTAGCGCAAAGTCCACAGTTCCTCCGTCCATACGACTTAAAGTTACTCGCGGTAATGGCACCCAACGCTATGCCGGTTGGCCCAGGCCGCGTTGGCCACAATGATCGCCGCACGCACAGCATTGCGCAGCCCGATCAAGTCGTCGGTCAGGGCCTGGCTGCGGTAAAACCTCTCGATCTCGCTCTCCAGAGCCCGCAATTGGCGCACCGCGCGCGCCAGCCGGCGCGTAGTGCGGACCAGCCCGACATAGTTCCACATGATCTGTTGCAGCGCGCTCATATCCTGGCTGATCAGCGCCGGGTCGGCCGCGCCCTCCTCGGCGTAACTCCAAGACGGCATGTCGGCGTCGTCGTGGAAATCAACATGGGCCGGCCCAGGATCATCGTCCAGCGACAACCGTCTGCTCCCAGGGCCGCCCAGCTGTTCATCGCCACCATGCTTGAGCCGGGAAATGATGTGACGGGCGGCCCGCCGTCCCCACACCAGCCCTTCCAACAACGATGCACTGGCCAGCCGGTTGGCCCCATGCACGCCCGTACAGGAGACCTCTCCAACGCCATAGAGCTTGTCCACGGTCGAGCGTCCCCACTCGTCTACCCAGATACCACCGCAGAAGTAGTGGGCAGCTGGCACAACAGGCACCAGGTCAGAGCTGATATCCACGCCAAAGGCCAGCGAACGTTCCCGGATCGTTGGAAAGTGGGAAAGAATCTCGTCCCTTTCGATATACGTTCTGAGGTCCAAAAAGACGTTTGTCACGCCTCTGGACAAGATCTCGCGGTGAATGGAGCGGGCGACAACGTCGCGCGGCGCCAGATCTTTCCATTCAGGCGCATGGTCCTGCATGAATGGCAGGCCATCACGGTGCACCAGCCGAGCGCCCGCGCCTCGCACGGCTTCGGAAACCAGGAAATGGACCTGGCCCTGGTGATAAAACGCAGTCGGATGGAACTGGACGAACTCGGCGTTTATCACCCGGGCGCCTGCCCGATAGGCCATCGCCAAGCCGTCACCCCGCGCGCCGCGCGGATTGGTCGTTCGCAGGTAAATCTGCCCCAGCCCACCGGTTGCCAAAACCGTAAACTTGGCCAGCGCTCGTTTCACTTGCCCGCTGGCCTGCTCCAGGAGATACGCGCCGACGCAGGAACGGCGTTCATAGACTGCCAGGCGGTTGCGGCCATGATGGTCAGGCGTCAGCAGATCCACCGCTGTATGCCCGGTGAGCAGCACTACATTCGGGTGACTCTCCAGCGCCTGGATCAATGCCACCTCGATGCTTCTTCCGGTGGCGTCCGCTGCGTGGGTGATACGGGGCAGGCTGTGCCCTCCTTCCAGGGCCAGTGACAACTCACCATCCGGTCCCCGATCGAAGGCGACCGGCGCGCGCTTCATTAATATGTCCCGCACGGCACCCGGCCCTTCATCAGCCAGAATACTGACCGCGGCAGGGCTGCAATGGCCTGCGCCGGCACGCCGCAGGTCCTCCGCCAACAGGGTAGCCGAATCATCTTTGCCAACGTAGATGATCCCGCCCTGGGCCATGTAAGTGTTTGAGTTTTGTGGCTTTTCCCCGCGGGTAACCAACGTCACCGGAATGCCGGCGTCAGCCAGCTCCAGCGCGGTAGTGGCCCCGGCGATGCCGGAGCCGATGATCAGGACGTCGCACTGCAGCAGGTCATCCGGCATGGGTGCTGACTGAAAGAGGGTACTACAATTTCAGGTGACTCGTCTCCGTCATCACTTCCCGAACACGACACGCAGATTAGAGAACAGGCAAATGGGAATATGCCGACGGTTAACCAATCTCTACCATCCGCTGGACCGAACGCGCCGCCCTGGCCAGGATCTCATCGGGAACAGTGATCTCGTACTGCATCTTTTCCAGCGCAGCCAGGGTATCTTCCATCGTTATCTGGCCCATATGGGGGCAACGGACGGAGCAGAGCCGCAACATCTCCTTGTCCGGGTTGGCGCCAATGATATTGTCCCCCATGGAACACTCGGTCAGCAGCAGGTAACGAGGGGCGTCAGTCTGTTCGACGTGGCGGATCATTGCCGACGTGCTGCCTGTGAAGTCCGATTCTGCAACAACCTCCGGGCTGCATTCGGGGTGGGAGAGGATCACTGCATCGGGAAACTCGGCTCGCACTCGCCGGATGTCGTCCACGGTGAACTTGTCGTGGACCTCGCAACGCCCATGCCATCCGATCAGGTCGAATTCCTCCGATTCCAGGGGAATGATCGGGTGGCCGGTCTCCTGATCGCGGCGGAACGTCGGCTGGGGTTCGAGAGTCACCGGCACGGGATCCATTTGGTCGACGCTATTCGATTCGCCCCCGGCGGCCGCAGGAAAGATAATCTTCTTGCCTGTCTCCTCAGCAACGTTCTTGGCCAGGTACTCATCGGGCAGGAAAATGACCCGCTCCGAGTCCAGCGAGTTGACCACCGCGACCGCGTTGCCGCTCGTGCAGCAGATGTCAGTCTCCGCTTTGACGTCGGCATAGGTGTTTACATAGGTCACCACCGGCACGCCGGGATACTGCTCTTTGAGATGCCTCACATCCTCCGCAGATATGCTGGCGGCCAGTGAGCACCCTGCCTTTTCGGCCGGCAGGAGTACGGTCTTGTCTGGGCTGAGAATCTTGGCAGTCTCCGCCATGAACTCCACGCCGCAGAAGACGATCACGTCCTTATCGGTCTGCGCTGCCATCCGGCTGAGATAGAGAGAGTCGCCGACGAAGTCCGGGATCGAGTGGAATAGAGCCGCCTCCATGTAGTTGTGCCCGAGGATGACAGCGTTGCGTTCCTTCTTTAGACGGTTTATCTGCGCCGCGATTTCGGCCTTGATGCGCAACTCTACGTCAAGGGTCACGTTGTGGAGCTTGCGTGCAAGCGCTTCGTACATCAACCTGGCATCGGTGATTTCCGCCATTGGGGCTGCCAGTGTTGCAGTCGTCATTGGTGCTACCTCGCTTTTAGGGTTCGCGGTCGGCGTCCACCCGCACTCTTCATTTGGAGAGCCTTAAACCGCCATCTCCAAGTCGAAACTGATGTCGAGCGCGGGAACCGAATGGGTGAGCGCACCGACAGAAATATAGTCTACACCTGTAGCGGCAATCGCCGCGACGTTCTCCAGGCTTACGCCGCCGGAGGCTTCAAGAGGCGTCCGACCGGCGGTGATGGAAACAGCCTGTCTGATCTGTTCGGAGTCCATGTTGTCGAGCAGGATTCGGTCTACATCAAGCGCGAGAGCTTCTTCCAACTGTGTCAGATCCGCTACTTCGACCTCGATCTCCATTCCCTCGTACCGTCCCCGGATTCCCTGCACAGCCGGCGAAATGCCCCCGGCCGCGGCAATGTGATTGTCCTTGACAAGCGCCATGTCGAAGAGACCAAAGCGGTGATTCAACCCCCCTCCCAGGGTTACCGCCCTCTTGTCGAACAGACGCAGTCCCGGCACGGTCTTGCGTGTGTCGAGGATAACTGCCTTCGTGCCCCGGGCCGCCTCAACGTAGCTTCGGGTCAATGTCGCAATTCCCGACATGCGCTGCACAAAGTTCAGTGCCACTCTTTCGGCCGTCAGCAGGAGTTGTGCGTGGCCGGAGGCACTGGCAATTACAGTACCCGCTTCAACTCGCGCCCCATCTTTTACTATGGGGCAAAACTGAACCGACTGACAAGCGCTCTCTTTCGACGCTGGCGAGCGGTTTCTGTTCTCTCCATTCTCCCGTAGCGGTCCAGCATTGCCTACCGATGAATGCCTTTCAGCAAGCAGGCCATAGGTCAAAGTGACGACCTCCATACCTGCGATGATCCCTGAACTCTTTGCCAGGAATCGACCTCTGGCCTGCGTCTCCCGCGGGATCGTTGCCAGCGTAGTCACGTCCCCACTGCCGATATCTTCCTTCAGTGCCAGCAGAACCGCCGGCCTGGCTTGCTCCACGAAATCGTTCACGTTCGCTTCCTCTAAAGGAGGCGGATCCTGCCGTGTCTGCAGATCGAAAAAGGCTTTGCCGCGTAGAATACCACCAGCGCGAAGAATCCACCAAACGAGCCGTCAAAAACGGGTGCATCCCGGATTTGGGGTTGGAACAAAGACGAGGCGCGAGGAACGGGAACTGCCGGCGCCTCTGCAGGAGATTGGAATGCGGGCTGGCCGCGGTGTTGTCGTTGGTTGAATCATATGGGAGTTCGTCACTTTTTGGGATGCTTTCATATATCTATGTTGGCATGCGGGGGCCGGCGGGGAGGCGCGGACTTTGCCGATTTTGGACAGCTTCTGCGGGGAAGGCCGTTACGTCATTTCGATGGCTGAGGGAGGGTCTTTCGGCGCTGCGGCAGAGGGCGCAGAAGGGGCCGCGAAAACGTTGCATTTTCCAAAAAGTGATGCATTACTGGATATTGGGGTCCTGACCAGAGAGAAA
>VXRG01000184.1 GCA_009838625.1 Caldilineaceae bacterium SB0664_bin_27
CACCGAAGCCGACAGCAACACCGAGGCCCCCCGCCGCGACACCTGAACCGACTTCGACCCCCAGACAGAAGGGAATCCCAGAATGGTGATTTTGCTGACTCATCTTTCTGTCGGGCAATTATCACCTGACCCTTCCTGTTCGCTGGCAACGCTGGACGAGGCCTTACCGGAGACTATGCCAACTCTTAGCTGTGTATTCCCTTCATATAGGTCCGAAGACAAAGGAGTCTGATCATGCGAGTATTGCGTTTAACCGTTCCCGCCATCCTGTTCGCAGTCTTTATCGTCGGCTGCATCGTGCAAGCCGATACCTATAGCGACCAGAGCCCATTCAGCGCACCGGACACTTTGCAATCCAGTGATGATAGCGGTTCGGCCACTGCAACACCGATTCCCCCCAACGCGACAACAGGACCGACACCGACGGCAACCTGCGAGAGCTCGCTCACTTCTGAAGAGTGTGATCGGCAACAGGGAAGGCAACAGAGTCAGAAGGCGAGGGAGCGGGACGACTATGACGCGTCGATCTCAGCGACACTAGAATCGAGCGGCAGATCCGACTAAGACAGCTATATTCCCACGGCCACTCCTGAATATCCAATAGACGGAAAGTGAGCTTGGCCCCAAAAGGGAATAAGGTCGTGTCGGCGCTGCGCAATGTCATCATTCCAGCCGGAGTGATGATATTGCTGACTCACCTCTCTGTCGGGCAAGTAACGACGGTGCACGGGCAAAGTATGCAGCCCGGCTTCCGGCCTGACGATCCTTTCTTAGAGAGATGAGCTTGAATTTCGCTGGGAAGCATTAGCGGTGTCAGGGACGTCGCGGTCGGCTATGTCAACTCTTCGCTCTGCAATGCCCTCGTATAGTTTCGAAGACAAAGGAGTCTGACCATGCGAGTTTTGCGATTAACCATTCCCACCATTTTGTTCACAGTTTTTTTGGTCGGCTGCATCGTGCACGCCGACACCTATAGCGACCAAAGCCCCTTCATCATTCCAGACACATTGCAAGATGATGATAGGTATGTACCCACACCGACTCCTTTGTTCCGTACAGCGACACCAACACCAACCCCGACAGCGACACCAAGCTGCGAAAGCTGGCACAGTGATGACGAGTGTGATCGGATTCAGGGGCGGTCGTAAACTCTTACAGGTGTAAGGCCGTGTCAGTGCTGCGCAATAAAATTATTCCAGCCGGAGCTCTGATATTGCTGACTCTCCTAGTTGTCGGGCAGGTAACGACGGTGCACGGTCACAGTATGCAACCCGGCTTCCGGCCTAACGATCTCTTGTTTGTGGAAAAAGTGAGTCTCTTCTGGCGAGAGCCTCATCATAACGAGATAGTTGTGCTTTCTGTACCTGAAACGGAGGGGTTGACAATCAAACGGGTCGTTGGCTTGCCCGGCGACCTGGTAGAGATTCAGCAGGGACACATCTTTATCAACAGTAGCGAGGTTGCGCCGCCGTATGATATCGCCCCACGTTGGCGCGTTGTGGTCGGTGGTAACGAAGTGGACGCGCCTTCGCGGTTTGGGGACTCCCTTTCCTCCTACGGCCCCACTACGTTAGCGGACGACAGCTACTTCGTGCTGGGCGACAATCGAGACAATAGCATCGACAGCCGTTCTTATGGACCCGTCCCTCGCGACACCATCAAGGGGCGGGTCCTCCTTCGTTACTGGCCGCCGCACCGATTTTCAGTGTTCAGATAGATAGGCCGTCTACACATCTCCATCCTTCCCACCCCTATTCTCTCTCCAATCTCTCACTAACTCTTGTAAACTCTCATAAACTCTCGTCCAACACTCGTATCCGCGCCCTCCATCAAGCGCCGCCTCCCCCCTCACTCCTCTCCCACTACTCACCCATTTTTCACTCACTCCTCACTCACTCTTCACTCGCTCTTCACCCACTATTCATCGACTCTTCCCCTCTCACTCTTCTCCCCCTCACTCCCCAGCCACTATCCACTATCCACTATCCACTTCCCACCGCCTTTCCACGACAGACCACCAACCACGAACAGCCGCATTTCCGCGCCCATATTGCGGCCCGAATCAGCTCGTAAACCCGCGCCCGCGGCGCCTCTATTTTCCCCCGATTTTTGACCAAAAGTGTAACATCCCCATTGGAACATTTTTTTGTAACATTTTGCCCCCTGTTTTGCCCCTCTTTCTCTCTGGTCAGGAGCCCCAAAACCAGAAATGTTACACTTTCGCTGAAAATGCAACACCTTCACGGCCCCTTTTTCGCCTCCCTCGCACCGCCGAAAGACCGTCCCTCAATCTTTGAAAAGACGTACTAGCGTCCCTTGCAAAAGCCGTACAAAATCCGCGAGGTCCGCGCCTTACCTCCTGCCCCCGCAAGCCAACATGCACATATAATCGCCTTCTAATGGTGTGACGAACCTTCATATATCTTAACCAGCGACAAGACCGCGGCCTGCCAAAATCATATATCTGACATAGGCGCCGGCAGTTCCCAATCCTCCGCTCCTCATGCCTTGCCTCTGTTCCCACCCCAGTTCTGGACTGCACCCATTTCGACCAGGTATTCAATCCCCGTCTTCGCAAGTGGTATACTCTGATCCAAGGGAGTGGCCCACGCAGGGACCGATGAGGAAACAACGATGCTCTTTCCGCATATCTACCAGGCAACTCATGTCTTCAGCCCAAACCACGCTGGCATTAAGCGCAAAACTGCACTTATCGCCCTCTTGCTCTTTCTGACCGTCCCGCTGGTCGCTTGCACAAGAGAGGAGAGGCTGTACGACCATCTGGACGCGAACCGGCCTATGCTTTTCGTCCCTGCATCACATGAGGACAGTCCTGTTCCTTTTGAAATCGCGGCGGGGACGCCTGCACGCACAATTTCCGAAAACCTGGTGTCGGCTGGGCTGATTCACGACGCGGAGCTCTTTGAAGCCTATGTGAGGTCGATTGGCCGCGCCCAGGAGTTGAAAGCAGGTTCGTTCCAGCTAAGGGCCAGCATGACGCCGGCGGAGATCGCCGAAGTCCTGTTGGCGGAGCAAGCGCCCGGCGTCTCAGTTACAATTCGCGAGGGCTGGCGCCTGGAGCAGGTAGCCCAGGATCTGGAGCTGAACAGAATAGTCTCAGGCGAGGAATACCGGAACACTGCGCAAAAGCCTGACCTCGCGGCGCTGAGCAAGATTGCCCCTTCCAATGCAGCCACAGCTCCGAAGGTTGATCCGCCTTCCTGCTGTGAAGTCAAAATAGAGCGCTGGCCCTTTCTGGATGCACTGCCCCAGGACGCGAGCTTGGAGGGGTTCCTTTTCCCCGCTACCTACGAGCTGCCGGCTGAGGAGCCGGCAGCCGGCGACCTGATCGCACGTCAGCTGGATGCCTTTGCGGCTCGCATCATGCCCCTATACCTCAAGGCCGAAGCCGATGGGGTCGACCTTCCTGTGCTCTACGATGTCCTGATCATGGCCAGTATCGTCGAAAGGGAGGCGGTGGTGGCAGAGGAGCGGCCTGCCATCGCCGGCGTTCTCTACAACCGGTTGGCCAACAACATGCTGCTCGAAATCGATGCTACCGTTCAATATGCAATGGGCTACCAGCCGGAGAGCGATCAGTGGTGGAAGACACCGGTTTTCCTGGAAGAGTACCAGGGCGTCCACAGCCCCTACAACACCTATTTGCATCGCGGGCTTCCGCCTGGCCCGATTGCCAGTCCCGGCGAGGACGCCTTCCGGGCCGTGCTCTACCCGGAACGGCATGAATTCCTCTACTACGTCGCGTCCGGGGATGGCAGCGGCGGACACGTCTTTGCAAAGACATTCTCGGAGCACCTGGAGAACGTCCAGCGCTATCTCAACCGGTAGCTACGCCTGTGACTGCGATTCGGTCACTTTGCACTAACATGGGCCAGTCAACCGTTCACTTGTTGATCCTCAAGCGCCGCCTGAACTGAGTCGGCGTCACCCGGATGCGAAGGGGTCCGCCCGGATTCGGCGCAAAAACGCGCGATCGCGGGACCTCCATTTTCGCCGTTTTCTCATTAAAGTGATGCATCTCTTATGATGCATTCTGTTCGCACCGTTTTTCGCCCCTTTTCTCTCTGGTCAGGTGCCCTATAACCAGTAATGCATCACTTTTTGGGCAAATGCATCACTTTTGAGGCCCGTTCCCTGCGCCCCGCCGCAACGTCATAAGACCGTCCCTCGGCCGTCGAAATGATGAATAGGACCCCCGGAAAACCTGCACAGAGGTCGCCAGGCCTTGACATTCCAGACCCTGCAAGAGTGCCCATTCCGCATATCCCCGCCAGATCAATTACACACAAATTCCGGGTTGCACACCCTCGGCCCAATGCATAAGGAGGTAGGGCCTGGACGCCGCAATCCACAGCCATTACAGACGGCGTTCGTGGTTACAGAAGACAGCGCATCAGATGCCATGGGGACGCCTGATCGTCGTCAACATGGTTTCCTGGAGCGACTTGATTCAGCGAGACATTCAGAGGTAGAATCGTCACAAGACGCGACGTTTCAGGTGAGGAGTCTGTGATGTGATTGACCTTGCTGCGAAGTTCTCGTTGATTGTCGTGCCGCCTCTGGTCATTGCAGTCGCGTGGCAGAAACGCACCGGCGCGGCTTGGACCACCCTACTGTTTGCTCTGGTCGCGTTTTCGGTTCACTACTTCGCACGTAGCCCGTTGGTCAAATATGTTTCGCCATATTTCGATCAGATGTTCACCCCCATGGTGCTGGGCGTTTTCATATCTCTTTATCCAAAATGGTTCATTTTTGGGCTGTTCCGGGCGTGTGTTTGGTGGCTTACGTTTCGCTACGTCGCAACGAATGTACTGGCCTGGCGAGATGGCGTATTGTTTGGAATAGCCTACACTACCTTAGCGATACTGGTGACGCTATGGACGCTATTATCTCAGCAAACCACGGACTTTGGGCTCGCTCCGCCTTCGATTTTCCGGAAGGCAATGATCCTAAAAGATGATTTTCTGTGGATGCAGGCCACAATTCTGGCATGGAATTACGGAGTAATCTTAATGGCTTTCAATGTGGGCACATCACTGGTGATCCTGTTTGGCGTGCGACGTCGACAGGTGTGGCCCTTGTTGGTTGCGGCTTTGCTTTACATCCTGATCAACGCATCGCCTTGGTTTGCCCTATGGACTTCGCCCCATATAAGAACAGGCGACCTAAGTGGAGGGTGGGTTCAAAACTACTGGCTTGAGATTGTCAAACTTGTGGCTTCGCTGCCCGCTATCTGCCTCATACTCTTTCTGCGTAAACCACTACGGCCAGAGAAGATGGAAACCGAGAAGGGAGATCCTGGAGCAGTGTATCCGTCATAATCAGCAGTCTCAGAAACTGTAAGGCGTGTGCACTCAGAATCCCCCGCCAGACCGCTCTCAATCCTCTCTCCTCTCCCCTCTCTCCTCGCCGTTCCGCCTGCCCTCCGAGACCTCTCGATAATACACATAACAGAGACCACGACACCCTAATAGATAGAGTATGGCGTCATATTGGTTTAAAAAAA
>VXRG01000120.1 GCA_009838625.1 Caldilineaceae bacterium SB0664_bin_27
CCCCCCCCCCCCCCCCCCCTTTTTTTTAATCAACCGGCCACCACCGATACCAACACCTCTCTATTCGCCGGCAGCGTCAGAGGTGTAAACGACCCAGGGGACTAGGGGTTAGGGGAACGACAGGGGAACCGCAGAGGCTCTTGGGTAGAGGGGGCAGGTCTCGTTACCGGTCGCGGTTGCGGCGTTTTTCGACAATGACGATCAACGCAACGCAGAACGTGACGACCACGACTATGATGATTATTTCCCCGTTAGTCATTGTTCTCGTTAATCACTGTTCTCGATAGCACTGTGCTCGTTAAACTCTGCTCTCGATAGCACAGTTCTCGATAGCACTGCTCTCGTTGATCACTGCTGCGGCCGGCAGGCATTTTCAGGCCTGTCCATACGGATTGCGCCGGGACGCGGAAGGGCAGTGGATAGTGGCTGGGCGGGGCAGGGCGCGGGTGGATGACAACCGGCGGCGCGTTCAGTCCCGGTCGGTTTCGCCGGCTGCTGCGGCTTCTGCGGGTTGTGCGGCTGCTGTGGGTTGTGCGGATTCTGCGGGTTGTGCAAGGGCATATTGTCCGGGCGTCACCCTGTTTTGGGCGGCCAGCATCCGCAGAAAGTGGCTTGCGTTGACGGGCAGCTGCAGCTGGTGCGTGATGTCGGCGGTTGGCACACCCTTCTGCAGACAATCGAGGATGGCCTTCTCCACCTGCTGCAGGCCCAGATGAGCGCTTGATTCAGGGCTGTTTCCAACGCGCTTTTTGCGGCGCAGCTCCAGCTCGGCCTGGGTCAGCGCATACCGGCCCTCTCCCGCGTGCATGGCCCTGTTCTCGCCGACCAGAACCTGCAGGAAGGACCAGGCGGTCCAGTCCTCCTGCGCGTCGCCGCCGCCCGGCAGCCCCGTCCGGCGCGTGATTTCGCTGGGCGCAACGGTCCGGTTCTCCTGCATGCCTTCCAGCAGAATGTCGAGAATCGCCTCCTCCAGCTGCAGAATGCCCAGCCGCGCGGCCGCAACCGTATCTGCCGCGGCGTGCATGTATTCGCCCGGGCGCGCGGCCCTGGCCGCCTCCTGCTGCCGGATCGGCCGGTCGACGCGGCTCTCCAGGGTCAGCCGCAGGCTGCGGACCTCTTCCTTCAGGTCGTTCAGCCGCGCCTGGATGGAGGGTTGATCCTCCTGGACCTGTTGCCGTTCCTCCGTCATGCCTCTTGTTTCCGCGTGCATGGATCCCGGTCGGTGGTAGGCGCGACAGGCCGATCACTGCGCCGCGGCGAACGGCTCCTATTGCCGGGCGCAGGGCCGCGCGGGGTAACGGTCTGCGGATGGAATGATGGGCAGGTCGAAATGGGCCGGCCCTCGTCATCGAAGGGAAGCCAGACACCGCTGGCAGACTCTCCGGCCCGGAAGGGAGGGGGCGCGGTAAAGGGCGCGTGCGCGCTCACAGTCCACTCTCCGGCCTGTGCAAACCGAAGGTCGGGGACAGGAGCATGCGAATGTGAAACCGGCGGCGCGCATTTCGCGCCATAAAGCGCGCTCCTGCATAACGGCAGGAGACGGTTCGATTGGCGGCGGCGGTTGGACGGTTTCCTGCGCGCGTGCGGCAGAGACAGGGAATCATATGAAAATATCCGCAATTATCATACGAATTGCATAACTTTTAACTGCAAAAACGTATGAATATCTGTATTATATATTGCCCAATAGATCATGGCAAGATGCGTACAAGACGGCCAGGCAACCCCCGGTAGGCGGTGAAGAGAATGACCACGACGACCACACCGAACCCCTCAACAGACCCGGCAGGCGAAGCCGCGGCCCTGCGGGAACGGCTCTCCCGCCTCAGCGCGGCCAGCCTCCGCATCAACGAAAGCATGGACCCGGACACCGTGCTGCAGGACGTGCTGGATTCGGCCCGCTCCCTGGCCGGCGCCCGCTACGGCGTGCTGGACGTGCTGGACGACGCCGGGCAGGGCCAGATGATGCTGACCTCGGGCGTCGCCGGCAGCGAGTTCTCCGGACTCTGGGAGATACCCGGCTGGGACGAGATCTACCGCTACCTCGGCGGCCTGCCGGAGCCCCTGCGGGTGGCCGACTTCGACCGCCACATCCGCGCCCTGGGTCTGCCGGACTTCCTCCCGCCCGTGCCCGTCCAGGCCTTCCTCGCCGTCCCCATCCTGCGCCTCGGCCGCGTCATGGGCCACCTCTACCTGTCCCACAGCGACCCTGAAGAGACCTTCAGCGCCGCAGACGAGGAGCTCCTGGCAATGTTCGCCTCCCAGGCCGCCCTCGTCATCGCCAACGCCCGCCGCCACCAGGAAGAGCGCCTGGCCCGGGCCCGGCTGGAGACCCTCGTCAACACCTCGCCCGTGGGCGTGGTCGTCCTCGACGCCGGCGCGGGCAGGCCCGTCTCCTTCAACCAGGAGGCGCTGCGCATCGTGGAGCGCCTGACCCGCCCCGGCCAGCCGCCGGAGACCCTGCTCACCGGCCTCACCATCCGCCGCGCCGACGGACGCGAGGAGGAGCTGGCCGATATGCCCCTGGCCCGCCTGATGAGCGCCGGCGAAACCGTGCGCGCCGAAGAGATGACGCTCCTGACCCCCGACGGGCGCAGCGTCACCGTCCTCGTCAACAGCTCCCCCATCCCCGCCGCAGAGGACGAGTCCGGCGAAGAGGGCAGGGTGGAGTCCTACGTGGTGACGCTGCAGGACCTGACCGAGCTGGAGGAGCTGGGCCGGCTGCGGGCGGAGTTTCTGAGCCTGGTCAGCCGGCAGCTGCGCACGCCGCTGGCCGCGGTCCGCGGCGCGGTCGCCACCCTCCTGGAGGCCGGGGCGGAGCTGGAGCCGGCCGAGACCCGGCAGTTCCACGGCATCATCCGCGACCAGTCCGAGCGCATGCGGCGCCTCATAGGCGACCTGCTGGACGTGGCCCGCATCGAGACCGGCACGCTCACGGTCAACCCGGAGCCGCTGACCCTGGCCGAGCTGCTGGAAGGCGCGCGCCAGCGCTTCCTGAGCCGCGGCGGCCGCCGCGCTCTTGAGATCGAGGTCGACCTGGAGCCCGGTCTGCCGCCGGTGCTGGCGGATGGGCAGCGCATGGCCCTGGCGCTGGCGCACCTGCTGGCCCGAGTCGCCGCGGGGCTGCCCCTCGGCTTGTCGACCGTACGGGTGCGCGCGGCCAGGGAGGGCCTGTACGCGGCGATCACGCTGTCCGCGCAGGAGGCGGAGAATGATTCGGGGGATCCGCCGCGCCGGTTGGGGTGGTTTCCGCAGGCGGAGGACGAGGAGCGCAGCGGCGACACCGGCCTGACCCTGGCGGTCTGCCGGGGCATTGTCGAGGTCCACGGCGGACGTCTGCGCATCGAGAGCGGCGGCGCGGGCGGCGGCGCGAAGTTCACGGTCACGGTTCCGGCGGCGGAAGGGGAAGGTGGCCGTGCCGCGCCGCGGACCGCCGTGTCAGCGGTCTCGGCGCGGGAGCGGCTGCGCGTCCTGGCGCTGGACGACGATCCCCACGCGCTCCGCTACCTGCGCGACGCGCTCTGGAACGCGGGCTACTTCCCAGTCGCTACGGGCGATCCGGAGGAGGTGCCCCGTCTGCTCGAGGAGGAGCGGCCGCACCTGGCGCTGCTGGCTGCGACGCTGCCCGGGCACGACGGGCTGGCCGCGGAGCTGGTGCGGGGCATTCTGGACGAGACGGAAGCGCCGGTCATTCTGCTGGCGTCGTCGGGGCAGGAGGAGGCGATGGCGCACGCGCTGGACGTGGGTGTGTCCGACTACCTGGTGAAGCCGTTTTCGCCGGCGGAGCTGGAGGCGAGGGTGCGGGCGGCGTTGCGGCGCCGCGATCAGCCGCACCTGGCCGCGCCGTCCCCGTCCTACGTTCTGGGCGACCTCACGATTGACTATGCGCAGCGCCGGGTGAGCGTGGCCGGGTCGGCGCTGACGTTGACGCCCAACGAGTACGCGCTGCTGTCGGAGCTTGCGATGAACGCGGGCAAGCCGCTGTCCCACGATCATCTGCTGCAGCGGGTGTGGTCGCCGGGGCGGAGGGGGCAGCGCTGGCTGCTGCGCGAGTTGGTGAAGCGGCTGCGCGGCAAGCTCGGCGACGACGTCAATAGTCCGTCCTACATTTTCACGGTGCAGGGCGCGGGCTACCGGCTGGGCCCGGCCGCGGAGGAGGTTTTCTAGTTTTTGGGCGGGGGCGGGACGTAGATTGCGGCTGTCTGCGGTTATCAATATGGAAATCATGCCAATACGGCACATGTTGGCATATTGACATATGTACATAGGTGCGCGGGGCAGGCACGAGGCCTGGCGTGGCCGGGCCCTGCCGGCTAGCGGACGGCGGAACTGTGCGGGGTGGTGCAAGGGCGGCGTTGCGTATTGCGAACGCCGCCCTTTGTTATGTCGTCAGAGGGTTTCACGCCTTAAGCGTTGCGGAATCCCAGTTCCCACAGTCCTGAGCGCGCTAAACCGCGGATGCGGGCAATATTGACACGATATTGCCATGGAAATATGGCGATATGACACGCTGATGACACATGGATGAGGTATAATTGGTGATTATTGCCGCAACGCTTACGGAGCCGCGCCCCAATGCAAAACGGAACGCACGTACCGAAGACAAGGCCTGCGGTCATCCTGCTGCTGGCGGTCATCCTGGCGGCCGTTGCCGCGCTCTCCCTCCACACCGGCAGCGCAACCTACGCGCAGACGGCGGCTGTATCCACACCGACGGCGCCGCATCTGACTGCGAGGAGTGCGGGGGCGAATACGATCGAGCTCAGCTGGACAGAGGTGCCCGGCGCGGCCAGGTACGAGCTTCACAGGCAGGAGGCTGACGCCCCCGGCTGGCAACAGCTAGATGGCGGCAACCTGCGCGTCACGTCGTTCACGGACGGCGGGCTGACGCCGGGCGTGACCTACCAGTACGCGGTGCGCGCCATCGACGCCAACGGTGAACCGCTGGGCCCGTGGTCGAACTTCCCGAAGGAGACCGCATCCGGGTCCGGTGCGTCCACGCCGGTGCCAACATCAACGCCAACGGTCACCCCGGCGCAGACAGCGACGGCTACAGCGACTGCATCCACAGTGACGGCGCCGCGGCTGAGTGCGAGGGATGCGGGGGCGAATACGATCGAGCTCAGCTGGACAGAGGTGCCCGGCGCGGCCAGGTACGAGCTTCACAGGCAGGAGGCTGACGCCCCCGGCTGGCAACAGCTAGACGGCGGCGCCCTGCGCGGCACCTCGTTCACGGACCGCGGGCTGACGCCGGGCGTGACCTACCAGTATGCGCTGCGCGCTATCGACGGCAACGGTGAACCGCTGGGCCCGTGGTCGAACTTCCCGAAGGAGACCGCATCCGGGTCCGGTGCGTCCACGCCGGTGCCAACATCAACGCCAACGGTCACCCCGGCGCAGACAGCGACGGCTACAGCGACTGCATCCACAGCGACTGCATCCACAGTGACGGCGCCGCATCTGACTGCGAGGGATGCGGGGG
>VXRG01000156.1 GCA_009838625.1 Caldilineaceae bacterium SB0664_bin_27
GCCACCCCACTCCTCGACCGGCGGCCCGTCCCACCCCCGCAGGAAGCCCGCAAACTCATGATGCAGTCGGAGGACATCGCCGACACCGTCCTCTACGCCGCCAGCCTCCCTCTGCGCGCCAACGCCGAACGCATCGACCTCTACCCAACCAACACGGAGGTGGGCTGACATCGCCAAGAAACTCGCGGATGTTCCGCCGGCAATTGCCGCCATCTCGCCAGACGGCCGGCTCACCCCGGCCCAAAGGCGCCGCTTTCTCATTTCGATCTCTCTGCGCCGCCAGCAGCCAGGGACCGGCAGCGCCTCCCAATTCTTGCGCGAACGCTCGGCGCTTTACGCTTGGCCTGACCTGCGAGCCACTCTGAAAGGCATCCGCTGGGCCGTCGTTGGCGCCGTCGCCACCCGCGCCTATATGCCTGAGCGCATGACCCGTGGTTTTGACATTCTCGTCCACCTTCATGACGGGGACGCCGCGCTGGCGCGCCTGAATGACGCGGGCTTCGAAGTTGCTTCAGAACTGTCAATCCCAGGCTTTATGTTGAACGCCCCCGATGGGACCGAAATCGACCTGCTTCTCATCCCATTCGAGTGGCTTGACGAATCCCTGCAACCTGACCAAACTGACGCCGCAGGCTACCCGGTTCTCGGCCTTCCCTATCTCGTCCTGATGAAGATGGAAACGTCCCGCCCGCAGGACTTGGGCGATTTGTCCAGGATGCTCGGTCTCGCCGATGAGGATGACCTGACGCAGGTTCGCGCGGCCGTTATCCGACACATGCCCGACGCCGCAGAGGATCTCGAGTCGCTAATCTATCTGGGCCGCCTCGAAATGGGCGGAATCTGAACCGCGGGGGCCCTCGTGAATTGATCTGATTTGAGGAGCTAAAGCCCTTCCGTGCTGCGCGTAGGTATCATCGGCACAGGCCGCATCAGCGAACTGCACGCCCTCGAATACCTTCGAAACGACCGCGCCCAAATCACAGCCGTCTGCGACATTGACGAAGAATGCGCCATACGCCGCGCAGCCGACTGGGGCGTGCCGCCCAATCGCGCTTTTACCAACCACCACGACCTCCTCTCCCTGCCCGATCTCGACCTCGTCGAAATCCTGCTCCCCCACCACCTCCACCACCCAGTCACGCTCGACACGCTCGCGGCCGGCAGACACGTCTCCGTCCAGAAACCCATGGCGCTCTCCCTTGCCCAGGCCGACGAAATGATCGCGGCCGCCAAAGCCGCCAAAAGGACCCTGCGTGTCTACGAAAACTTCATCTTCTACCCACCTGTCGTTCACGCCAAGGACCTGATCGAAGCCGGCGAAATCGGTGATCCCCTCACCATCCGCATCAAGAGCAACGCCGGCTTCAGCCCCACCGCCTGGCATGTGCCCCTGTCCGCCTGGGCCTGGCGTTTCGACCCCGAGATCTGCGGCGGCGGCCCCATGCTTTTCGACGACGGCCACCATAAATTCGCTCTCGCCTGGCACTTTATGGGACTGGCCGAAGAGGTACACGCCTGGATGGGCGAGATGGAGCTGATGCCCGGCCGCGTCCTCGACACTCCCGCCATTGTCTCCTGGAAATTTCCCAACAACCGCTTTGGTTCCCTCGAAGTCGTCTACTCGCCCCAGCTCCAGATAGAGACCAGCTACTACGCCCAGGACGACCGCGTCGAAATCACCGGCACCAGGGGCGTCATCTGGATCAACGGCGGCCACGGCCGCCTCACCGACGCCCCGCCAGTTTCCCTTGCCCGCGACGGCAACACTCGTACCTTCGACGACATCCCCACAGGCTGGGAGCAGAGCTTCATCCATGCCACCCGCCATCTCATCGACGCCCTCCACGACAGCGCCCAGCCCCGCCTGACCGGCGCTGAAGGCCGCGCCATCCTGCGCTCCCTCCTCGCCGCCCAGCACTCCGCCCGCACCGACAGGTCTATCCGCGTCTGACTCCACCCAACCAACTTCCCAGGCTAACGGAATCCAGCTCCACCCGAATGCGGAGTAATGTCAAACCACTGATTCCCACCGGTGCAATCCAGATTCTCTGAAAAAAAGTAAAGGGTTGGACTTGGCGTCGGCAAAGTAGATGAGCAGAGTAATAGAAAAACGGGGCGAAATGAAGCGAAGACAAAGTCTATGCGGTGCGCGGATCAGATGTTTGAGGAAACGTGGAGTTTGAGTGAAGGGCGTCCACAGGCGACCACGGGGTCTCAACTTGGAAACAACCGTCGAAAGAGGTGATTCTCAGTAATGTCCTGACCCGTATCGCCTCCTCGACCCAGAGGACATTTCCTGCCGCGTGAGCAATGGAACTAGGGTGCACGCGCTGGTGATCCAAGACTAGCGGACGCCGAACCGCTCCAGTGCCTCCTCATCCAGTTCAACGCCCAGGCCCGGTTCCTGCGGTACCTTGAAGTAACCTTCCTCGAATTCAAGAGGACGAACAATGAGATCATCCACGCGCAGCATCTCTCCCACTATATCGCTGGACAGAGTAGTCGCCTTCGTCGCAGCGCATGCATGGATGTGAGAGGCCTCCGAAATGCCCAAACCAACTCCCGATCCATGCCAGACAGGCATGCCGGCTGCCTCAGCTATCGCCGAGCCCTTCTTGAAGTCGTTGAGGCTGCGGCCCAGGTTCAGGTAGTCACACGCTTCGCGCTTGACCGCGTTAATGACTTCCTGATGACTGCCCAAGTGCAGCGCCAGGGGGAAGTCCAGTTTCTCTCTAAGCAGAACGTACCAGTCCAAATTACTGCGCGAGACGGGATCCTCAAAGCATTCAATGTTATCGAGATAGGGTTCCAGGCCGCGTGCGATTTCCAGGACATGCCTCGGATGTTGCAGGTGTTCCCCCGCGTCGACGGTTACCCTTACAGCTGTGCCTACCGCCTTGTTAATGGCTGAAATGCGCTCCACAACAGGGTCGCCCAGATTGGCTTTCATCTTTAGCACGTCAATCCCCAGTTCTGCCGCCCGCCGCGCCCGCCTCGCCGCATCTTCAGGCCACATCTGCCCGCTGCAAAGAGACCCGCGCACGCGGCTGCGATATGCGCCCCCCAGTAACTGGTAGACCGGCAACTCGAGCGCCTTGCCCACCAAGTCGTACAGTGCCGTCTCATAGGCTTGATAAGCCCCGCTCGCACGGCTCCATACGTCGCCGATGGGCAAGTGTTGCCAGTTCAGTTCAAAGGGATCCCGCCCCTTGAACAACGGTGCGTATTGGCGAATTGCGCTCTCTGCCACGCCTTTAGGCGCCTCTCCCAGCCCGCTGAGACCACTATCTGTAGTCATCCGCAGCAGCACGACAGGAAGGTCCCACCAGGCGCCGCTCCACCCTGTAATGTTGGCGCTGTGCCAGCTGACTGGGTGCAGCGGTACTCTGACGCGGAACGTTTCGATCTTTGCAATTTTCATCTGCGATCTCTCCAAGACGTCCATCTGCCGCCTGACTTCAAACTTGCCGCGGCGCAAATCCACTGTCAACGGCTGGATCCTCATCGGGCCAGGGCAGGTGCAAAGCCAAATAGGCCGCAAAACGCAAAGTCGGCCAGCCTGCCAGCGAAATGCCACTGACAATCCGACCGACGCATAGAACGCTTACCGCACTAAAGGCCTTGCGCGGGGCATCTGAAGTCCAGACCCCCTAGAAGGGAATATCCTCCTCACCGCCTGGCAGTGCGTCCCCATTGGAGCCGCCGCCCGTAGGCGCGCCCTGCCCGCCCGCCTGAGCCCATCCACCGGCAAGCGCTTCATTTTCTGCCCGCGTGTTCAGGAACCGCACGGTCCGCGCCGTTACTTCCAGTGAAGCGCGCGTGTTCCCCTCCTGGTCCGTCCATGTGCTGGGCTCCTCAACTTCGCCCACAACCAGCACTTTCTGCCCCTTCGTCAGATACTGGTTACATGTCTCCGCCAGTCCGCGCCACGCTGCCACCCGGAACCAGACTGTTTTCTCCTGGCGCTGACCGTCCTGGCCTGTCCAGGACCGACTGGTGGCGACACTGAAGTTGGTTACGGCAACGCCGCTGGGCGTATACCGCATCTCCGGATCGCGGCCCAGGTTCCCTATAAGTGTGATCTGCTGATACATTGTTCTCCCCCTTGTTCCGGTCGCAACGAACTTGCCGTTCG
Source organism: Caldilineaceae bacterium SB0664_bin_27 (assembly GCA_009838625.1). Taxonomy (GTDB): domain Bacteria; phylum Chloroflexota; class Anaerolineae; order Caldilineales; family Caldilineaceae; genus Bin5. The sequence goes on from VXRG01000156.1 coordinate 4,136, forward strand.
GGTCAAGGCCTCCTGCCTGCAGTCACACCACGGCCGGCTCTGCCATGCCATACTTGAACTGACCTGGTTGAGCAAGACCAACCCTTTAGAACGGTATGTCCTCTTCTCCGCCGGGCCCTTGGTCTGAACCAGACCCGTCCATTGCCGCTGCAGACTGGTCGCCGTAATGGCCCCCGCCCATGGCTTCTCGTTCAGCTCGTGAGTTGAGGAATTGCACGTTTCGTGCCCTAACCTGCAGAGAAGCCCGCGAGTTTCCTTCCTGGTCGGTGTACATGTAAGGTTCTTCCATTTCGCCGACAACTAGAACTCTTTGTCCTTTGGTCAGAAACTGGTTGCAAGCCTCGGCTTGCCTATCCCATACAGACACGCTGAACCAAACTGTCTTTTCTTGACGCTGGCCGTCCTGACCTGTCCAATTTCGACTAGTGGCGACACTAAAAGTGGTGAAAGCCACGCCGCTTGCCGTGTACCGCAATTCTGGATCGCGGCCCAAATTCCCAACTAGAGTGATCTGCTGATACATTAAACCCTTTTACCTCTTTCGTTCTGTGATGAATGCTTCAAATTAGAGCGAATCCCTTCAATCGGCCCAAGACTCTACCATCTTCGGCCGCGCCGGAACCCCCGTCTTCCCGTATAACGCCCCTACGAATCTAAAACGGAATACCCTCTCCGCCGTTCGATTCAGGACTGGGGGCATGTTGGCCATTGGCATAGGCAGCCTGCCCCTCCGACAAGACGTTACCTTCGTCCCGCGAACTGAGGAACCGTACGTTACGCGCCCGAACCTGTAATGAGGCCCGCGCATTGCCACTGTCGTCGGTCCACATGTAAGGCTCGTCCAGCTCCCCAACAACCAGCACACGCTGGCCCTTCGTCAGATACTGGCTACAAGTCTCGGCCTGCCGCTGCCACACAGACACCTGAAACCAAACGGTCTTCTCCTGCCGCTGCCCGTCCTGGCCTGTCCACGACCGTGAGGTTGCGACACTGAAGCGCGTTACAGGATCCCCGCTCGGCGCGTACTGCATCTTCGGATCATTGCCAAGATTCCCAACCAAAGTGATCTGCTGATACATTCTACATCTCCCTCATCGCATGTGCAATTGGATTGGCTTATCGCATCGGTGCCCGATCAGGGCTCTCCAGATTCGATGTACCCCTATTGTACATATGTTCTATCATATTGTCAATACCCAATTTCGCCGGGGGTGCAGTCCAGATTTGGGGCGAAGAAGGTCAGATGGGGATTTCATGCCAGCGG
>VXRG01000021.1 GCA_009838625.1 Caldilineaceae bacterium SB0664_bin_27
ACCCCAATATCCAGTAATGCATCACTTTTTGGGAAATGCAACACTTTCGCGGCCCCTTTCGCGCCCTCCGCCGCACCCCCGAAAGACCGTCCCTCAGCCATCGAAATGATGAACCGGAGTCCCCCGCAAAAGCTGTCCAAAATCGGCAAAGTCCGCGCATCCCCGCCCGCCCCCGCAAGCCAACATTGACATATGTTGGAAGTACCAAGAGATAAATATGTCGCCGGCCTAAGGCTGTTGTAAGACATTTGACATTGATCGTAGTAGTCGGCTGCCTTCGTCCGATCCAGAATTTGCGGGCCTATCATTTTGTCATTCCATGAGGGAATCATAGATTCGCGAAGCATCCTCGAGGGTGCAGTTGCGAGGGCACGCACAAGGTGTGTCCATACGGTGGGATGTTGGGTAGATGGGAGAAGTAAGCGAGCCCAGGCTGGTAGAATTGCCAAGCCGCATAAGGGGGAATGCGAACGGAAATTGGCCTCTGCTATGGCTATGTCCATTCGAGCGCCCAGGAATGGGCATTGTGCACTGCGGCAGGGCTGTTTCACAGCGTTGGTGATCGGATTTAGAATGGTGGTCTAAGACTGATAGCATGCGAAGTATGAATGCCAGTAGCGAACTCAATCCAGCTGTCAGGCCTGTCCGATTTTTTGAGGGGGCAGAATTACCATGTTTACCGTTATCGGGACCTGCACCGTTGATCTTTTTGTCTCCAATCTGGCGGCGATGCCGCGCAGCGAGGGGGACGAGTTTACGGTAGGCAGCCTTGTTTTTCATGACGAGCCGCTGAGAACCTCGTTGGGGGGAAACGGGGCCAATTCGGCCTACGCCTTGGCGCGTTTGGGGGCGGAAGTTGAGCTTGTCGGAGGCCTGGGCGAGGACCACCTTGGAGATTGGATGGCGGAGCAGCTCGTTGATACCGGGGTCAAGATGGGTAGCGTCAAAAAGTACGCTGGGCAGGGCACTGCGACGACGCTCATTCTCAGCGACAGGCAGCAGAGCCGTCTGGCCTTTCACCACGAGGGCGCGAACAGGGCTATTGACGGTAGTTCCATTGAAACAGCTCTCGTTCGCGGTTCGGAGACGCTGCTACTTACGAGCTACTCAATCATGCCAGGGCTGCGTCCACAGGGTGCAGTCGAACTATTTCGCGAGGCCGGCCAGAGTAACACACGCACTGCAGTGGACATCGGCCCGGCTATCGGCGAGCCGGCACTGCTGGAGGAGTTGCGTCCGTTGTTGGCTTACACAGATTACTTCATCTGCAACGAGCACGAGTTGGCGGTTTGTACCGGTGGTGCCGAGCTGGCCTCAGGGATGGCCGCGGTCCTGGAGGGCGGGGCGGGATGTGTGGTCATCAAACGGGGGGCGGAAGGCGCTGTTGTCCTGGAACGGGATGGCACTGCCGCAAGTTCGACGGGCGGGCCGACTTTTGTGCCCGGATTCTCGGTCGAAGTTCAAACTACGGTAGGCGCGGGCGATTCCTTCAATGCCGGATTCCTGCTTGCAGTACATGAAGGGTCTTCTGTTGAGCAAGCGGCGCGCTTCGCGAACGCGGTTGCAGCTACCGTCGTTTCTACGCCTGACAGACCGATGGATGCTCTGTCGCTGCAGGCTGTCAAGCGCTTGACCGAACTGTCATAACGCCGGCAGCCGACTTTTCAACGGTACAGCGTTCCCCGGCCTCCAGCACGCGAACGGGCTGCTCCAGCGCGGTCGCGGCTGCTATGAATGTATCGGGCGGCGCGGTGTTGAAGGTAAACATCTCGTAGTGGCAGGGGATGGCCAGCTTCGCGTTGATGGCACAAGCAAGGGTAGCGGCTTCGATTCCGTTGAGATTGCCGGCAACTTTCCGCTCCGGTTTGCTGCCGTTGATGGGCAGGATGGCAACATCCACGTTGTAGGGCGTAAGCCGCTCGACCAGCCCACTGTAATGGACCGTGTCCCCGCTGTGATAGACGGTCCACGGGCCGAAATGAACCACATAGCCAAGAAATTTGCACTGGCCCTCTTCGTCCCTCTCCAGCTCTTCATGTGCGGCGGCGATACCGTGAAAGCGGAACGCGTCCACTTCTCTGTAGTCCCCATCGTCCAAGCCGACAGGCCACGATAGGTCGCAGCCCAAACGCTCGGCTACGAACGCCCGGTTGGCCTCGGGAATGACCAACTGCAGGTCTGAATTCACCTCCATCAGAGGGCAGAGTGTCTCGCCATCCAGGTGGTCGGTGTGGTTGTGACTGGAGGTTGCGACCTCAACAAAGTCGAGTCTTTCGGGCGCGACGACCCGTTCGGTCATGCGAATATGCGGTTTGGAGGTGGCGGCGTATTTCTTGGTGAGGGAATCGGAGAGATAGGGATCGAAGAGAAGGAAGCGGCTCTGCCACTCTAGCAGAAAGCCGCTTTGGCCAAGCCACCAGATGTGCAGGACGCGTTCGCTTCCGGTTGCATTCTGCAAATCCTGGAGGAAGGCCTCTTCCTGGAGGAAGGGTTTGATCAGTGACATCGGAAGGGACTAGGCGTTCTCGATGATTTCCTGGCTGATTTCACCGGTCTCTTCATTCTTCATGATTACCTTGACCTGGCCGCCGGGCATCCGTTCCTGTTTCAGGATTGTAAGACCTGCTGCGGCGGCGAGGGCTTCGGCGGGGTCGGGGCCGGCGTCGGCGGCAGCCTGCTGCCCGCGGCTGTCGCGGATGAGGGGGACGTCTTCGCGCCCGCGCCAAACTTCCAGCTCCACTGCTTCCCACTGACGCGAGGATGCGGAGCGGTAACAGGCGTCGATGACGGCGTTGACGATGTAGCCGTCGTAGAAGGTCTCTCTGGGTTCAGTGCCTTGATCGAGGGCGTTGAACATGTCGTCAAACATGTCATTGTAGCCGAGTTCGACGACCTCATCGCCGACCGGGAAGAGCCAGCCGCTTTCGGACTCGGCCTTTTCGGCGACGTAGCCGGCGCCGGCGCCGCTGGTATACATTTCATAGCCAGTGCGCAGGAAGTGATTGAGCCAGATGGTGCCCTCGGTGCCGGCAACCTCGTCGCGCAGGTCCATGCCGCCGCGGAAGGACCAGCTCACCTCGAACTGGCCGATGGCTCCGTTCTCAAAGCGGATTAGGGCAATGCCGTTGTCTTCGGCGTCGATGGGGTGGACGAGCGTGTCGGCCCAGCACATGACTTCGACGGGGCGGATGTCTTTGCCGATGAAGCTGCGGACGATTTCGATGCAGTGGCAGCCCAGGTCGACGATGGCGCCTCCGCCGGCCTGTTCAAGGTCCCAGAACCAGTCGCTGTGGGGGCCAGGATGCGTTTCCCTGGAGCAGGCCCATGTTACATGACCCAAGGCGCCCTCCTCTACGGAGGCGATGGCCTTCAGCGTCTTGGGCGTGTAGCAGAGGTCTTCGAGATAGCCGCCGAAGACACCTGTGGATTCGACTTTGTCCATCATCCGCTTGGCTTCCTCAGCGGTGCGGCCGAGGGGCTTGGTGCAGAGAATCGCTTTACCGGCGCCGGCGGCCAGGTCTACGCACTCTTCATGAATGTGGTTGGGCAGGCCGATGACAACTGTGTCGATATCGTCCGAGGTACAGGCTTCGGTCAGGTCGGTGGTCCACGCCGGGATGCCCCACTCCTCCGCAAAGGCCCTGGCTCTTTCTTCCGTACGGGAGTAGACGAGCTGCACTCTGTCTCGGCCCCTGCCGCCGTTGAGGGACATCGTGTAGAACATGCCGATCAGGCCGGTTCCAAGCATTGAAATCTTGTGTTCCTGCACGTTTATCGCTCCTTCCGAGGTTGATGAAAGGTGTTCTCTTCTGTGGATTATGATAGTCAGTAAGAAACTACGCGTCAATCCTGTATAGGGCCACGAGCAGCGAGATTCTCAAAGGCCGCTCTCTCGAACTCAGTGTCTCTGCGCGACTTCCAGGGCAGCCTGCGCCGCGGCGGGGATGCGCGGGCCGAAGGCGGCAAAGCGCTTGTCCTGCGTTTGTCCGCGCACGTAGCGGACATATATCTGGGCGATGATGACCGTGACCCGGAACAGGCTGAGGGAATGATAAAAGTGAATGGCGGAGAGGTCGCGGCCGCTGTGTTGGGCATAGTGGGCGATGAGCTCCTCGCGGCGCAGGAACCGGTCGTCCAGGGGCATCATCGCCATGGTCCTGAAGTGGGGCGGATCGTCGGGCAGACACCACCATGCCAGCAACGCCCCCACGTCGGAAAGCGGATCACCGAGCGTGCACATGTCCCAGTCAAAGACGGCGGCGATACGACCAGGGTCTTCGGAGGCCAGCATTACGTTGTCCAGTTTGTAATCGTTGTGCACGAGCGAATGCGCGCTTTCCGGTGGTTCATTGCTTCTCAGCCAGTCATAGACCGCGTCCATCGCAGGCAGGTCCTCCAACTTGGCAGCCTGCCAGCGCCGCCACCACCCCTCAATCTGCCTCCTGATGAATCCGGAGGGGCGACCCAAATCTCCTAGACCGATAGATTCGTAATCCACCGCGTGGAGCTCGGAAAGCGCCTCGACAAGGGCAATGCTCATGCGCGCAGGGGCATCGTTCCATGCGTCGTAGACGGCGGGAACTGTATTCCTTACGACGATGCCTTGCCGCCGCTCCATCACGAAGAAGGGCGCCCCGACGATTGATTCGTCATCGGAGAAGAGGTAGGCACGGGGGGCGAGCGGGAAAGACTTCCAAAGCCGCAGCAGCACCTTGGACTCTCTGGCCATATCATGTGCCGAGGGCGCAACCGGACCAAGTGGAGGGCGGCGCAAGACGTACTCGTTGCTGCCATAGTCAAGCAGATAGGTGAGATTGGCCGCGCCGCCGCCAAATTGGCGCACTGTCATGGGATTCTCAGTACCAGGCAGCTTGCCGCGTAGAAATGCCTGGACTGCGCGTTCGTCAAAACGCTCATCGGCGCGAACGCTGATTGTATCTGAAGGCTGCGGTGAGGTCATTGAAATTGGACAGGTTGACGAGATCGTATGCGCAGCGCGTGACACCGTATTCGCTGCCGTATTTCGGGCGATTATATCTCAGTTTGGCGATTCTGTCCTTTTGGTGGAGAACTGCTTTAGAATGTGGTCAGGCAGGTCGACTGCTGCGCGCTTAGGCTTTGACATCTCCCTCGAAATCAAGTACCGTTTAGGCGCAGTTGGGAACCGCCTCGGATGTCCCCGTCTGTCTTGCAGGCGTAGAGGGAGCGGATCCCATTTGCCGGCCGCAGTTTGCCGGGCGTCGAGTGTTGTTCGCCGCCGCCTCCGACCAGCAAAACTGTTCACGCCATATGTCCCCCAAAGATGGCTGACGACAAAGCGCGCGTACAGTACCACCAGCTCCTCGGCTCAGGAATGCGGCTGAGCCTGGCTGCGGTCCAGGTAAATGTTTCGACGGAGTCGAGCATTTTGAGCGAGTCGCCCAGAGTGGACATACTGCTCTTGCGGCGGGAAGGTACAGCTTGGACGGCAGCACAGCGTGCGCGACTGCCGGACGGTATACGCGACAGTGCGGCTGCACACATCCTTGTTGAATTCAAGTACACTGAATCGGTGACAGAGGATGCAATTCTCCGGGCAGCAGCCTATGACCTCTTCTACCGACAGGTACAGAAACTTTCGAGGGAACAGACCCTGCCCGTTGTGCTGAGCGCCAAGACGCCTCAGAGGAGCCGGCTAGCAGAGTGGGGATTCGAAGAGTCGCAGAGAGGTGTATTTCGTACTAGACTCCCTTTTGTGGGACGTGTAATGCTTCTGGCGCTCAACCGGCTGCCGGCGAATTCAAACAATGCCATTGTTAAGCTCTTCGCTAGCCGCAAAAGGGAAAGGGATGCAGGTTTCGCCTCGCTGGACAGGCAGGTTTTTACAGAATCGTTGGAATTGCACGCCTATGTTCTTGGTTTGAGCCAGACATTCAATGTCAAAGGAGAGTTGAACATGGCGGAGGTGTTGACCCCGGAAAAAGTGTTGGAATACGGCATGAGAGTACGTGAACTTATTTTCGAGTCGGGAACACCCGAAGAGAGGCTGGCCGGCCTTAGTCCGGACCAAATATTGGAGGTCCTGGGTCCGAATGAGATCCTCGCGGGCCTTAGTCCGAATGAGATCCTGGCTGGCCTCAATTCCGATGAGCGTCGAGCGCTTCTGCGCCTGCTGCAAGAAGATATGGACGCCGGCGGCGATGGCAGTCCCGAAAGCAATGAAAATAGTTAATGATCCAGCAGTCCGGGTCCCGGCTCGACTCAGGATTGTGGATCAGTCTCGATCTATAGGCAATTCCATTCACCAGAACCGATACAGTAGCGTGGAGACTGTTGGACATGAAAATTACTGACATTCGCGCCGTTCGCGTCAAATTCCCAACACCGGAAAAAAGGACGGAGCCCAGGCGCAAGGGCTGGGCCGAGACCGCCGAAGTTGCAAACCCCATGTCCTGGTATCCAAAAGTCAAGCGGCATCGCAGCATGTGGACGCCCAAACGCTGGGGGCCGGTCTGGTGCAAAGTAACGCTGGAGGACGGCACCTGGGGCCTGGGGCTGACCGACAATGGGCGTGTGGCCGCAGCCATCATAGACGATCACATTGCCCCTAATCTCATCGGCGAGGACGGTCTGGCCGTACAGAAGTTGGCGGACATGATGTTCCGCATGACAAAGCCATACGGCTCGGTCGGACTGGCCGCCTACGCTGTCAGCGCCGTGGACCTGGCTCTCTGGGATGCCAAGGGCAAGTTGCTGGGCAGGCCGGTCTACAGCCTCATCGGCGGTCCACAGAAGGAAAAACAGTTCTGCTATTCGACCGGAAATGACTTGGACTGGTACAAAGAACTGGGTTTCCGTGCTTTCAAACTGGCCTGTCCCTATGGCCCGGCTGATGGACTGGACGGTCTGCGCAAAAACGAGCAGATGGTGGCCGAAGCCAGGGAGCTGGTCGGAGACGAAGCCGAGCTGATGCTCGACTGCTGGATGGCTTTCGATATTGAGTACACAGTACGCCTGGCCGAAACACTGCGTCCGTACAGGCTGAAGTGGATGGAGGAGTGCCTCCTTTCGGAAGACCTCGACGGCCACGTAGAGGTGCGAGAGCGCATCCCCTGGCAGACGTTGAGCACGGGTGAACACTGGTATACACACATGCCCTTCCAATGGGCATTACGGCACAACGTCGTCGACATTCTGCAGCCGGACATCAACTGGGTCGGCGGTCTGAGCACTTGTCTGAAGATCGCAAATGCCGCCGACGCCGCCGGTAAGAAGGTGATCCTGCACGGAGGCGGGAGAAATCCTTTCGGCCAGCACTTCACCCATGCCATTGCCTGCGTCCCGTGGCTGGAATACTTTATCGGGTCCGCGCCCGGCGTTCCGTTAGCGGAATCGGCGGGCATACCCGGCCAGGCTGTAGCAGAGGACGGCTGGTTGGTTCCCACCGACGCGCCGGGCTTCGGGCTTGAAATACCGGAAGAATGGATTGAACCTTATTTTTGAGACCGATATGATCGGAATCTGACACAATAGCGCTGCTGGCCTTACCTATCTACCAAGGAGCAGAAACATGCTTACTCGACAACAGATCGACTTTTATCACGAGAACGGCTATCTGGGCGTGGATGGCGTCCTTTCGGCTGATGAGGTAGCGGACTTGCGCCGGGTGACCGATGAGTTCGTCCAGCTCAGCGCCAGCGTCACCGAGCACACCGATGTTTTCGACCTGGAGCCGGGTCACACGCCGGAGTCCCCCAAACTTCGCCGGCTCAAGGACCCCGTGTTGCAGCACGACGTATACCGCCAGTGCCTCAGCCATCCTGGCATTCTCGACATTGCCGAGCAGCTTGTCGGGCCGGGCGTGCGTACTAACGGCAACAAGCTGAACATGAAGTCGCCAGAGTACGGCAGCCCCGTGGAGTGGCATCAGGACTGGGCCTTCTATCCGCACACAAATGATGACCTGCTCGCCGTCGGCGTCTGCATGGACGACATGATGTACGAGAACGGCTGCCTGCTTGTCATTCCCGGCTCGCACAAGGGCCCGATATACTCACATCATCAGGATGGGCACTTTGCCGGCGCGGTGACGGTTGAGGTGCCGGACGCGGATAAAGCCGTGCCTATTGAGCTGGAGGCCGGCGGCATTTCGATCCACCACGTGCGGACGCTGCACGCTTCGGCAAAGAACGTCTCTACCAGCCCTCGAAGGTTGCTACTGTACCAATACTGCTCCGTCGACTCCTGGTATCTGCAGGGATACCCCAATTGGGATGCTTATGCCGATTCCGTGTTGCGGGGCGAACCGTGCAACCGTCCCCGATTGGCCGATGTACCGGTGTTGATGCCTTACCCGGAGGCTCTGCGGGGCGGCTCAATTTACGAGACCCAGACGATTCTCGAGAAGCCGGTTTTCGCACGCGCGGCATAGACATTTCATGATCATCGACAGTCATTGCCACGCCTGGGAACGCTGGCCGTACGAGCCGCCCGTGCCGGACTTTCACGGCAAGGGCCGCTTTGAGCAGCTACTGAACGAAATGGACTTGAACGGCGTGGACCAGGCGTTCCTGGTCTGCGCCGGGATCGAACACAATCCGCACAACAATGACTACATCTCCAGGATGAGCAGCCTCTATTCCGGGAGAATTCGCCAAGTGGCGGACGTAGATTGCAGTTGGTCGGAAACGTATCACACGCCGGGCGCAGACAAACGGCTGCGGCAGGCTGCTGAGCGCTGGTCTTTACAGGCCTTCACGCACTACATGAAGCCCGACGACGACGGCAGCTGGCTGTACGGCGAGGACGGACAGGAGTTTTTCGAGACGGCGGTTGAGTTGGGGTTGATCGCCAGCATCGCCTGCTCCCCACATCATCACGCCGCGCTGCACAGGGTTGCAGAACGTTTCCCGCAGCTGACCATCTTCGTCCATCATTTGGGTCACCCGGGGGTCGGAGATAAAGAGAGACTGGAGAAGGTTCTTGCGTCGGCGCGCTTCGCCAATATCGGCGTCAAAGTTTCCGGGTTCTACTATTCGACCCAGCAGGGATTCTGGGACTTCCCGTACGCCGACTCGATTCGGGAGATCGTGCAGCCGCTGTACGACACGTTCGGCCCAGAGCGACTCTATTGGGGTTCCGACTATCCCGTCTGCCTGCGTTTCATGACCTACCGCCAGGCAGTTGAGTGCTTTCGCAGCCACTGTGACTTCATCCCAGAGGCGGACCAGGCGCTGATTATGGGAGAGAATTTGCGCCGCCTGCTCGACTCAGGCGGTGACGGGTAGAGCGCGGTCTGAAGGGGACCACTCCAGCTGCTGCTCAACGACCGGTTCCCGCTCCTCTGCGTTGAAGCGGGACTGGACGAGATTCAGGTGGCGGTAGATACCGTCCACTGCCATCAGTTCGTCATGGCTGCCCTGTTCAGCGATCCCCTCATCCTGAAGCACGACGATCTGATCGGCATTGCGGATCGTCGACAGTCTGTGTGCGATCATCAGCGTTGTGCGGCCGGCCATCAGCCGTTCCAGCGCTTGCTGAATGAGTTGCTCGGTCTCCGTATCAACCGACGAAGTCGCCTCGTCCAGAATCAGGATCGGGGCGTCCTTGAGTACGGCGCGGGCGATGGCCAGCCGTTGTTTCTGCCCGCCGGACAGCTTCACGCCCCTTTCGCCGATCACGGTGTCGTAGCCGTCGGGCAGCTTGTCGACAAACTCGACTGCGTTGGCGACGTGCGCCGCCTCCTCCATCTCTTCATCACTTGCGCCCGGCCTTCCAAAAAGGATGTTTTCGCGAACGGTGCCGTGAAAGAGGAAGACGTCCTGCAGGACGATGCTGATCTGCCTGCGCAGACTCTCCATCGTCAGGTCGCGGATGTCATGCCCGTCCAGCGAAATCTGCCCTTCGTTCACATCGTAAAAGCGTGGCACCAGGCTTGCCAGTGTACTCTTGCCCACGCCCGTAGGGCCGACCAGTGCGGCCACGGACCCTGCGGGTATCTCCAGATCGATGTTGCGCAGGATAGGCCGGTCGGTCAGGTAGGAGAAGCTGACGTTGTCAAAGAGGATGTTGCCCTGCGCACGCCCCGGGTAGTCCAGGGCGTCAGGCCGGTCGACGATGTCCGGCTCCTCCAGAAGCAGTTCGCTGACACGCTCCGCGCCGGCCAGCGCCTCCTGGATCGCCTCCCAGGCATGGCTCAGATGCCGCACCGGCTGGTAAAACAGCTCCAGGTACAGGAAGAAAGCTACTAGGTCCTCAATTGGCAGTTCGCCGCCCAAGGCCAGCCGGCCGCCGAAATAGATGACGACAACGACGCCCAGCGCCGATGCGAAGTGGACGAAAGGTTCAAAGGTCGCCAGCAGCCTCAACGCATGCAAAAGTGAACGCTTGTAGTTGTCAATGCGGACGCCGATTCGTTCCGACTCCATCCTTTCCCGGGTGAAAGTCTTGATTTCGCGAATGCCGGAAAGGTTGTCCTGCAGGATCGCGTTGAGTTCACCCAGCTCTGCCTGCCGCTCACGAAACGCTGGGCGCACATACTTGGCAAAGCCTCGCATTGCCAGGACGATCAGAGGGATGGGAACCAGTGTCAGAAGTGTCAGCTGCGCGTTCATGATTAGCAGCATGGTACTGACGCCCACCAGTGTAAGCACGTTTACCAGGACGTCGGGCACGGCGTGGGCGATCAGCTTTTCCAACAGATCAGAGTCGTTGACAACCCGCGACATTAACTGTCCGGTCTGCTTGTCTTCGTAATAGTGCAGTGACAGCCGTTGCAGATGACGGTAGATTGCGACCCGCACGTCGGCCACTACGCCCCAGCCGGCCACATGGGCCATGTAACTGCGCAGAAACTCCAACCCGGCTCGGGCAGCGTAGATGGCCAGGGCCAAGAGGGCGAGCCGGCCTATGAGGTTGTATGAGAGCGCATCTGTGTTCCCGGAGCGCACAGTCGCGATCAGTTCACGGATGAACCAGGGTGCAAACAACTGCACACCCACCAAAAGGACCATGCTGACGACGGTTGCGAGCAGCGGAGTTCGATAGGGAACGGTAAATCTGAAGAGGGTCTTGGTGAATTCCATAGAGGCTCTGATCTTGCCTGCACACGCAGGCGCCTGCCGCGAATACCTTTTCGGCGCAGGCAGAAAAAAGTCTCGCTTTGCGCGGTTCAGTTTATGCCGGGCAAGCCATGCTCTTGCCGCAGGATCTTCTTGAAATCGGCCCTGGCGACAGTCTCCCGCATGACAGAGGGTAGTCTACTGCTGAGTGCGCAATTCTACAAAGGTTGTTTCACCGTCTTTCACTGCGATCTCCTGCCTGACCTCCTCGCCGTTGACAAAGCCGGACAAGAGATATGTGCCAACGGGAATATGGCTCAGAGCGCCGTTCTCGCCCCACGACGGGTCGGGACCGATACTTTCCTTTTCAGGGTAGGTCTCGACAACGCGATACCAGCGGACGCCGTCCTCTTCATATCTGTAAAGGGATAGTTGAACGCCGGGCCACGTGCGGCCTGCCGCGGACAGCAACCGGACCGCCACCGTGCCGGTATAGGCTGCAGGACGCATCCACAAGGCAGGGTTCACAGTATGCAGGTAACTGTTCTGCCCGATTCGGACCTCCATGTGCAGATGAGGTCCAATCGCGATGCCGGTCATTCCTACGCCGCCCAGATAGTCGCCCGCCCCTACCCACTGTCCATTCTGAACATCCACGCTCACAAGATGGCCGTAGAGGACAAAAACGTCCTGTTCTCCGCGTGAAGTGTTGAGCTTTCGATCAAGGCGGATGACGACGGAATTTCCGTAAAAGTCGTTGTACGGGCCCAGCAGGGCGGGATTGTCCGGCCCGGCATGGACGACCTCACCGGAAGCTGTGGCGAGCACCGGTGTGCCTACCGGATTTCCAATGTCCACGCCGTGATGGATTCTGTAGCGCCCGCCGCCGGTGCTTCCGAACTGGTATCCAGGACTGTACAGCTGGTTGAATCCTCCAGGAAACGGCGAATCCAGCCAGAAGTGCGCCTCGCTGATTGGACTGGGGGGTGCGAACGTCGGCCAGAGGCTGCCGGGCCCGCTCGGCGTACGCGGTGCAAGTCCGGTATCCGCACCTGCATCAACCTGAAACGAAAGGGTAGTGCGCGCTTTGTCGATCTCCTCGCGCAGGACACTCAGTTCGCCCATAGGGGGCCTGGAAGCAAATTGGGCGGACACATCTTCTGAGGGCACTGGAGTGCTCAAGGCGATCGGCCGCAGTATGTTCCACCCGGACATCGGGGGTCTCGAAACGAACTCGTCACGGATCGTAGGATTGAGCTCATCCCGGTATGGTTCCTGCAGCAGCACACCATCAACTTCCAGCAGGGAAAGCGCTTCCGGATCGTAGCGATAGATGGGATCGATAACGGCAGGTGTGTCTGATGACGCAGTACTGTTCACAACTGAACTACGCTGTTTCGAACTGTCAGCTCCGACTTCGTTATCGTCGGCTCCTTCACCTTGAACGATCACAGGCGCCAGCGGAGCAAGTTCGACCGCAGGCCGGTCCGAACTTTGTGAGTGTGAAGCGGGAATTGACTGGGCGATGCGTGTCGAGCTTGCCGTGGACGCCTTTTGTGTATCTTGCAACTGCGGATTGGGGGCGGAAAGCAAATTGGCAGACGTCGGAGCAGGCACTGGTACGGGGACCGGCCTTAACCCTTGGGAAGCAACTGGCGCTACGAGGCGGCGGGGCAAGTAGAGGCATCCGACAAGAACAACGGTCAGGGCGATCGCAAACTGGGAACGGAGTGGAGAACGCCGGCGCCTGAAGCGGCCCAGCCATGTCCTGGCTGCAGGCTCCTCGACTGCCTGAGGATCACGCGGTTGTGCTACAATGAGGGAGCGTATGCGTCGCAGAAACAGCTTCCATCGGGTCGGCTGAGGGCGCTGGAAGCTACCTTCCACCATCGAGTCCGCCAGCCGCCGAAAGTAGGCCAGCCCCAGGGCAGCCAAAAGGAAATCATGGCCCAGAGTGACGTGCTGGAGCATAGACCGGATGACGAGTCCGATAATGCCTGTATTCAAGAGGAGGCTCCCCGCACGATCCACTTCGATGTATTCACCCTGTTTCCACCTATGTTGTCGGGTGCACTTTCAGAGAGCATTCTGGCACGAGCACAGAAAAAAGGCATTCTCCACGTAACGCTTCACAATATCCGAGACTACGCTACCGATCGACATCACACCTGTGATGGTTACCCCTACGGTGGCGGCGGCGGGATGGTGATGCGCCCTGAACCGGTAGTACGTGCGGTCGAGACTGTTCTGAGCCGGCCCCAGGGCTGGCGTCTGCCCGACGGAGGAGACCGTTCCGAACTGCCGGCATGGAATGCGGACGAATCGCCGCTGCTGCCACGGTCCACACCGACCATACTCCTGACACCCCAGGGCCGCCGCTTCGACCAGGGCGTCGCCGCAGAACTCAGCATGCATGGGCGTCTGGCGCTTGTTTGCGGGCGCTATGAAGGTGTCGACGAGCGTATTCGTACCCAGTTGATCACAGATGAGCTCAGTATTGGCGACTTTGTCTTGAGTGGTGGTGAGTTCGCCGCTCTGGCGATCATAGATGCCGTTACAAGAATGCTGCCCGGCGTTCTCGGTCACGAATCAGGCGCAATGTACGACAGCTTTTCTGACGGACTGTCCGGCCTCCTTGAAGGGCCCCAGTATACTCGGCCCACCGCATTTCGGGAAGAAGCCGTACCGGAAGTCCTCGTCAGTGGACATCATGCCAATGTAGAACAGTGGCGCCGGGAACAGTCTCTCCTGCGCACGCTCCAGAGGCGACCGGAACTGCTTGTGCAAGCGACCGAAGCGGGACACCTCACCAAGGAGGACCGCCAGTTTCTGTCCAGCCGGGGATGGGAAGCCCCAATAGATTCTTGAGGCCTTCTCGGCTCTTGACATGGTGCGGACTGTCGCTGCTACCCCTTTGCCTTTAAGCACAGCGAAACCGGACAGGCGCCTCTTTTCGCCCTGCCCCCAGGCACCTTTCACTCCAATTCCAGTCTGTGAGCAGGGCCATTTTACCACCGCGGATCGGCCAGATCCAAATATATTTATACACATCTTGGCGACAGAATGACTACGAACGCAACTCAAGGGCTACGAATCGCGGGCGAAGTTGCAGTTTAGGGAATTTTGGCTGCTTTTCTGCCGGTGGACATAACTGTGCAAAAGATGCATACTAGGGGCCATCGGATACGGGACACCACTGAAAAGCGCCACTGTCGTAGATCGAAAACGCATGTTTGAATTCATGGAGAGGAACGAAATTTGAACTGAACCATTTAGCACCTGAATCTCCAGACTTCAAAGTAGACCGGGACGGTTACGCGGTACGCATTCGAGTGGAGCACGGGTTGGGGAGCCATTCAAATGACCAAGCGTATTTATGTAGGCAACTTGCCCTACTCGGCGACTGAGGAAGAGGTCCGGGATCTGTTTTCCCAGCACGGAGAGATCATCAGCGTGGCGATGATCACGGACAGGGAGACCGGTCGATTTCGTGGATTCTGTTTCGTTGAGATGGAGGACGACGCGGCTGACGCTGCCATTGAGGCCCTCAATGACCAGGAGATGGGTGGACGCTCGCTCAGGGTAAATGAAGCGCGCCCACGGGAGGACCGCGGTGGTCAGGGCGGTTATCGAGACCGCGGCAACCGGTGGTAATCGGAAGTCCATAGGAATTCCTTCATCCGAACCGGATGTGCCGCCTCCTTTCGCCGCCAGGAGGCGGCTTTCTGTTTCTGTTGCATCCGAGTGACTCGGTTCGCCCGCGCAATGCAAAACGACCTCATGGCCCCAACTGTTCGCCTGGCCGGACCGCAGGACGCCGCAGGGATTCGGGCCATCTATGCGCCAATCGTGCGCGAGACGCCCATTTCCTTCGAGACCCTGCCGCCCTCGGAAGAGGAGATGTCAGGCCGCGTCGCAAAGACACTGGCCAGATACCCTTGGCTCGTTTGCACTGCTCGGGAAAGAGTCCTGGGCTATGCTTACGCCGGGGAACACAGTGGGCGTGCCGCATACCAGTGGTCGGTTAATGTTTCCGTCTATGTCCATGCCCGTTGCAGGCGTCTGGGCGTTGGGCAGGCGCTGTACGACACCCTTTTTGCCATTTTACGCTTGCAGGGCTTCGTTCGCGCTTTCGCGGGCATCACGCTGCCGAACGAGGCCAGCGTAGGTTTTCATGAGTCCTTTGGGTTCAGGGCCGCGGGTAAATTTGAGCAAGTCGGATACAAAATGGGCGCGTGGCACGATGTTGGATATTGGCAGCTGACGATTCAACCCGTCGAAGGCACTCCCGCCCCACCCCGACCGTTGCCCCTCCTCCTGAATGACGGGAAGCTGCGTGAGGTGTTGTCGGCCGGGTCGAATAAGGTCGACTGCAATATTGACGAGGTCGTAGCGGCCATTGATACCGATCTTCTTTCCCAGGCAGACTGAGCTTCAAGGCGGGTGTCGTCCACCAAGTGAATCCACGGGCGTCTTTGGCCTGACTCCCGATCAACTGGTAGAATGCCCCCGGTATCCCCGCGTTTCGGAAACGAAAGGCCCCGACCCAGGGAAGAGAACTTAGTACGGCTGAAACCGTGCTTTGGAGTGCAACCGTGGATGACCCTTCGGCCCAAGACGGCGAGGCAGGCGCCGGCGCCCCCGCTACTCTGGCCGAACTGCGAGCCGGATCTTACTATGATTCCGTCGTGCTGATGCTGCTTCAGCGCGCCTTGGCCGCGCTGCCGGGCATCCTGGACGCCGGTGTTGTCATGGGTACTCCGGCCAACAAGGAGTTGCTTGCGCAAAGCGACCTCTTGACCGAGGACCTGCAGGCCGCTGCTCCGGAGGACCTGGTCCTGGTTGTCAAAGCGGAATCGGAAACAGCCGGCCGCGCGGCTCTGGCTCGCGTGGATGAACTCCTGGCCGCACGCAGATCGCAACAGACCGGTGCCTATCGACCAAAGAGTCTGGGGTCTGCGTCGCGAATGCTTCCGGAGGCGGAGTGGGTTCTCGTTTCGGTTCCGGGCCGCTACGCAGCCGCGATAGCTCGCGACGCCCTCAATCTGGGAAAGAACGTCTTCCTCTACAGCGACAATGTAACTCTTGAAGACGAAATCTCGCTGAAGGTGACGGCCGCGCAAAAGGGTCTGTTGGTGATGGGGCCTGACTGCGGCACTGCCCGAATCGATGGTGTCGGGCTCGGTTTCGCAAACCGCGTCCGCCGGGGCAGCATCGGGATTGTCGGCGCTTCGGGTACTGGCCTCCAGGCAATTATGGTCGGCATTCACCGTCTTGGGGGAGGCGTTTCGCAGGCATTCGGAACGGGGGGCCGCGACCTGTCAGATGGCGTGCAGGCGGTTTCAGCGAAGCAAGCTCTCGGAAGGCTGAAGGACGATCCACAGACAGAGGTGATCGTTATCGTCTCAAAGCCGCCCGCGAAGCCGGTTGCGCAGGAGCTGATAACCGAAGCCGCGTCCTGCGGCAAGTCGGTGGTCATAAATTTCATCGGCTACTGTTCAACGCAGAAGAAGGAAGTTACTGCTGCCAACATTCAGTTTGCCGGTACCCTGGACGAGGCCGCAGAACTTGCAGTGAATCTGACAAAATCTTCAGACCGGAACCGCTGCACTGAGAAAAGCCCGTCGTCCTCGCAATCGATAACAGAGGCGCCGCAGATCGTTCCCTCTCCCCTGCCGCAACTGCATCTGCGTGCCCTCTACTCCGGCGGCACTTTGGCTAACGAGGCGCTCTACCTCTTGCAGGATTCGCTGCCGTCGCTTCGTTCAAACGGGCCATTGCCTGGCGGGTTAATCCTGGACAACCCGCACCGCAGCCAGGGTCACACGGTCGTAGATCTGGGCGGGGACGCTTTCACTGTCGGACGCCTGCATCCCATGCTCGACAACGATTTGCGAGTCCGTCGCCTATTGCAGGAAGCGCAGGACCCTGAGACGGGACTCATACTTCTCGACGTCGTGCTGGGCGATGGAGCACACGAAGATCCGGCAAGCGAACTCGCCCCAGCCATCGAAGAAGCAATCGCAGCTGCTGCCCGGGTCGGGAAGACTCTGCCGGTCGTAGCTGTGGTCATAGGAACGGACAGAGATCCGCAGGGGTTGGACAGACAGATTGAGCTGTTGAAGGGTGCCGGGGCATACGTCTATACCAGGCATGACGATGCACTGTACGCTGTGGCCCATGCGTTTTCCGGCGCGGGTGACGGCCGTGCGTACAGGTCGTCGCAGCAGGAACCAAGCCCTTCCCAGGCATCGGAGGACGGTCGTATCTCTTCCGCTTTTGCAGCCATAAATGTGGGACTTGACTCTTTCACCGACAGCCTGCGCAACCAGAACGCCGAGGTCGTACACGTCGACTGGCGGCCTCCTGCCGGGGGCGACGAGAGGCTGGCCAATCTGCTGACGCGACTCAGGTAGGAATAACGGTCCGCCTCCTTCTTGGCTGGAGACTGGCTCAACACCTACACAGTGCATCGAAACGACCGCCGAACCGACAGTGTCGCCCGGAGGGGCTTCATGGCAAGTATCATAGATAGCGCCAATGCAACCGCCGTAGAGCGAATGACTGAGGCCCGGCCTGTACTTACAGGGCTGGGCAAGGCGCTCGACTTGATTCCAGGCATGCACGAAAACCTGCTGCTCCACGCCGGCCCTCCGATTGCCTGGGAGCAGGCCTCCGGCCCGTTGCGAGGCGCTCTAATTGGGGCGTTGATCTTTGAGGGTAGAGCCGGTGACGAGGAGGAGGCCGAGCGGCTGATCGTAAGCGGGGAAGTCCAGCTCGCGCCCTGCCATCACCACAGTGCCGTCGGGCCGATGGCAGGTGTCATCTCACCTTCAATGGCCGTGTATGTGGTGGAGAACATGACGCACGGGAACCGGGCCTATTCGAATCTCAACGAAGGCTACGGCAAGGTCCTGCGCTACGGGGCCTACAGCCAGGAAGTTCAGGAAAGACTGCGTTGGATGCACGAGGTAATGGCGCCCGTACTTGGCACTGCAATCGAGGCCTGTTCGGGCGTGGACATTCGGGCCCTGCTGGCTGAAGCGCTGCATATGGGCGACGAGGGCCACAATCGCAATAAAGCAGGTTCGATCCTCTACACCAGGCAGCTGGCTCCGCACATCGCCAAGGCCGCGCCGGACCCTAACACGGCTGCCAGTGTCATTGAGGCCCTGGGCGACAATGCGCTCAGCGTTCTCAACCCGGTCATGGCTGCCTGCAAAGCCATGGCCGACGCCGCCCACGGGGTCGAGCAGAGCACCATCGTCACCACCATGGCGCGAAATGGAACGGAGTTCGGCATTCGTATCAGCGGCCTGGGCGGGCGCTGGTTCACATCCCCCTGTCCGCAGCCGGTCGGCCTCTATTTCCCGGGTTTCAGCGCGGAGGACGGCAATCCTGATATCGGCGACAGCACGATCACCGAGACGGCCGGGCTGGGCGCCTTTGCCATGGCGGCCGCGCCTGCCATCGTTACCTTTGTCAGCGGAACCCCACAGGATGCGCTCAACGCTACCTTGGAAATGTACGAGATCACCGCTGCTGAACATAGCGCCTTCACTATCCCGCAGCTGGACTTTCGAGGCACTCCGGTAGGAATCGACCTGCGGGCAGTCGTGGAGACCGGAATTACGCCCAGGGTCAACACAGGCATTGCTCACAGGGAAGCGGGTGTCGGGCAGATCGGCGCCGGGCTCGTTCGCCCGCCTTTGGAGCTTTTCAACGAGGCACTCGTTGCTTTTGCAGAGAACTATGGATTCTAGGAACGGAAACTTACCCGCTAGCCCACCACAATCGATTTCAGGAGAACAGGGCAATGATCCCGTATGATCTTTCACAACCTTTGAATGCAGACTGCTCATTCTGGCCTTTCTATCCGCCATTTGAAGTCAAATATTTCAAGCGCAAGTCCGAGCACGGCGTGAACGCCCAATACATTCAGTCGTCGAACCACATGGGTACGCATCTGGATGCGCCGCGCCACTTTGTCACCAATGGTAAGACCATCGATCAGATTCCACTGAATTGGCTCTACGGCGAAGGCGTAATAGTAGACCTGAGCGATATGCTTGACGAGTTGGACATCTTTCGCCCGGAGGATATTGAGGAGCGGGTGGAGGTACGTAACGGGAACATTTTATTCATCAATACCGGCTGGCATCGCTACTCCTTCCTGGCCGAAGAGGGTGACGAGGAAAAGTACATCCTCCGCCATCCGGGACCTCACCACAGTATCTGTCAATGGCTATTGGACAAGGAAATCCATATTTGGGGCGTGGACATGATCTCGACCGATCATCCCATGAACTTGCCGATTGGACGCTTCCTGGGCAGAGGCGCGCTTGAACAGTGGCAGCGCGTTCGCCAGCAGTGCGAGGAGAAGTTCGGCGGCTCGGACGCTGTCGACGAGCTGTTCCCCGAAGAAGCCTACCAGCTAACCCATAATGCCCTCTTCCCCCACGACTGCATGCACGTGGAGAACATGGGCGGACAGATTGGCGCGCCTGAGTTGCAGAACAGACGGCTGACGGTGGGCGTCTTCCCCTGGTTGTTCAAGGGCGGAGAGGCTGCCTTCTGCCGGGCAGTCGCATTCGTGGAAGAGTAAGGATTGTGATTCTCCAATTGCTTGTGCAATCTGCAATTGGCAATTTCGTTCGCAGAAACGGGCGGCCAAGATGAAACCCGCGGCCTTTGAATACTCTGCACCCAGCACACTGGATGAGGCGTTGAGTCTGCTCGGCGACTACGGAGGCGATGCCAAGCTCCTGGCCGGAGGGCAGAGTCTGGTTCCGACCATGAACTTTCGCCTGGCCCAGCCGGCTGCCCTGATCGATCTCAACGGCATCGACGATCTGTTCTTCATTCGCGAAGACGGGAGCGGCCTCCGCTGCGGCGCAATGACGCGGCAGCGTTCGGTGGAGCGCAGCGCGCTCGTGCAGCGAGTTGCGCCGCTGCTCCACGAAGCCATGCCCCACATCGCTCACTCCCAGATTCGCAATCGCGGCACAATCGGTGGCAGCCTGGCCCACGCCGACCCCGCCGCCGAGTTGCCCGCCCTTGCCGTGGCGCTGGACGCCCGCATGTATGTGCGGAGTGTTACAGACGCGCGCTGGGTCGCCGCGCGAGACTTCTATGTAGGACTGTTCACCACCGCAATGTTGCCGGAGGAAATGCTGGTCGAAGTGGCTTTCCCGACCTTGCCCCCTGGCAGCGGCTGGGGTTTCGACGAGGTTGCCCGTCAACACGGCAACTACGCTCTATGCGGGGCCGCGGCAGTCGTCTGTTTGGACAGTGGGGGAGCGGTAGAAAACGCGAGGCTCGTTTTCCTGAGCGTTGGCGAGGGTCCGGTGGAAGCGAAACGGGCAGCTGAGCTGCTGGTCGGCGAACGGCCGACGCAAACGGCCATTCGGGCCGCGGCCGATACCGCGGCGATGCACGACATAGACCCTGTTGGAGACATCCACGCCGGCCCGGCTTTCCGCAGGCATCTGTCACGCGTCATTGCTGAGCGTGTCCTGTCCAAAGCAATTAAGAAGGCAACCGAGGCCGGCAGACACTAGCGGAACAGGACTGGTTTTGGACCTGACGATCACTGTTAAGGTAAATGGCCGCGAATATGAACGCTCGGTAGAGCCGCGCCTGTTGCTCAGCGACTTCCTGCGCCACGAAATTGGATTGACAGGCACGCATGTCGGCTGCGAGCACGGTGTATGCGGCGCATGTACTGTGCTGGTCGACAATGAAGCGGTCCGCTCCTGTCTGCTCTTCGCAGTGCAGACGAACGGACGGGAAGTGTCAACGGTTGAAGGGTTGGACGCCGGCCCGCAGCAGTTACACCTGATACAACATGGATTCTGGGAAGCCCACGGCCTGCAGTGCGGATTCTGCACGCCAGGAATCCTGATGTCGCTGGTCCCGTTTCTCGAGCAAAACCCCGACCCATCTGAGAAGGAGATCCGCGATCTCCTTTCAGGCAACCTCTGCCGTTGCACGGGATACCAGAAGATAGTGGAGGCTGTGCAGTTGGGAGCTAAACTGATACAGGAGAAATCCTCGTGAGTTCACTTTTCTTGCAGGGCTTGGTGTTTTCCGGACTGGCAACAGGAATCTTGGCATTCCTGGCATGGTGGCTCTACTTTTCGCCGCTGAAGCAGTTGGAAAAGAGCGGCGCTTCAGCTGAGGCGCAGAGTAGGGATTCCATCGCCAGCTCCCCCAGACTCTTCCAAACGCTTGCGCTATTGGTTGGAATCAGCGCCCTCCTGATCTGCGTCGGGGGATACTGGGATCTCAGCGAGCATGTAGTCACGGGAATTGTTCCTGGAGGAGAGGACTTCCTGTGGCCGCCTCACCTGATGATCTACGCAGGCTTTCTGTTCGCATTTCTCGTCGCCGTCGGTGGACTGTCAGCCCTCGCCATTCCCAACCTGAGAGCGGGTGTCATCGATCCCCGGCGCTGGGTCAGAAGCAATCCCTACGTGGGCGCGACAGTACTCGTTGCCGGCTACGGGATTTTTTCCATTCCCGGCGACGCTATCTGGCATGAACTCTACGGGATCGATTTGACCGCCTGGAGTCCTCCCCACATTCTCATCGCAATCTCTTCCGCGACTCTTCCCGTTTTCGCTGCCGGGCTCCTGATTGGTGGCAGAAACAGGGGGGTTCCATCCAGGTCCAAAACTGAGACACGCGGTCGGAGACGCCTCCTCCTAATCTCCGGCATTGCAGAAAAGCCTGCAAGGCATCCCTTAGGTGAGAGACTCTCCAGACCGGACTGGCGCAGTTTCGTCAACCTGCTTTACCTCGCCATGGCCTTGTGCGTCTTTCTCATCATCGGCGCATCAGAATGGGAAATGGACGAGGTACGCGGATACGTGGCCCAGCGCCCCGTCTGGCTCTATCCAACGATAATTGGAGTATCTGCCTTCTTCCTTTCCGTCCTGGCACGAAGGATAGCGCCCGGGCCCTGGACTGCAACTGCCTTCGCGCTCTTCTATTTCGGGTTGAGAATCGCGGCGACCAGCTTTGCTGACGTAGTCAGCGGGACTATGCCGAGGTTGACCCTCGTCTTCATTCTTGGTGCGGTCCTCCTGGACCTGACATGCCAGTGGATGGACCGATTCGGCTTCAAACCCGGCGACTGGCAGGTGAGACTTGCGGCATCTGGCGCCTTCATGGTTGGCTACACAGTCGTCGCCCAACCGACCATCGAATTCCTGTTCCTCAGCTATCTGCCGCACTTCACTGTGCCGGACCACTTCCTCACCGCGCTGTTCGTTTTCCTTTTGAGCGCTGCGCTGTATCCCGTGCCAATGGCGCTGGGCAGTTGGCTGAGGAACTCTGGCAGGGAAGAGACAGCTACGCAACAGGATTTTGCAGAAGCATTGACTGTACCCGCGAAGGGCTGAATCGACAGAGGGGCGGGCACATCTGAGCTTCGTGCGGTCTCTGCGAGCTGGCCCATCCTGTCGGTAGAAACCTTGGAAGGACCGTCCGCCCGCAATCGCGCGCCCTACCCACAAATAATTCGGACCCTGGCAGTCTGTAATCGCAATAGGTCATGTCCACGCGTCAATTTGGCCGGCCAATCAAACGCAATGAAGACCCTCGCCTGCTGACCGGCCGCGCCCTCTTCACTGACGACGTGCAATTGGCGGGCATGCTGCACGTAGCTTTTCTCCGCAGCGATCTGGCCCACGCAAGAATTCGTTCAATCGATGTAGAGGGCGCGAGTCGAAGTCCTGGCGTGGTCGCAGTCTACACGGCCGCCGACCTGGGCGAATTCTGGCAGCCGGGGCCTCTCCTGGTGCCTCCACCTCCAGTAGAAAAGCTCGCATTTCATGAGCGTACGCAGGTGCCGCTCGCCAAGGACAAGGTACGCCATGCAGGCGAAGCCGTGGCGATGGTCGTAGCCGAGAGCAGGTACATCGCGGAGGACGCGCTCGATGACATCTTCGTCGATTACGAGCCACTGGACGCGGTAACTGGGCTGGAAGCCGCGCTGAGAGAGGACGCCCCATTGGTTCACGAGGACCTGGGACACAACGTCAGTGCCCGTGTTACCCAGACCAAAGGCAGCTGGACGCAGGCCGAGTCCGAAGCAGATCTGGTTGTTCGGCGCCGCTTCCTCTACGACCGCGGCACCGCCGCCGCGCTGGAAAACCGCGGAATCGTCGCCAGCTGGGACGAGAAGAGCCAGCGGCTGACCATTTGGGACACGACCCAGGCGCCCATTGCTATACGCAACGGCCTGGCCGCCATGTTGGGGCTGTCGGAGCACCAGGTGCGCGTAATTGCGCCTTTTATTGGCGGCGGCTTCGGGCCCAAGATCATGATGTTCTACCCGGAGGAGGTACTGCTGGCCTGGGCCGCATTGCAGCTGGGCCGGCCTCTCAAATGGATCGAAGACCGGGAGGAAAACTTCTACGCCACCACCCAGGAACGGGGCCAGGTGCACGACGCCGCCATTGCCCTCAAGAGCGACGGGACCATCCTGGGCGTGAAGGACCAGTTCCTCCATGACGCCGGCGCCTACGCGCCCTACGGTCTGACCCTTCCCATAAGCAGCCAGTGTACGCTTCTCGGCCCTTATGTCGTCCCCAGTTACCATTCGGAGTTCAGCAGCGTCTTTACGAACAAGCCCATCGTGACCCCGTACCGCGGTGCAGGCCGTCAACATGGCGTCTTTGTGATGGAACGGTTGCTGGACATTGCCGCAAAAGAGCTGGATATCGACCTGGTTGAAATCCGGCGCAGGAACTTCATCCCGCCCGACAGATTCCCCTACTCTAATGAGATAATCTTCCAGGACTTCACGCCGCTTGTCTATGACAGCGGTAACTACGAGCCTGCGCTGGAAAGGGCGCTGGAACTGATAAGTTACCGCGAGTTCATCGGGACGGAACAGCCGCGGCGTGAGGAAGCAGGGGAGCGGGTCGGCATTGCAGTCGTCAACTATATTGAAGGCACCGGCATCGGCCCCTATGAAGGCGCCAAAGTCACGGTTGAGGCCAGTGGCAAAGTAACAGTTGCCACGGGAGTCGGAACGCAGGGCCAGGGTCACTACACAAGTTTCGCTCAGGTTGTGGCCGAGCAGATCGGTGTTGAAGTATCCGACGTCCACGTCGTCACCGGAGACACCGACCTCTTCTACTGGGGCGCAGGTACCTTTGCCAGCCGCGGCGCAGTCGTCGCCGGGAATGCCATGCACGCAGCTGCGGCCAAAGTGCGGGCGAAAATCCTGAAGCTGGCTGGAGAAAAGTTGGAGGCGGCCGCAGAGGACTTGGAGCTGCTCGAAGGACGCGTGCAGGTCAAGGGCGTACCGCAGACATCAATATCTCTCGGCCGGCTTGCCGCCGAAGCCAACCCGATGCGCGGCTCGGTCCAGCCCGGTACGGAGCCTGGCCTGGAGGCCACCGAGTATTTCGGGCCTGAACGCGGCGCAACCGCCTCGGGCGTCCACGCCATGATATTGAAGGTGGACCCGGAGACCTTTCTCCTGGAGATCGAGAAGTACGTCGTTGTCCACGACTGCGGTACAGTGATCAATCCATTGATTCTTGATGGTCAGATCCAGGGCGGCGTGGCGCAAGGGATTGGCAACGCCTTTTACGAACAGCTGCACTTCGACGACAACGGCGCGCTTCTCAATGCATCACTGATGGACTACCTGTTGCCCACAGCCTCGGATGTCCCCAACATCCTGAGCGATCACTTTGTAACACCCTCGCCGCTGAACCCGTTGGGCGTGAAAGGGGCGGGCGAGGCTGGAGCGATTCCCGTCGGCGCGCTGTTCGCCCAGGCCCTGGACAACGCCTTCCGCGACATCGGGCTGGAGGTGCGCGAGATTCCGCTCAGTCCCAACCGACTGTTTGAGCTTGTGTCAGAGATTCCGGCACGGGAGACTGCATGACGACAGCGCAGTTCCGGTTCATAAATGCACTCACCGCCAAAGTTGAAGCCGACCCGCGCATACGCGCCGCCTGGCTGAGCGGAAGTTACGGTAAGGAAACGGATGACCGCTGGAGCGATGTAGACGCCCACCTACTGGTCCACTGCGGCAAGTTCGCTGAGTTCCAAAGGGAAATTGAAGCTTGGCTGAGCCGGATCCGTCCCCTGGTCTTTGCGCGCCTGATGTTCAACGGCCGCATGGTCAACGCTATGACCGACGAGGCTATGCGGCTGGATGTCTGGCTTCACGATGTGGAAGTCGCAGAGGTTACAACGGGCGAAACACGCGTCCTGTACGAAGAGGTCGGCGCGCTTTCCTGGCTGCCCCAGCCCGGCGAGACTCTGACAACGGAAGCGGCCTCGGAAATGTTGCGCCGGGAAGTGGCTGAGTTCTGGCGGTGCGTCTCGATGATGCCCGTGGTCGTGGGACGCGGGGAAAAGCTTGTTGGCGTGGCTGGCAACTCGTTCATTTTGCTCGCACTAACCAATGTACTTTGCGCGGCAAGCGGGCGTCGCAGGGACAGGGGCGTTAAAGCATTGAACGGCTTCCTTCTCCCACACCACCGCCAGTGTGTGGAAGAGGCCCTGCTGCTTCAATCCAAGTGGCCCGAGGAGCCGGTGCGCTTTCCTTTGCGGCTGGTGAGCCTGATGCGTGATCTCGGACCTGACATTTGCGCACAATGGCAGGTAGAATATCCGCAGGCTATGGAAGAGACCGTCTTGCAGTACGTAACCCGTGAATTACGCTCGTTGGGTTATGGGTCGGCGCTTGAAGAGCTGGAGCTGCCCGTCGACGCTTCAGAAACTGTCGTCCATTAAATTCTCCGGTTGTCATCCCCGCAATTGGACCTGTTGAGTACGCAATCCGACCCGAATTCGATCCTGCCCTCATGACAGGAGGACCTAAAATGTCCCGCACCGTTCGCGCTGCGTTGCTCCAGGCATCCTGGAGCGGCGACCAGGAGTCAATGATCCGGAAACACGAAAAGTACGCGCGGCAGGCGGCCGAGCAGGGTGTGCAGGTATTCTGCTTTCAGGAGCTTTTCCACGGGCCCTACTTCTGCCAGGTGCAGGACCCGCACTGGTACAGCCTCGCCGAGCGAATTCCGGACGGGCCCACCACCGAGCGCATGCAGCGGCTGGCCGCCGAAACCGCAATGGTGTTGGTTGTTCCCTTGTATGAACAGGATCAGCCTGGACTCTACTACAACACCGCGGCCGTAATCGACGCGGACGGCAGCTATCTTGGCAAGTACCGCAAGACGCACCTGCCTCACCTGCCCGGCTTCTGGGAGAAGTTCTACTTTCGACCGGGAAATCTCGGCTACCCTGTTTTCGACACCGCCGTGGGAAAGGTGGGCGTCTATATCTGTTACGACCGCCACTTCCCCGAAGGTGCGCGCATGCTGGGACTGAACGGCGCCGAAATCGTTTTCATCCCGTCCGCTACCTCGCGCGGCCTTTCGCAGCATCTGTGGCGCATCGAACAGACCAGCCACGCCATCGCCAACGGCTACTTCGTCGGCACGATAAACCGTGTCGGCGTTGAAGCGGAACTGGGCGACAACGACTTCTACGGCCAGAGCTACTTCTGCACGCCGCGCGGCGAGTTTGTGACTACGCTGGGGGAACGCGATGACCTGCCGGGGCAGGGCGATCCATACGCCGAGGAATTGATAGTACGCGACCTGGACCTGGATCTGATCAAAGAGGTACGGGACACGTGGCAGTTTCTGCGCGACCGCCGGCCCGACATGTACGACGCCATAGTAGCCGCCTGATTGCATCGCGTCCAGTGCAGGATGTAGTTGCCTACCGATGTTTGCCGATTCCGCCCGCCGGACAGGAAGGAGCCCGAAATGCCAACCGTGATCAAGAACGGAACAATAATCACGGCCGCCGACAGTGTGCGCGCCGATCTCCTCATTGAGGACGAAAAAATAGCCTTGATCGGCCTCGATCTGCCCACTGACGGCGCGCACGTGATCGACGCCGCAGACAAGCTCCTGCTGCCCGGCGGAATCGACGTTCATACGCACCTGGAGCTGCCCTTCGGCGGAACCGTTTCTTCGGACGACTTCTTCACCGGCCATCGCGCCGCGGCATTCGGCGCCACCACAACCCACATCGACTTCGTCATCCAGCCGGTCGGCGGCACGCTCAAGGAAGGCATCGAAACCTGGCACGCGAAGGCCGCCGGCAAAGCTGCCATCGACTACGGATTCCATGTCGCGATCACCGACCTGCGCGACGACGTCATGGCGGAGATCCCATCTGTCGTCGACGAGGGAATTACCAGTCTCAAGCTCTTCATGGCCTATAAGGGGCTTTTCCAGGTCGACGACACGACTCTGTTTCGCGCCATGCAGGTTGCCGCGCAACACGGGCTGCTGGTGATGGTCCATGCGGAGAACGGCGATGTAATAGCTGACTTGACGAAGAGGCTCCTCAATGAAGGCAAGACGGCGCCCAGATACCATGCGACGGCACACCCCGCCATGGCGGAAGCCGAGGCGACCGGGCGGGCCGTTGCGCTGTCGGGAATCAGCGGCGCATCTCTCTACGTGGTCCACATGACCTGCGAGGAGGCGCTCGAGCAGTTGGCGCTGGGCAGGGCAAAAGGCTTTCCCGTGATGGGGGAAACCTGCACACAGTATCTGTTTGTCTTTGAGGAGGACCTGGCCAGGCCCGGTTACGAGGGGGCCAAGTACGTCTGCTCGCCTCCCGTTCGGCAGCCCAAGGATGCCGTCTTTCTGTGGAAGGCGCTGGCGGATGGTAGCCTGCAGGCGGTCTCCACCGACCACTGCCCCTTCTGGTACGAGGGCGGCGTCCAGGGACGAATCGCCGGCAAGGAGTTGGGTATGGAAGGCTTTCACCAGATCCCCAACGGCATGCCTGGCATCGAGGACCGAATGCCGGTGATGTGGCATGCAGGCGTAGGCGGAGGCCATTACAGCGCCAACCGCTTTGTCGAGATTGCAAGCACCAATCCGGCCAAGATTTTTGGCCTCTACCCTCGTAAAGGCACGATCGCGGTCGGCTCCGACGCCGACATTGTCATCTGGGATGCGGACAAGGAGCACACAATCTCCGCGGCCACACACCATATGAACACGGACTATAACGTCTACGAGGGCATGCAGGTACGCGGCTGGCCGGAGAAGGTGCTGCTGCGCGGGCAGGTGATTGTGGACGGGGACGGCTGGCTGGGCGCTGCAGGCGGTGGGCGCTTCCTGCGGCGGAAACCCTTTGCGGAGGTCTTGTGAAATTTGACAGACTGTCATCGCTCAGTGCAGTCCGCTATTTCATTCTGATCGTCCTGCTGCTTGCGCTGCTGTGGGAGGCCTACAAGCTGTTGGGCGCCCCGGGGGGCGCATACTTGCGGGGCACCGTGCCGGCCCAGGCCGACGCTGGCAAGCCGGTCGGTATTCTGTGCGGCTCCCTTGGGCTTTGTGAGCTGAAACTGCCTGTGCGCGCCGATGACCGCGCCATGCCGCACGTTTGGGACATTTTTCAGACGATTTTCGAGCCGCCGAGGCGCGGCAGCGATACCATTCTCCTGACGATTCTGCTGCGGGCGTCTCTCTTTACCCTGCAGGAGGCCGTGTTCGGTTTCCTCTTCGGCGCTTGCCTCGGTTTCGCCTTGGGCGTCCTCTTCGCCCACTCAGGGCTGCTGGAGCGTGGCCTCCTGCCCTATGTCGTGGCGTCGCAGACCGTTCCTCTGCTGGCCATCGCCCCGATGGTCGTCATCTGGCTGGGCGGCAGCTGGTTCTCCGTTGCGGTAATCGCCGCCTATCTGACCTTCTTTCCCGTAACCATCAATACCTTGCAGGGTCTCCGCTCACCGGAGCCGACTGCAATCGAGCTGATGCACTCTTATGCAGCCTCAAAGTGGGACATTCTCTGGAAACTGCGGGTCCCGGCCGCCCTTCCTTACATCTTCACTGCGCTGAAGGTCTCGGCCACGGCCAGCGTGGTTGGCGCAATCATCGGTGAACTGCCCAGCGGCATCGCCGACGGCCTTGGCAGGGTCATCCTCAACTTCAACCAGTACTACGCGACCGGGCCGGAAAAACTGTGGGCTGCGATCCTCTTCGCCTCGCTCACCGGCATGAGCTTCTTCCTCGTCATCTCCTTGTTGGAGCGCCTGATCGTCCGCAAGCAGGTCGCCGAAACATAAATCCGCCGTCGCGATCCCGTTTCACCTCCTCATGTCCGTCTCGTGCGGCACCACGTCGCTGGTTTCCATGTACCAGTGCAGCATGCGCTCTTTGAGCGACCCCAGCACATCCCCGTATGCCGGGTCATCGATAAGATTGCGCGTCTCCCTCGGGTCTGCCCTCAGATCGTACAGTTCGTCCTGTTCGTAGAATCGTTTGACGTACTTGTGTTCCGCGGTTCGGCACATCGCTGCTTTCGTGTGCTCTGGCCCTTCCCCCATCTGATGGCGCAGACGCGGCCAATAGAGGAAACCCGGCTGCGCCTTGCTTTCCAGCTCCATGCACTGGCGCTCTCCTCGCCGGCGTCCGCCCTCGCAGAAGACGGCATCGCGGTGGGAGTCGGTTTCTCCGGCGAGCAGCGGAAGCAGTGAACGGCCAAAATGATCATACCCCGCTTCGATTCCGGTGAGCGCGTACACCGTCGCCGGGAAATCGATCAGTTCCACCAGGGCGTCGGAAACGCGCGGAGCCACAGGGGTTCCGGCGGGCGGCTTTACCAGCAGCGGAACACGCGTCAGACAGTCTTGAAAAGTGTTCTGTGTCTTCTCGACAAGACCGTAATCTCCGGTGAAGTCTCCATGATCGGAGAAGAAGAAAACGAGTGTGTCGTCGTACATGCCGGCCTCTTTCAGCGCCTCCAGGACCATGCCGAACTGGTGGTCCACGCGCGCGCACATCCCATAGTAGGTGCGCCTTAACTCCCGCAGCCGCTGCTCCGACCAGCCCTGCATCTGCTGACCGTCATAAATCCCTTTCATCAGGCTGGGATAGGCGTCCCATGCGCCGGAAGCGCCATCCGGTGTCGGTGTGCGCTCAGGAATGGAAGCCGGGTCGATCTGGCTGTAAAAGGGCTCCTCGACCGCGTAGGGCGGGTGTGGGTAGGAGAGCGGCAGAAACAGGCAGAGCGGTTGGTCCGGCGGCCTGTTCTTGATCTGCTCGATCGCGCCGTCTACCATGGCCCAGTCGGAGTCGTAGGCCGTGGTCTCGCCGGCAGGAATTTCGCTCCGGCCTACATAGAAGGAGTAGTAGTTGTCGCCGTCCGGGTCGCCTCGCCACTCCGTCAACTGGTGCGGGTTCGTTGAGAGTCGTTCCGGTCGCGGCGGGGCATACTTCACGTCACAGTAGTCCTTGTAACCATTTTGGGCCGGAACGATATCATTCTTGCCGCCCCACCAGACAAAGTAGCCGTTGCGGCGCAGAGTCCGCAGGAGCATTGGTTCGTCCGGGCGCAGCATGTGGAACATGGTTCTGTGGCCGCGCACATGAGGATACCAGCCGGTCATGAACGAGCACCGACTCGGCGTACAGACCGGATTCTGGCAGAAGGCATTTGCGAAGGAAACACCTTCCGACTGCGCAAAACGGTCAAGAACAGGCGTCACCGCGCCGGGGTTGCCCATATGGCCCAGCACGTCGCCCCGCCACTGGTCCGGGTTGAAAATCAGAATGTGCGGCAATCTGTCAGGCATGGCGGCATCTCCTTCATTCTGTGTTGACGATTCTTTAGAGGAACAAGGCCCGGACATCAGGCGGGACCATTACTGCGCCGACCGCCGCGGCCGCGAACCTGCCGGTTCGGGGAGATTCTCGACACGGATCAGCTTCTTTCCGATGTCTGGCGCCCAGTGGACAGAATACATTATCAGACCGAACCTCACACATTGTAAACCGGCTGCGTCGCCATTCCTGGTTCTATCCCTTTCCAATGGGTTGTCTTTGTCCTGCCTTGTGAACTGGACTAGCGCGCCTCCCGTTTGGCAGTGAATCTATGGTTGTAGCGGCAAAGAGATTCTGTGCCTGGCATGGTCGCTCAGACAGCTTGATTGCCTGTGGGAACTTTCGGTCGCCGGCAGTCGGTTGACGCCAAACAGGTGTGCTTTTCTTAGATTGCTTTCCTCGTAATGCGTATGCTACAATCGACACCACCTCTGAATCCGACTACACAGATCTGTTCCAGCCGCCCCTTCCGTGTAGAGCTCACACATGACCGAACCCGTTGTCGTTCTCGAAAACGTCGATAAGATCTTTGGAGAAGGCGCAGAAGACCAGGTCCAAGCGCTCCAGGAAATCAACCTGCAAATTGAGCAAAACGACTTCGTTTCACTGATTGGGCCGTCCGGCTGCGGCAAGTCGACCCTCCTGCGCGTTGTGGGTGACCTGATTCAGCCGTCATCTGGCGACACGACTATCAACGGGAAGAGCGCCCGCCAGGCCCGCCTCGATCAGGACTACGGAATCGTTTTCCAGGCAGCCACGCTCTACGACTGGCGTACTGTGGCGAAGAATGTACAGCTCCCCTTGGAGTTGATGCAGTTCAGCCGTTCGGAAAAGGACCGGCGCACGCAGGCCATGTTGGAGCTTGTGGAACTGACCGACTTTGCCGCACATTTTCCCTGGCAACTGTCCGGCGGAATGCAACAGAGGGTAGCTATCGCCCGTGCGCTCTCTTTTGAGCCATCGATCCTGTTGATGGACGAGCCGTTCGGCGCGCTGGACGAGATGACACGCGAGCGGCTCAACCTGGAGCTTCTCAACATCTGGCGTAAGACCGGCACCACGGTGATATTCGTCACGCACAGTATCACCGAAGCCGTTTTTCTCTCAACGAGAGTGATCGTCATGTCCGCCCGCCCCGGACGCATCACTGCCGACATCGCCATAGACCTGCCCCAGCCTCGGAATTCGGAAACGCGCAGCAATGTTCGCTTCTTCGAGCTGGAAACTGAAGTAAGGGATGCACTTCGTATCAGCGAAGGTGGTCGGGAAGTCAGCCAGGTGTCGGCATGAGCGAGAGCAGGCAACGTATCTGGGCGCCGCTCTTGATTCTTGTTGCACTTGTCATATTGTGGGAGACACTGGTAACGGCCTTCAACATTCAGCAGTTTTTGCTGCCAAAGCCATCGGCCATCCTGGGCAATCTGGCTCAGGTTGTCGTTACCGGCGGGACGGCGTCTGCAGATGAGTCTGGCGCAGAGCGCTCCTTGAACAACCGTTTTTTCGTTGTCTTGCCCGGCCGGCTGACACCTGAAGTCGAGGAGCATCTGCAGAGCGCCCGCTGGCTGGAGTTTCCGATTGGGGGCCGCAGCGTTCATGTAGTGCGGGGAAGCAACCTGACGCCAATCTTGGCTGCCAGCTGGTTCACGTTGAAAGAGGCGTTGGGCGGAATGGCAATGGGCACACTGGCAGGCGTTGCCGTTGCCCTTGCTACGACGCGTTGGACCGCCTCGCGCGAGGCCCTGCTTCCCTTCGCCATCGCGGCCAACTCGATGCCGATTATCGCCTTTGCACCCATCATGAACAACTGGTTTGGCATCGACAATCCTTTTTCCAAAATGGCGATCGTGACGGTGATGATCTTCTTCCCCATCATGATCAATACCTTGCGCGGTCTGATTTCGGTCGATAGCCGTTCGCTGGAGCTGATGCACTCCTATGCAGCCGGCGACTCCGAAATCCTGTTCAAGTTGCGGATCCCAAACGCACTGCCATCACTGTTTAGCGGCCTGAAGGTAGCGGGGGCGCTCGCAATGATCGGGGCCATCGTCGGCGAGTACTTTGGCGGTCCCCGCATTGCCCTGGGTGTCTTTATTACCCAGGAGGCGGCGTTATTCCGTTTCGCGTCGGCTTGGGCCGCCATTATAGTCGCATGTCTGATTGGCATAACCATCTATCTCGTCATCCTGCTTGCGGAACGGCTCGCCCTACCCTGGCATCCGACTTTCCGCAAATAGTAAAAGCCGTCTCACTCGACCACAGTTCACTGGGAGGATCTCATGAAAAACCGAAAATTGCTCTTGTTGACCGGATGCCTGCTTCTCGCTCTGGTTTTGGCGGCGTGCGCGGCGCCGGCTGTTCCGGCCATGGAGTCCGGCGCCGAACAAGCGTCCGACGACGCGGGTTGTGCCGAAACGACGGCCGTCAAGTTGCAACTCCAGTGGGTGACCCAGTCCCAGTTCGCCGGCTATTTTGCCGCCGTCGATCAGGGCTTCTATGCGGAGCAATGCCTGGATGTGACCATCCTCGAAGGCGCGGTAGACATCGTTCCCCAGCAAGTGGTCGCCTCCGGCCAGGCTGAGTTCGGCCTTGCCTGGGTGCCCAAGGTGTTGGCGTCACGGGCTGAAGGCGCCGACCTGGTGAATATCGCCCAGGTATTCCAGCGCAGCGGTACGCTCGAGGTCTCGTGGGCCGACGCCCCGGTTGAAACCATAGCCGACATGGCGGGCAAGAAGGTCGGGACCTGGGGATTCGGCAATGAACATGAGCTCTTCGTGGCGATGCGAGCTGAAGGCATCGACCCGAACAACCCGGACGACGTCACCATCATCCAGCAGAGCTTTGACATGCTGGCCCTGCTTAACCGGGAGCTCGACGCGGCCCAGGCCATGATCTACAACGAGTACGCCCAGGTGTTGGAGGCAATTAACCCGGAGACCGGCGAGCTCTATCAGCCGTCCGATCTGGTGGTCATCGACTTCAACGACGTCGGCACCGCCATGTTGCAGGATCATGTCTTCGCTCGCGAGGCTTGGCTTGCGGAGGAGGGCAATGAGGACATCGCCACTCGCTTCCTTGCCGCCAGCTTCAAAGGCTGGCTGTTCTGCCGCGACAACTTTGACGCCTGTGTAGAGGTTGTCCTCGACAATGGCCCCACGCTCGGCCGCAGCCACATGACCTGGCAGCTGAACGAGATCAATCAGCTGATCTGGCCTTCGCCGGCCGGAATCGGCGTGATGGACCATGCCCTGTGGGAACAGACCGTGCAGGTATCCGTTGAAGGCGGCGTCATCGCCGATGTGCCCAGCGAAGGCGCATTTCGCACCGACCTGGCGGAGTCCGCGCTCACACTGCTGGAAGGCGACCTGATGGGAGACAACTACAATCCCATTGAGGTCGAGCTTGTGGAGGGCGGCGAATAACCGCTTACTCTTTTGAAGACCAGCGAGTTATCAGTGGCCGGCAACTTTCCGGGTTGCCGGCCGCTTGGCGGCTGGCTGCGCTAGGAAAGGATAAAAAAGTTGCAGTTAGTAAGTGAACTGGTGACAGCTACATATGCGGCACAGACTGTTCAGCTTCCGACCGGGGGTGTGTGGACGTACGACGACTATGCCCTTCTCCCAGACGACGGCAAACGCTACGAAGTTATTCGGGGAGAACTCTACACGTCGGCGGCGCCTCGGCCACTGCACCAGCGGGTCATTATCCGGCTCTCTTACTTCTTGGAATCTTTTCTAGAAGAGCACGAAGCCGGAACAGCATTCGGTGCTCCAGTTGATGTACTTCTTCCCGAAAAGTTGGGAGACCCTGTACAGCCGGACATAGTTTTCATTCGCAATGATCGGCTCGACATAGTCGGAGAAACCAATATTGAAGGGTCCCCAGACCTTGCGATCGAGGTTCTGTCTCCTTCAAACCCAGCCCACGACCGTAGCTTGAAATACCAACTCTACGAAGAGGCGGGCGTGCCCGAGTATTGGATAATCGATCCTCTCGATCCGACCGTTGAAGTCCATGTGTTACAGGACGGAATCTACGAACAGATCGGGAACTGGAGTGATGGGGAAACCGCCCGTTCAGTAGTACTGGAAGGATTTAGCGTTCCTGTAGGCCAGATAATCCCCGCATGATCCTGGTGACCGGCGCGGCCGGTAAGACTGGCAGAGCCGTCCTTGACGCATTGGCCGCGGCGGTGCGGCCCCAGCCTGCGCGCGCTTGGCTGCGGCGCCCTGAACAGGCCGAGGGCCTTCCGGCGGCAGAAACCGTTGTCGGCGACCTGGCAGATCCACGCCTCTGGGAAGAGGCCTGCCGCGGCATAGAAGCGGTCTATCTCATCTGCCCCAACATGTACCCCCGCGAGCTCGAGGTCGGTCAGCTGGCAGTGCAGGCCGCACGCTTGGCCGGCGTCAGACTCATCGTTTACCACTCGGTGCTTCACCCCCAAACGGAAGAGATGCCCCACCACTGGCAAAAGCTGCGCGTGGAAGAGGAGATCTTTCGCGGCGGCCTGCCTTTCACGATTCTTCAGCCATGCGCATACATGCAGAACCTGCTTGGCTACCTTGAAGATATTTCAACGCACGGCAACTATGTGGTACCCTATAATATTCAGGCCCGCTTTTCTCTCGTTGACCTGGCTGACGTTGCCCTGGCCGCCGCCCGCGTCCTGACGGAATCCGGGCACGATGGAGCGATTTACGAGCTGGCCGGACCCGAGAAACTCTCCTCGGAGGACATGGCTTTGAAACTGACCGTCCGTTTGGGCGGCCCCGTAAATGCAGTTCAGATACCTCTCCAGGAGTGGGAACTGTCCGCCTCGTCCAGCGGAATGCCCACCGGGACAGTCGGGTCGCTGGCCGCGATGTTCCGTTACTACGACAAATACGGACTCATAGGAAACGGCAACGTCCTGGGCTGGCTGCTGGAACGTTCTCCGACCTCACTGTCCCAGTTCCTGGAGCGAACATTTGCCGACTGAAGGTGCCCTTGTACTTGCAGTACCGTCCCACTCGATGGGGTCGGCCTGCAAACACAGTTTTCCCGAGAAACTGTCATGCGATTCATTCTGTCCACCGGATCACTCTTCACCTACAGCGTTGATCGCGTCTTTGCCCTGGCGGCAGAGGCAGGATTTGACGGCATCGAGGTGCTCGTAGACCATCGATGGGACTCGCGTCAGTCTGACTATCTGCGCCAGCTGATGGAAAGCCATCAACTGCCGGTCCCGGCTCTCCACAGCCCTTTCAGCCGCAACTGCAGCGGTTGGGGAGAGACGGAGCAAGGAGCAATCGCCCGCACCACCGAACTGGCTGCTGAACTGGGCTCGCAGGTGGTCATCCATCACCTCCCCACGCGCTTCGGACACGCCTTTTTGCAGACCGCCAGGGGCAACCGCCTGCTGCCGAACCCCTTTGATTCAAGCCCCCGCAAATACGCTGACTGGATCAAAAAGGACTATGCCGAGTTCCAGGCTGAGACCGAGGTGCTCTTGTGCATCGAGAATCTGCCTGCGCAAAAGGCTTTTGGCCGGCGCGTCAACCCCGCACACTGGAACGCGCACAGCCGGGCGACCTTGGACGACATAACCCGCTTTCCCAATATCACTCTGGACACTACCCACCTGGGCACTTGGGGACTTGACCCCCTGGAGGCGTACGAACGCTGGGGGCAACGCGTGAAGCACGTGCATCTGAGCAACTACAACGGCGACGAACACCAACGCCCTGAAAACGGCATTCTCAGGCTGGACACGTTGCTGTCCCGCATGGCCGCGGACGGCTACGCCTACTCCATCTCATTGGAACTGCATCCAGGAGCTCTGGAGGCCGGCGCATCTGACAGCCGGATAGTAGAGCTGCTGCGGGGCAGCCTCTATTACTGCCGGAGGGCTGTTGCCTGAAAAAAAAAGAGCAGCCTCGTGCGGCTGCTCTTGCAGTAAGATTCAATTCAGGCTGTTTCCTCATTCCATCGGATAACGCAGCCCCCATTCTTCTCGCAATCCGTCCATCAGACGCATGATCGCCAGGGACTCATCCAAAGGCATCAGTTCGTGTTCCGTCAGCCCTTCCCGCAGACAGCGTCCGCACTCGACGGCCTGATAGTTCCAGCCATTGCCGATGAAATCGGGGCGCACCGTCTCCGCTTCGTGGCCGTCGCGGCTGATGGTGAAGCCTGACGGGGCCCACCAACGATCATCGGCGCGAATCTCCCCCTCTGTCCCGCTGATGAGGAGCGAATGCGGCGTGTTGGCCCGCACCGCAGTGGACATCACGGCCAAGGCGCCGTCATCGTATTGGAAAAGGATGCCTGCCAGCTCGTCCACGCCGGTCTCGCCCAAATGGGCCAGGGACGCGATCCGGGCAGGGCCCCCCATCAGGTGATGTGCCAGCGAAATCGGATATACGCCAATGTCAAGCAAGGCCCCGCCGCCCAGCGCGGGATTGAATGTGCGCCGTTCTGGATCCACCTGGCCGCGATAGCAGAAATCTCCCTGAAAAAGACGAATGTCGCCGATCTGTCCCTCCTCGATGCGACCGACCATATCACGTATGTGAGGCAGGAACCGCGTCCACATTGCTTCCATCAGGAACAGACCTTCGGCGCGCGCGCAGTCGATCATCTCCTGGGCCTCGGAACTGTTGATCGCGAAAGGCTTCTCGCACAGCACCGCTTTGCCGGCGCGCAGGCAGCTGATCGCATTCTCCTTGTGCAGATTGTGGGGGGTGGCGATGTAGATGATATCCACTTCCGGGTCGGCAGCAAGGGCCTCGTAAGTAGGATGCCGGTTTGGGATGTCGAAGCGATCGGCAAAACCGTCAGCCGTCTCCTGCGCCCGTGAGCCGACGGCGACAATCTCGGCATCCTTCTCCGCGCCCAGCCCGGTCGCAAAGTCGCCTGCGATGCGCCCGGTTCCCAAAATACCCCACCGAATCTTATCCATATTTTCAACTCCGGAATTCTTTGATTGCAGTCGGAACAGTTCGGGAAGTTAAACACGACTCCCGCAGCCTGTCAACCGGTTGGCACTATGCTATACTGGTTTCGCTCTGAGCAAAACACCTTGGGGCGGGGAAAGGACGGGCGCCGCCGCGCGCTCGCCGGTCGTTGTCCATCCGCTTGCTGTACTGGAGATAGACTCATGACAGTGAAAAACGCGTCTGTGCTTGCCATACACGGGGGGCCCCCTGCCCGCAGCAGAGAGAATTCGAATCTGGCCCCCGGTGGCCAGGCCATGGCTCAAGAGGAGGAGCAGGCCGTCCTCGACGTTATGCGCGCCAAACGGCTTTTCCGTTTTTCTGGCCATGAAGACGGAGAGTCAAAGGCCGACCGCTTCGAGCGGGAGTTCGCGTCGTCGGTCGGCGCGGCCCATGCCCTGGCTGTCACCTCGGGCACTGCGGCGCTGATCAGCGGTCTGCAGGGGATCGGAATAGGGCCTGGTGACGAAGTGATACTGCCGGCTTACACCTGGATGGCCTCTGCCACCGCCGTCTTGGCGGTCGGCGGCATCCCGGTCATCGCCGAGATCGATGAATCGCTGACTCTCGACCCTGCCGATGTGGAGCGCAATATCGGCCCGCACACCAAGGCGATCATGCCGGTTCACATGCGCGGCGCGCCGGCGCGTATGGATGCCATTCTTGAAGTCGCCCACCGTCACGGGCTGCGGGTCATCGAAGACTGCGCCCAGGGAAACGGCGCCAGCTTCCACGGCCGCCGGCTTGGTTCCATCGGGGACGTCGGTTGCTTCAGCCTGCAGTTCAGCAAGATCATCACGACCGGCGAAGGCGGCATGGTGACGACCAGCGACCCCCAGATCTGGCAGCGGGCCTTCATGTTCCACGACGTGGCCGCCTGGAACCGGCTGGAAATTCCGGACGTTGAGATACTGTGGGGAGCGAATTTCCGCATGTCGGAGATTCCGGCCGCCATCGGACTGGTTCAGTTGGGAAGGTTGCCGGGCATTGTTGCCGCCGCCCGCGCCAGAAAACAGCTGCTGCTGGCCGGTATCGGTCCGACCGCCGCAGAAAAAGGTGTCACCTTCCGAGAGTTGCCTGATCCCGACGGCGACACCGCCATAAGCCTCACCATGTTCCTAGAGACGCCCGCCAAAGCCGAGGCAGTAGCACATGCCTTGAACGCAGAGAACATCTCTGCCGGCGTCCTTTACAGTCCGGACCGGCGAGACGTCCATGTCTATGCCCACTGGCTTCCCGTTCTCACGAAACGCGCCTGGACGGACGCCGGCGGTCCCTGGCGCTGGGCTGGAAGAAATGTGGCCTACTCGCCGGACATGTGCCCGCGTTCGCTCGATATTCTGGGCAGGTCGGTCGCTCTGAGTGTGGATCCCTCCATGACCAATTCGGATGTTGAGGAAACCATTGACGGCGTAACCAAGGTTCTTGATGCACTTGCGTAGTCTGCAAGTCTGATCCCCCACCCAACTATGCCATGAACAAAACTGCCCTTTGCACCATCCTCTTCGCCATGCTGCTCGCCGGCTGCGGCCGGCTGAATGTGGGATTTGGACCGCTGTTGCGGGACGTGACTGTTGCGCCCGATCTGATCTCTCCCAATGCCGACGGCGACACCGATGCCACCGAGATCCGCTATACGCTCAGCCGCTCAGCCTTTGTCAGTATCTATTTCGAGGACGAAGACGGCGAAAGGTTCTATTTTCGTCACAACCGCCGCCGGTCCCCTGGTAGCTACAGTGTCCTGTGGGGCGGTGTGATGGATGAGCCCAAAGTCGAGCAGCTGGAAGACGGCACCAACGAAATCCTCAGCCGGGTTTTGCCGGACGGCAACTACCGCTGGTTTGTGAAGGCTTCCGATGACGACGCCAAAACGGAGACCATTGACGGTACAATCACCCTGGAGGACGGCGACACTGAATTGCCGCAACTGGAAAGCTTTGCCGTCATGCCCAAAGTGTTTCGTCCCAATCTGGACGGTCTGCGGGACGACTGGGTGAGCATCTCCTATAACCTGTCGAAAGAAGTGCAGAACATACAGGTCTTTCTTGAAGACCCCGACAAACCGGGCTTGAAGGTGCATATCGCTGAAGGGCCCAATACCATCGAGCCTGAAGAGCCTGGCAATCACACCTACAAGTATTTCGGCGGCGTCGACCTGAACGCTGAGCCGCCCCCTGACGGCGAATACCTGGTTGTCGGGGAAGCAAACGACCTTGCCGGTAATCGGGTGCGCGTAACCCGCTATCTGACAATTGAAATGGGAGGCAGACCGCGAGCCGATGTCGTTCAGGGCGAGATCGACTGGGTGAACGAGGTCAATCGTGTCGTCAGCGTTCCGCTCGGCCGCAAGCTCTGCTTCACCTCCATCGTCAAGAATGAAGGCGAGGTGCCTGTCCGCACCAACGGCCCCTGGCCTGGACAGGAATACCATTTCGCCGAAGACTTCACCCATGACACCTTCAATACTATTGCTTCGAGGCCGGAAAACCTGGGCAACTACTGGTTTGAGTTGCCCGGTGCCTTTCGATTTGGACTCAACTACAGCACGACAGGGTATCCTTATCCATTTCGTTGGGCCATAGGCCGCCAGGAGGACTTGGAGTACCTCACTATCGAAGGGCAGAGTGCGTGGTACCTGATGCCCGGCAAGTCTGGCAGAGTCAGCGGCTGTATTCTCTTTGAAGGAAGACCGGCGGGGGGAAACGTTCTTTGGTGGGGAGGCTTGATCCATGAAGCCTACGGCCATCCCAACGACTTCATCGACCGCATCACCGTCAATGTTGGGCCCGAATGAGAGTTCCCCCTGGACCCACAGCGTCGACCCGGTGCACGGACAGTCAGATGCGCTTGGCCGTAGTCATCGTCTCCTATAACGTGCGCGATCTGTTGCGCCGCTGCCTGCAGAGCGTCTGTGCCTCTGCCCGGCATTGTAAGGGCTGGCTGTCCGTAGACGTAACGGTCGTGGACAACGCCAGCCATGACGGCAGCGCCCAGATGGTCGCCGCTGAGTTTCCCCATGTGAAACTCAGCGCCATGACCGACAATCTTGGCTTTACACGTGCCAACAACTTCGTTCTGAGAGGGTTGGGATTCGGAGCGGACGGCGAAGATCGCGCTGCTTCGGCGCCCGACCTGGTTCTTCTTCTCAATCCGGACACTGAAGTAATGGACGATGCCTTGGGCAAGCTGGCCGCCTTCATGCGGGACAATAGGTCGGCGGGAGCCTGTGGGCCGCGGCTGCACTATGAAGACGGCACACTGCAGCATGGTGCTTTTGCTTTTCCGGGGCTGGCGCAAGTCGCCCTCGATCTCCTGCCGCTGGCTGGGCTACCCGGCCTCAGCCGCCTGATGCAGAGACTCCTGCAGAGCCGCTTGAACGGGCGCTATTCGCGCCGGCAGTGGCTCGGGGTGGCGCCGTTTCAGGTCGACTTTGTGCTCGGTGCTGCGCTGATGGCGCGCGGCGATAGCATCCGCGCGATCGGGTTGCTGGATGAAGGCTACTTCATGTACTGTGAGGAGATGGACTGGTGCTTGCGCATGGGCGAGGCGGGCCTACCGACCTACGCCGTCCCTGCGGCTCAGATTCTCCATTTCGAAGGCCGCAGCAGCAGCCAGGTCCGCTGGCAGTCGTTCGAACGGCTGTGGGCCAGCCGATTCCGCTTCTTCAGAAAGCATGCACACCTCTACCCTCACGGATTTCACCTGCTTTTGCGCCCCCTCGTGCGCCTTGGACTGGCCTGGAACGGATGGAACGCCCGGCGTGAATTCGCCCGGGGCCGTCTCAGCGGTGATCGCTTGGGGGAGCAGCTCGATGCCTATGCGAAGGTGCTGGACCTCGGCGGATAGCCCGTAGGATCGCCCCTGCACTCGACAAACATGGGCAACGCCCCCTGTCTTCCCGCGCCAAGGACGCCTCAGATGCCATTGCGCATAACCGCAGTCATCCTTACCAAAAATGAAGCCGGTAACATCGCGAACTGCATCG
The DNA here is from genome assembly GCA_009838625.1 of Caldilineaceae bacterium SB0664_bin_27. Lineage (GTDB taxonomy): Bacteria > Chloroflexota > Anaerolineae > Caldilineales > Caldilineaceae > Bin5. The sequence goes on from VXRG01000021.1 coordinate 41,660, forward strand.
CCGCGCTGAAGGGATGGACCGACGAGGTCGTCGTGTGGGACTCTTGCAGCCAGGATGATACGCGTCGCGTTGCTCAGGATGCGGGAGCGCAAGTGGTCGCCCGTCCATTTGACGACTACGGCCGCCAGCGCCAGGCCGCGCTGGATAGCATCAACAGCGAGTGGATACTCTTCGTTGACGCCGACGAAAGGGCCACCCCCGCGCTGGCGCAGGAAATCTTGGAAGCCTGCCGGGACACGCGCCGCGCCGGATTCTGGATCCCGCGGCGTAACTTCATCGTTGGTCACGAAATGCAGGGCGGAGGGTTCTTCCCCGACTATCAGCTGCGCCTTTTGCGCCGGCGCAGTGCCCGTTACGACTTGCGTCGCGAGGTTCACGAGATCGTCATACTGGAAGGCGAGGACGGCATCCTGGCAGAACCCCTGCTGCACTACAACTACGCGACCTGGGGGCAGTTTCACCACAAGCAAAACTTCTACGCCCGTTATGAAGCCCGGATTCTCGCGGAACAGGGCATCCGACCGCGACCGCACAACCTGGTTCTCCAGCCCCTGAGGGAGCTGCGGCGCCGCTTTGTCACGCTGAAAGGATGGCGCGATGGATGGCACGGGCTCCGCATCGCCCTGCTTCTCGCCTGGTACTACGGCTTCATTCCCTATTGGCTGCTGATGGGAAACAAACTCTCTAGAGAAAGTCGAGGGTGACGCCCCTGGCCGGTTGCCGCCGGCCGCTTACGGCAGCTCATTTCGACTCGAACGCCTCCCTGTGGGCGTCGCGTACCGCGTTGTCCTCCAGCTTGGCATAGATGCGCGTCGTATTGGGGCTTTCGTGGCCCAGCGCAGTCTGGGTTACGGCCAGATCGTGGGTGGTCTGATAAATGCGGGTGGCGAAATAGTGCCGCAGCGCGTGCGGCGTTATGCCTTTCGCGCCCAGCCCTGCCCCCTCGGCCAGCCGGCGAATCGTATTCTGGACCGACTGCGTCGAGAGTGGCAGCACCTTTGAGCCGGCCTTTTTGTCGTGCCGGGCGAAAACCGGCAATTCGGACAGTGGTCGACCTGTTGCGCCGTCGAAAGGCTGTCTCGCCTGCAGATAGTAGTGAATCGCCTCCCACGCCTGCTCGTCGAAGTAAACGCGGCGTACTTTGTTGCGTTTACCGGTAACCCAAACCCCTCGATCCTGGTCTTCTAGCTCTTTGCGCAGGATGCTGACCAGCTCCCCCACACGTAGACCGGTGCAGCGGAGCGCCTCCACGATCGCGATGTCCCGGAGTTTGGCGAGCTGTTCGCGCTTGTCACCGGGGCGCCGCAGGACGGTTTCACGGGCTGCGTTTACAAGCAGCTCCAACTCCTCCTGTCTGGGAGGATAGGGCAGCAGTTCCGGCGGTCGCTGATTGCGGCGAATTCTCTTTAGCCCGTCCTGAAATCGCGCCAGTTCCTGGGCGCTGAAGGGCAGCCAGCCCCTCACCTGCAGGTAGTTAATCCAGGCCACCAGTGCGGCCAGGTAAGTTTGCAGAGTGCGCTTGCCGATACCGATCTCGTCAAGGAGCCAGGTCGCAAAGACCAGCAGCCGGTCGACGTCCAGCTCTTCCAACACGCTGGCATCCGGAGGGATCTCCTTCTGCTTCAGGTACTCCTGGAAGAGGTTCATCGCCGTGCGGTATGTGCGGCGCGTGTAGGTGGTGCCGGTATCCGCAGCCTCCAGATAGCCTTCGATGGAATCGGAAATAATCAATGTAATCTTCTCTCTGAGTCCGCAGTCAGATCTTGCGTGGAGACCCTTGGTGCCGTCTGTCCGGGTCAGACGCGTCGCCCCTGGCCCGATACGATCCGGCCCGGCGTCGCGCCGGTGTGTGTGCCGTCCCTGTAGACGCCTTCGCCGTTAACCCAGACATCGCGCACACCTTCGGACAGCCGGTGGGGGTCGGTGAATGTTGCCCTGTCGCCGACCGATTCCGGGTCGAATACCACGACGTCGGCGTAGAAGCCCTCGCGCAGCTGGCCCCTGTCGCGCAGACCGAGCCGGTCGCAAAGCGCCGACGACATCTTGCGCACTGCGTCCTCCAACGATATCACTTTCTCTTCGCGCACGTACTTCCCCAGAACTCTGCTATAGGTGCCGTAAGCTCTCGGATGATAGGGGCCGGTCGGCGCGGCCCAGGACGGGTCCAGTCCTCCGGCGTCAGTGGAGATCGTGATCCAGGGCTGTTGCAGTTGGCGCCGCAGGTTCTCCTCGCTCATCACAAAATAGAAAGTACTGATGCGCTGCTCTTCGGATGCCAGCAGGTCCATCACTGCGTGCGGCCAGTCTACGCCCATTTCAGTTGCGATCTCTGAGAGACGCTTGCCCGCGTACTGCTGATTCTCCTCTTTCAGGAACCCTACAGGCATCACGCCTTGCGGTCCGACCAGGTCGGCCATCGCCTCCCAGTCCCCGGTTGGGTGCAGGGCAGCCTCCTTGATCTTGGCGCGCATGGAGCTATCGCGGACATTTTCATACAGCTTGTCGCCGGCCGCCGCCCAGGGCGGCAATACAGAGGTCAGCCCTGTTCCAGCAGCTGCGTAACTGTACATGTCGGCGGTGACGTCGATTCCCTGTGAACGGGCTTCAGTAATGCGTTCCATCGCTGAAGCCATCTTGTGCCAGTTGCGGGTCCCGGCCGCCTTCAGATGATAGATCTCGACGGGGACACCGGCTTCGCGACCGATCAACAGCGCCTCTTCCAACCCTTCCATAAGGGCATCGGCCTCGGACCGCAGGTGCGTGATGTAAATGCCGTGATAGGGACGAAAAGACTTGGCAATCTCTACGACCTCATCAGTCTCGGCGTAGCTCGAGGGAGGGTAGATGAGCGCGAAGGAGACGCCGAATGCACCGTCCTCCATCGCTTCGACGGTAACTCGCTTCATCGTCGCCATCTCGTCGTCGGTGGGTTGGCGCATGTCCATCCCCATGGCGTACTTGCGCAGGGTGCCCCCGCCCAGGAAGGAGCCGATATTGGGGGAGACACCGTGATCGGTCATCGCCTCTAGCCAGTCGCGAAAACGGTTCCAGGACGCCATGCGCTCGGCCCAAGCGGGATCCAGCAGTTGGGTGAACTGGTGAACGGGCAGGTCGGCGCTGATCCTCCCGCCTACGGGGGCAGGCGTCCATCCCTCGCCCATCACCTCAGTCGTTACGCCCTGTGAAATCTTGGAGAGGCTGCGGCCGTCCACCATGAGCGACAGGAAGGAGTGGCTGAGGATGTCCACGAATCCGGGGCAGACGACGTGCCCGCTGGCGTCCACGACTTCGGCACAGTTCTCCCTTGCGATTGCGCCGCGGGGCGCGACGGCCGAGATTCGGTCGCCGGACAGAGCCACGTCCCCGTAGCGCCAGGGGCTGCCCGATCCGTCGACGATGCGTGCATTACGAATGAGTACTGTGTAGTCAGGCATCTGCGTTTCTCTGAACTGAGTCTGTGGTCGTTCCCTTCCCACGAAAAATGGTATACGACACCGGTGGAAGCGTCAAGACGCATACGCCCTCCACCCCCACAACCTGCGGTAGGGGCGCATGCCCTCGAAACGATGTAGATGAGATTTCACGTTATGATATAATTGTTGTGGCCCATAGAACTTTTCTGAGAGTTTCACAGGCTCTCCCGAAGCACAGGCCCAGCGCTTCTATTTTCAATCAATCAGTCCCGGGGAGTCTTTCGGCGCTTCGATGCTGCCTTTCCATGGTTACATCCTCCCGCTTTCGTTCAGTTGTCGTCTCTCTCATCCTCATTCTCCTCCTTGCTCTACTCGCTTCCTGCGCAGGTAGATTGCGATCCCCGAGACTGATCGGAGAGAAGGAAACTTTCGCCACCGGCCGCATCCTGATCAAATTCAACGCTGGCTCTTCCTCCGTTTCCATGACGGAATCGGCAAAAAAGTTCGATCTGCGGCCCTCCTCGGTCTCTTGTGGTTCCGTCCATATACACTCTGTGCGGCCGGGAACGGAATTGGCGGCGGCCGAAGTATTCGCGCTGGATCCTGCAGTGGACTATGCCGAGCCGGACTTCCTGATCTTCGCCGCCGCAGATGCTGGGCCGGTCGCTGCAGCGGGACGGGTTCTCGACGAGAGGAGTGATGAACGCGGCGACAGGCAATCGACGTTTCAGTCGACTGACGATGCGGGCACACCTGACGATCCTCTCTTCAACAAACAGTGGGCACTGACCAAAATCGAAGCTGAGTCCGCCTGGAAGGTGGCCACCGGGAGCAATGTAACGATCGCGGTGATAGATTCCGGCGTCGACCTGGACCATCCGGAGCTGGCTTTGCGGGTTGTGGAGGGCTACGATTTCGTAAACGATGACTCCGAAGCCGACGACGACTACGGACACGGAACGCTGGTGGCCGGAGTCGCTGCGGCCGCTGCAAACAACGGCGCCGGTATCGCCGGGCTGGCCTGGAATGCCAGGATCATGCCTGTGAAGGTGCTGGACGAACAGGGACAGGGTGTAAGCAGCAACCTGACCTGCGCCCTCTATTGGGCGGCCGACAGGGGAGCTGACATCATTAACATCAGCATAATCAGTTTTGGCCCGTCATTCGGAATGCAGAGCGCAATAAACTATGCCGCCAATGAAGGCGCCATGATCTTCTCGGCGGCTGGAAATCTGTTTGAAGAAGGTAATCCTGTCACCTATCCTGCCGCTCACGACAACGTCATCGCGGTCGCCGCCACCGACAAAGACGACGCCCACGCCTGGTTCTCAAGCGCGGGCGCTTTTGTAGATATCGCGGCGCCAGGGGTAGGCATTTACAGCCCCTTTCCTCCGACACATGACGAGTACAGATCGGTGTATGGGACCAGCCTGGCAACGCCTCACGGGGCGGGACTGGCGGCGCTGGTTCTCTCTGCCGTTCCAAGCTTGACCTCTGAGGAGGTCGAAACGGTCATCCAGCAAAGCGCAGTCGACCTTGGTGACACCGGCAAGGACGACAAGTTCGGTCACGGCAGAATCGACGCGTCCGCAGCAATTTCGCTTACCCTATCTTCATTGCCCGTACATCTGCTACTGCCAGGCGTGAACGCGCCCGTCCCAACCGAGACCCCGACAGCCACCCCTGCGCCTGACGCCGAGGCGACCTCCACGCCTACACCTGCCCCCAGTCCCACGCCGGTGCCAAGCCTGCAACGGAGTTGATCGCCGGCCCGGCCCGCATAACGGGGGACATTCGAGGCCAACCATAAACGACCGGAGTCTGCTGCTACACGCCGTGGCGCCGCAGGAACCGGTACATCCGCTCAAGGGCGGTTTCCAGTTTCGACATCTCGACAGGATAGGCGCAGCGCACGTGTCCCTCGCCCCCCGCGCCAAAGCCGCTGCCCGGAATTACGGCCACGCGTTCTTCGCGCAGTAGTTTGTCGGCAAATTCATACTCGTCCATGCCGGTTCGCCGGACGCTGGGGAAAGCATAGAATGCGCCCTTCGGCTCGAAACAGTCCAGGCCGATCTCGTTGAGGCCGTCGACGAAGAACCGGCGGCGTTCCCCATAGCTGGCCACCATCTCCTGAACCGCGAGCTCTGCGGAAGGGTCGGTCAGCGCACGTATGGCGGCAGCCTGTCCGCCGGAAGGCGCCGACATGATCAGGTACTGGTGGATTCGCCGCATCGCGCCCAGCAGTTCCGCAGGGCCGGCGGCATAGCCGATGCGCCAGCCCGTCATGGCGTAGTCTTTGCTCATCCCGCCCAGATGTATGGTCCTCTTCGCCATGCCCGGCAGCGCCGCGAACATCACGTGCTCGTGATCATCGTAGACCAGGCGATCGTAGATTTCGTCGGAGATGACGACCAGGTCATGCTTTTCCGCAACCTGCGCAATGGCCGTAAGTTCCTCGCGATTCATGACCGCGCCGGTCGGATTACAAGGATAGCCGATCAGCAGGACCTTGGTGCGCGGGGTGATGGCTTCCTCAAGCTGACCTGGTGTCAGGACAAAACTGTTGTCCGCGTAGGTGGGAATGTCGACAACCGTGCCGCCTGCCAGAATCACGTCAGCGGTGTAGGATACGAAACAGGGCTGCGGAACAAGGACCTCGTCACCAGGATCGAGCAGTGCCTGCATCGCCAGATACATTGCTTCGCTGACGCCGACCGTGATAAGGACCTCCGTACTGGCATCATAGGTTGGCGCACCGTATAGCCTCGTCAGCATGGCGGCCACAGCTTCCCGCAGCTCCAATGCTCCGGCGTTGGAGGTATAGGAAGTGTTGCCTTGCAGCAGGCTGTCCGATCCTGCGTTGAGAACCGGCTTCGGAGTCACATAGTCGGGCTCGCCGATTCCCAGGCTGATTACGTCATCCATGGTCGTGGCCAGATCGAAAAAGCGTCGGATCGGAGAGGGCGGAACGCGCTGCACTCGGCTGCTGAGCCGGCTTTCCAGCGAACGCCGCAGACCTACGGAAGGGGTTGTCTCTTCGTCACTTGAGCTGGACCGCAGGGCGGTCGGGGCTTCAGGAGAGTTCATAAGTATCGTATTCATGTCCATTTCGTCGTGTCCGGCCGGGGCCGGCCTTTTTGGTGCTACGGTAGCAACTTTGAGGGTCCGGAAACTGCAGTTCCCGGGAGAAGCCTTTGCAGCCGATTCCACAACGGTCGGCGACTTAACCGAACCGTTGCCGGCGAAGTGCACCGGCTGCGCTCCGACCGGGCTCGGAGGCCTGCGACAGCCGGATGAATCCCCGCGCCGCAGACTCAGGACGTTTCAAGTACGGCATTTCGAAAACAGTTTTCACAGTTCCGGTCTCCGCAGATGCCAATCGGTACTCTGTTCGTAGGCGTAGGCAGCCCGCAATATCTTCTCTTCGCCCAGTGAAGGGCCAAGCAGTTGTAGCCCGATCGGAAGTCCTCCGGAATCGAATCCGCAGGGGATACTGATCCCGCAGAGGCCGGCCAGATTGGCGCTGGTTGTAAATATGTCGGTCAGTATCATCGCCAGCGGATCATCAATTTTTTCGCCGATTCGGAACGCGGTTGTCGGCGAGGTCGGCGAGAGTATGACGTCAACGTCGCTAAAGACCTTGTCGAAGTCCTGCTTGATCAACGTGCGAACTTGCTGCGCTTTGAGATAGTAAGCGTCGTAGTAGCCGGCGCTCAGTGCATAGGCCCCCAGCATGATGCGTCGCTTCACCTCTGGACCGAATCCTGCCCCGCGTGTCTGGCGGAAGTGGTCAAATATAGTGTCGCCGTCGACGCTGAGGCCAAAGCGAATGCCGTCAAACCGGGCCAGGTTTGCGCTGGCCTCCGCGGTTACGACCAGGTAGTAGACCGGCAGGGCCAGCTCCGTGTTAGGCAAGTGAACTGGTACGATCTCTGCGCCAAGTGAAGCGAACTGCTCAATGGAAGCACGCACCGCTGCCTCGACCTCCGGCTGGATGCCTTCGACGAAATACTCATGCGGAATCCCGATGCGCATCCCTGCGACTTCTCCGGTCAGTGCCGCTGAGAGGTCGGGCACGTCCACTGGCATCGTGGTGCTGTCTTGCGGGTCGCCACCGGCAATCGCTTCAAGCAGCAATGCGGCGTCGGTAACAGTCTTGGTAATCGGCCCGATCTGGTCCAGGCTGCTGCCGTAGGCGATGAGCCCATAGCGGCTGACGCGGCCGTAAGAGGGCTTCAAACCGACAATGCCGCAGAACGCAGCCGGCTGGCGTACACTGCCTCCAGTATCGGTTCCCAATGCAGCCGGCGCCTCGTCAGCGGCTACTGCGGCCGCCGAGCCTCCGCTGCTGCCGCCGGGGACGCGTTCCAGGTCCCAGGGATTTCGGGTGGGGCCGTAGCCGCTGTTCTCCGTACTCGACCCCATCGCGAACTCGTCCGTGTTGGTCTTGCCCAGAATTACTGTTCCAGCCGCCTCCAGTTTTTTCACAGCAGTGGCGGAATAGGGCGGAACAAAACCCTCCAAAATGCGGCTGCCTGCGGTCGTCTCGACCCCGCTGGTCATCAGCACGTCTTTAATGGCCAGCGGAATACCCAGGAGGGGACGGCTGTCGCCATTTGCACGCGCCCGGTCTGCCTCAGACGCCCTTTCGATCGCCTCGTCGGGAGTCGTTCGCAGGAAGGCATGCAGCGATCCGTCTATCCGCTCAATCCGCTCAAGAAACGCCTGCGTCAGATCGACAGAGGTAAAGCGCCCGGCCGCCAGTCCGACGCCGGCTTCGGCCACGCCAAGCGATGTCAACTGTTTTGTCGAATTCTGGCCGCCCATCACCCTCGCCGCCTTCTCCATCTGAAACGTACTCACGCCTGCTCTCAAGTATTCCCGCTATTCGACTACGCCCCTGAGTCGTCAAACACGGCGATGACCCGAAAATAACCGTCATCGGCATCGGGGGCATTGTCGACCGCCTGATCATTCGACAGACTGTCCTTTGACGCGTCCTCTGCCAGTACATTGCTGAGCGGCAGTACCTGGGGCGTTGGGGGTACGGTGCTTGTATCCACGGACTGGATCTGCTGGGCATATGTCAGAATCTGCCCGAGCTGCCCGGCATACTCCTCTAGCTCTGCGTCGCTCAACTGCAGCTTGGCCAGTTCAGCCACATGCTGAACCTCTTCCTTCGTCAGCTTCACGTTGACCTCTCGGCTCTGAAAAAAAGTTCGTATCGACCACAAAAAAACGCCGTGGTACCAGTCCACGGCGCATCCCAGCGATTCCTCGGCGCCGTGGCCCTCTTCGAGTGCCTGCGGCGCAGTGTAAACAGCGTTACCTGCTACCGCGGCACGCGCGTTGCTGCGTGTGCTGCTGCGCAGTTGGCTTTTGCAGGTGAAAGGTCCATCTGTGTGGGAGATCCTTGTTGCATGGTCAAAGTATAGAACAGTGAATCAGAAACTGTCAAGTTTCGACGAATCCTGGCGAAAAACCATCCCATCTCATCTTGTCATTTTCCTGAGAGGCCACCAGAAACGCATGGCCAGGCCGTGCCCTTGCCCTCGCGCCCCCAGCCCCGCCGCCTGGGCC